>NZ_CP160403.1:4057857-4370000 GCF_040782645.1 Streptomyces sp. HUAS ZL42
CGTCCGCGGTGTCCCGCCCCGGTACGACGATGAGCTCGAAGTCGCCGTGCGAGTACACCACCTGACCGCGGCCGTTCTTCGGGGTGCGGTCCCACCCGTTGGCCACGGCGACCTGGAAGCCGTCCGGGTCCTTGCGCAGAGTGAAGCCGTCGGCGGCACCGGTGCCGGACTGCGTCCCGGTGGAAGCCGCGGACGAGGAGGGAGTGTTGCCCGCGCCCGGCGAGGTCTGGTCGGGGCGGGGCTCGCTGCTCGCGTCCACCCGGGACTGCTCCGGGGCCGGACTCGCGTCCCCGGCCGCACCGGTCTGCCCGGCACCTTCCGAGCCGTTCTCGTCGGCCTTCGGCAAGAACAGCACGGCGTACGCCACTGCCGCGGCCAGCGCGAGCAGTATCAGCAGGAGCAGGGTGCGGCCGAGACTGCGGGGCGAGGGCGTGCTGTCCTGCCGGGCCCGCTTGTGCCGCCCGTGCGCGGTGGTGGCGGGCAGGCGCGCTCGCCGCCTGCGCACCAACTCGCCCTTGCGGCGCACGATCGGCAGCCGGCGCGGGTCGGCGGGCGGTGTGGCGACGATGTGCGTTCCCGCGTCCGGCTCGGGCGCTGAGCGCACCAGTGACCGCAGCCAGCCCCGCAGTTCCTCGAAGTCGATGCGCTCGGTGGGGTCCTGCCGCAGCAGTGACTCCACGACCGGCCTGAGCGGCCCGCACTCCTCCGCGAACGCGGGCGGCTCGGCGCACACCATCTGCACCAGCTCGGCCGTCGACTCCTCGGGATACGGCGCATGCCCCTGTACGGCCCTGAACAGCAGCGCGCCGAGCGCCCACAGGTCGGTCGCGGGCCCGATGGGCGCGGCCAGCTGCCAGTTCTCGTGCACGGGCCCGGCCTGCTCCGGCGCCCAACGCTCGGTCACGGGCCCCACCACCGCCATCCGCGCATGCCGCGCCCGCTCGGCGGCGAGCGCGGTGGCCGGGCCGCGGTGGGCGGGAGCGCCGACCACCAGGTCGTCCCAGCGGGCGGGTGTGGCGGGGGCACCCGCACTCTGCGTGAGGGCGGGGGCGCCGGGCCCGGAGTGGGGCGTTCCCGGGGCGGCGGGAAGTGCCGTATGCCCCTGTGCATGTCCATTGGTGCCGGCCGGTGGTGTGACGCCCGGCCAGGGAGACGCGCCGCGCACGCCGTACGGGTCGGCTATCTGGCCGGGAGGTGTGGTGCGGGGCACGTCGTGCACGCCGGTGTCGCCCTCGCCCGGGGGGCGGGCCGCGGGCAGTGCCGCCCGTCCGTTCTGCTGGGCCTCCTGCACACGGGCAGCCGCGCGGGCCCCCGCGCGGTATGCGGCGATCGCGCCGGCCCGCGCGGCCCTGATGTCCCCGCCGCTGTCGAGTGCGTCCCTGCGGGCGAGCGCGGCCGGCGCAGCGGAGCCGTTGCCGCCGTCTCCGTTCGCCCCGTCCGTGCCGGTGCCCGGCAGCGCCCGGGCCTCCCGGGCCTGGATCGCGGCCCGCCGCGCGGCCTCGGGGTCCGACCCGTCCGGTACGGCACCGGCACCACCGCCGAATCCACCACTGGGACCTGCGGCTGCGGGGCCGTCACTTCCCGCGACGCCAGGAACAGCGCCTGGGCCGCCGGTCCCGAGGCCTCCGCCGGGTCCACCCTGCGCCGGCCGCTCAGCGAACGTTCCGGCCCCGCCGTCCCCTTCGCCGTCCTCGGCCGGTACCGGGTCGTACCCGCACAGCGCTTCCTCCGCCGCTCCGACGGCCAGCCCCGTCAGCATGACCCGTCCGTCGTCGCAGACGAGGACCGTGCGCGCGGTGATGTTCCGGTGCACCCAGCCGTGCGCGTGCAGCACCCGCAGCGCCATGAGCACGTCGGAGGCGACCTCGGCCGCCCGGTACGGCGTCAGCGGTTTCTCCGCGAGGAGGGCCGCCAGCGGCCGCGCGGCCACGAACTCGCTGACGATCCACAGCGAACCGCCCTCGGCGAACACGTCGAAGACCTGGTCGAGCCGCGGATGGTCGGGAATACGCGCCGCCGCCTGCGCGGCCTCCAGCGCACGCCGCACGACCGGATCGGTGGGTCGGCGCGTGCTCGCGCCGGCGCGCCCCACTTGCCTGCGCACACCGCGCTCACGCGCCGTGAACCCTTCGGGCAGGCCCTCCGCGTCGAGAACCTCCGCCTCGACGACCTCCGGTAACGGAACCTGACGGACGAGGACTTCCTGACCGCTGTACGTGTCGAAGGCGCGGGTCTCGGCGAGTTCGTACTCGTCGGAGGGCGGCAGTGGCAGGCGGTAGCGGTCGGCGAGAACCCGACCCGCATAGTCGTCCACGTTGCCTCCCCCGGCCGCCCGGTTGGTCAATTCCGTTCGTCTTGCGTCCCGTTCGGATGACTACCTGGATGCGTACGGTCCGCAAACACTCACGATACGTGCCGTAGGCAACCCGCAAAGAGGGGATGCCGGATCCCGTCCGAGATCTCGCGCCTCAATCCCCCGAAACCCCAGGAACCACCCGTGTCACTTGCTGGGCTGGAAGGCCGCCGCCAGTGTCTTCCACGTGTTGTCACGCAGCTCCGTACCCCAGTTCGCGGCCTCTGCCGTGTACATCAGCGCGTACCCGAGGTGGTCGTTCACGACGAACCCGCGGTCGATGGTCCGGTACTTCGTCCCGCTCTCCATGTAGGTGAACTCCCAGTCCGCCGTGTTCCAGCCGCGGTAGTCCACCTGCTCTATGCGGATCCGGTCGTACTGCGAGCGCGTCATGTAGCGCTCCTGGTTCTTCCAGTCCGCGACCGGGTCGTCCTTCGGCGTGGTCGTCCAGGCGATGAGCAGCTTCTGCCCGTCAGGGCCGGTGAACCGGTCCCCCGAGGAGCCCGCGGACTGGAACTTCCACCCGTCGGGCAGGCCGATCGAGTAGCCCTGGCCACCCTTGTACGTCTTCGCCACCAGACCGTCCGTGCCGGCGTCGCCGGAGGATCCTGCCGAGCCCGCCGCGGGGGACTTTGTCGCCTCGCCGTCCGTACCCGTCCCGGCGTCCTTGTCCTCCTTGGTGTCCACACTCGGCGTCCCACTGGCGACGGCCTTCGAACCACCGCTGCCCTTCGAGCCGTTCGCCTCGCTGTCGTCACCACTGAACGCGAGGGCCAGCACGGTGCCGATCACGGCGAGCGCGATGGCCACCGCGAGGATCACCAACGTCCGCCGCGGGACCACATCGGTGAGCGGCGCCCGGGGCACAGGCCTGGTAGGCAGATCCAGGTCCGGCGGCGGCATCACGGGCCAGCCGGAACTGCGGCCGCCGGTCCCGGAGTCGGTGCCTTGAGCCTTCTGCGCGCCGGACGCGCCCTGCGCACTGGGGGCCTCCGGAACGTCCGAGGAACTCCGAGCCCCCGGCGCTCCCGGCTCACGGACCCCGGCCGCCGAAGCACCCGACGCCCCGGACCGGACGCCGGCCTCATCGGTGGCCCCACCGACCGTCCCCGACTCGGCCGTACCACCCGCGGACTTGGCTCGCGCGGCCGCAGCCGACGTGGCCGCGCCCGCCGCGACGGCTGCCTTCTTCACCGAACGCAGCGCCCCGCGCAGCTTCTCGGCCGCCTCCTCGCCCCGCTTGCCCGCGGCACCCGCCGAACTCCCCTGGTCCCCGGGCGAGCCCGGCTGCACCGGCAGCGGCACGACCCTCGTCGCGTCGGCCGGCGGCTCCGGTGCGGGCTCCTTCGGCGCGGGCGCGTGGATGACCGCGTTGAGCATCGCCCGAGCGCCCGTGTCGTCGAGCCGCTGGGCGGGGTCCTTGGTGAGCAGCCCGAAGATGACCTCCGTCAGCGGTCCCGCGTTCTTCGGCTCCTCCAGCGGCTCGGTCATCACCGCGGTGAGCGTCGCGATCGCGGAGCCCTTGTCGTAGGGCGGCACGCCCTCGACCGCCGCGTACAGCAACCCGCCGAGCGACCACAGGTCGGCCGCCGGGCCCGGCTTGTGCCCGCGGGCCCGCTCCGGGGAGATGTAGGAGGGCGCGCCGACGAGCATGCCCGTCGAGGTGATGGAGGGGTCGCCCTCGACCTGCGCGATACCGAAGTCGGTGAGCACGACCCGGTCGGTCTCGGTTTCCAGCAGGACGTTCGACGGCTTCACGTCACGGTGCAGGATGCCCTCGCGGTGCGCCGAACGCAGCACGTCGAGGATCGCCAGCCCGACTTCCGCGGCACGCCTCGGTTCGAGCAGTCCGTCCTCACGGATGACCTCGGCGAGCGACTTGCCCTCGACGAGTTCCATCACGATCCACGGCCGGTCGTCCTCGTCGACCACGTCGAAGACCGTCACCGCGCTGTTGTTGCGGATCCGTGCGATGGCCTTGGCCTCGCGCAGCGTCCGAGTGATCAGCCGGCGCTTCTCCTCCTCGTCGATGTTCGACGGGAACCGCAGCTCCTTGACGGCGACCGTCCGGCCGAGGGTCTCGTCCTCGGCGCGCCACACCGTACCCATGCCGCCGCGGCCGAGCACTTCTCCCAACCGGTACCGCCCGGCGAGGAGACGTTCGCTCTTGTCCTGCCGGGATGCCCCCGCCCGCTCCGCCTCCGACATGCGTCCCCTCATGCAACCCGCCCTGACAGAGCCTCCATTGTCCCTCACCCGACAAGTGCCCGACGCCCAGGGTGCCCCTCGTGGCGCCCCCGGGGTGCGGTGACACTTCGGCCGAGGGCCCCGGTGACCAGGGGCCCGGTGCGACAAGCGTTCCCCCGCCCTGCATGATGGGGCGCGACAAGAGAGGTCGACGGGTCCCGACAGGGAGGTCCTGTGATGCCGCGGCTCAGGAGCCTACTGGCCGTTCCTGTGGCCCTGTTGCTCCTCGGCCCGACCTCGGCCGGCTCACAGGCGGCCTCGGCCCCGCCCACGGACCAGGTCCTTCCCCTGCTGGTCACGCAAGGCAAGGCGCCCGCCGCGGCCCTGCTGGCCGTCGAGGAGACCGGCAGCCGCTACGCCCGGGTCGGCCGGGGCATCGCCCCTGCCGACCACTTCCGCGCCGGCAGCATCACGAAGACCTTCGTCGCGACGGTGGTCCTGCAACTGGCCGCCGAACGCCGGCTGTCCCTGTCCGACACGGTGGAGCAGCACCTGCCGGGACTGGTGCGCGGGTCGGGAAACGACGGGCGCGCGCTGACCCTGCGTTCCCTGCTCACCCACACCAGCGGCCTGTACGACTACACCTGGGACACCACGGACACCGTCCCCGTCACCCCGCTTCAGGCCGTCCGTATCGCATTCACCCACCCTCCGGCCGACCGCGGCCGATTCTCCTACTCCAACACCAACTACGTCCTGCTCGGTCTGGTCGTCGAACAGGTCACCGGCCACTCCTACGCCGTCGAGGCCGAGCGCCGCATCATCGCTCCGCTGGGTCTGACGGGCACCTCCTTTCCCGGATCCCGCACCTCTCTGCCCTCCCCGCACGGCCGGGCCTACGCCGCCGACGGAACCGACGTCACCGAACTCGACCCGCGGATGGCCGGGGCCGCGGGCGAGCTGGTGACCACGCTCGCCGACCAAGTCCGCTTCTACGCGGCGCTGCTCGGCGGCGAGCTGCTCACCCCGCGCCGGCTGCGCGAGATGCTCGACACCCGTACCGCACACGGCTCGTACGGCATGGGCCTGTTTCCCGTGAAGCTGCCGTGCGGCACCACGGTGTGGGGGCACAACGGCCGCATCGCCGGCAGCTACGTGCGCACCGCAGCGACCGTGGACGGCCGTCATGTCCTCACGTTTCGCGTGAACACGACGGCGATTGCAGATCCCGGCCTCGAACCGGCCCTGCTCGCGGCCGAGTTCTGCCCTCGCACCCCGTAGAACGGCCGGGGCGTGAGGGGAGATCCCGGTCTTCGTCACTCGTCCGAGTGATGCCGGGAAGCGCCTACAGCGGCACGATGTCCGGCGCCCCCAACCGCGCCGCGTCCGCCGTCAGGTCGTCCGGCTGGCGCTGTGACTCCCGCTCCGCCTCCACCCGCTTCTCGTAGTGCTGGACCTCGCGCTCCACATGGTCCTTGTCCCAGCCCAGCACCGGCGCCATCAGCTCGGCAGCCTCACGCGCGGACCGCGTACCGCGGTCGAAGGTCTCGATGGAGATGCGGGTGCGCCTGGTCAGCACGTCGTCCAGATGGCGCGCGCCCTCGTGCGAAGCGGCGTACACGACCTCGGCGCGCAGGTAGTCGTCCGCGGCGTGGAGGGGCTTGCCCAGGGAGGGGTCGGAGGCGATGAGGGCGAGGACCTCCTCGGCCATCGAGCCGTACCGGTTCAGCAGGTGCTCCACACGCACCACGTGCACCCCGGTACTGGCGGCGATCCGCGCCCGCGCGTTCCACAAGGCGCGGTAGCCCTCCGCGCCCAGCAGCGGCACGTCCTCCGTGACGCATTCGGCGACCCGCAGGTCGAGCCCGTGCACCGCCTCGTCGACGGCGTCCTTGGCCATCACCCGGTACGTCGTGTACTTGCCGCCCGCGACGACGACGAGCCCGGGCACGGGATGCGCCACGGTGTGCTCGCGCGACAGCTTGCTGGTGGCGTCCGACTCACCGGCGAGCAGCGGGCGCAGACCGGCGTACACACCCTGGACGTCGTCCCTCGTCAGCGGTACCGCGAGCACCGAGTTCACATGCTCGAGGAGGTAGTCGATGTCCGCGCTGGACGCGGCCGGGTGCGCCTTGTCGAGGTCCCAGTCGGTGTCGGTCGTGCCGATGATCCAGTGCCGGCCCCAGGGTATGACGAACAGGACGGACCTCTCGGTGCGCAGGATCAGACCGGTGGAGGAGTGGATCCGGTCCTTGGGCACGACGAGATGGATGCCCTTGGACGCCCGCACGTGGAACTGCCCGCGCTCCCCCACCATCGCCTGGGTGTCGTCGGTCCACACACCCGTGGCGTTGACGATCTGCTTGGCGCGGACCTCGTACTCCCCACCGGCCTCCACGTCCTGGACGCGCGCGCCGACGACACGTTCGCCCTCGCGCAGGAAAGCCGTCACGCGCGCACGGTTGGCGGCTTTCGCGCCGTACGACGCCGCGGTGCGCACCAGTGTGGCCACGAACCGTGCGTCGTCCATCTGGGCGTCGTAGTACTGCAGCGCCCCGACCAGTGCCTCCTTCTTCAAGGCAGGGGCGACGCGCAGGGCGTGACGGCGGCTCAGATGGCGGTGGACGGGCAGCCCGCGGCCGTGGCCCCGTGCCATCGACATGGTGTCGTAGAGCGCGACGCCCGAACCCGCGTACAGACGCTCCCAGCCCTTGTGCTGCAGCGGGTAGAGGAACGGCACCGGTTTCACCAGGTGCGGTGCCAGGCGTTCCAGCAGCAGGCCGCGCTCCTTCAGCGCCTCCCGTACCAGCGCGAAGTCGAGCATCTCCAGATAGCGCAGTCCGCCGTGGATCAGCTTGCTGGACCTGCTGGAGGTGCCCGACGCCCAGTCCCGCGCCTCGACCAGTCCCGTGGACAGGCCGCGGGTCACGGCGTCGAGGGCCGTGCCGGCGCCGACCACTCCGCCGCCCACCACCAGCACGTCCAGTTCGCGCTCGGCCATGGATGCCAGTGACTCGGCACGCTGCGCCGGCCCCAGTGTCGCTGTCCTCACCGCTGCCTCCCGCTGTCGGTCGCGCAGGCCACGCCCCTACGGAGTGGCCCGGTCCGTATCCCCCATGCCCAAATTCTGACCGGGTTGCCCGACTTCAGCCACCACTCACCCCCAGGCTGTGGACAACTTTCGCGGACGCGCAAGAAGACACGGCGATCCAATCCCACAAATCGGTCATATTTACTCCTAGTCTGACATTGCGCTCGCCCATCCTGTCCACACGGCTTGCGCACCTGTCCCGCTTCGGTTACTGGGAAGGACGGCCCACGCCATGCCCGCAGATCTCGCCGTCATCGGACTCGGCCCGTTCGGCCTGCCCCTGGCCCAGGCCGCCGTCGCCGCCGGCATCCCCACGGTCGGTTACCGGACCGGGCCCGAGGCCGGCTCTCTCAGCCCCGCCGAACTGCGCCGGATGCTCTCGGGGGGCTTCCGGACCGCGGCGGGCCCCACCGAACTCGGTCGCGTCCGCACCGCGGTCATCTGCGCGCCCACCCCGCGCGGCGCGGACGGCGGGCTCGACCTCGGCCAGGTGGAGACGGCCGCCCGCACCCTCGCCGCCCGCCTGCGCCCGCACACCACGGTGATCCTGGAATCGCCCGTGCCTCCCGGGACGACGGAGGGGTTCCTGCGACCGCTCCTCGAAGAGGGCTCGGGCCTGCGTGCGGGCCGCGACTTCCACCTCGCCTACTCCCCCAGCCGCGTCGACCCCGGCAACCGCGACTTCACACCGTCCAACACGCCCAAGGTGATCGGCGGCCTCACCCCCGCCTGCACCGAGTCGGCAGCCGCCTTCTACTCACGTCTCACCGACAAGGTGGTACGCGCGCGTGGGCCCCGCGAAGCCGAGACCGTGCAGCTCCTGGAGACCAACTTCCGGCACGTCAACATCGCCCTCGTCAACGAAATGGCCGTCCTCTGCCACGACTTGGGCGTCGACCTGTGGGACGTGATCCGCTGCGCGGAGACCAAGCCGTTCGGCTTCCAGGCGTTCCGCCCCGGCCCCGGAGTCGGCGGCCACGCCGTCCCTCAGGACCTGACCGGCCAGACGGGCCGCACGCTGCGCATGGTGGAACTGGCCCAGCAGGTCAACAGCCGGATGCCCGCCTACGTCGTCCAGCGCGCCGCCGCCCTCCTCAACGAGCACGGCAAGTCGGCGCGGGGGGCGCGCGTGCTGCTGCTCGGCGTCACGTACAAGCCCGACCTGGCCGACCAACAGGGCGCGCCGGCCCAGGAGGTCGCGATCCGCCTGATGGAGCTGGGTGCCTCGGTCAGCTTCCACGACCCGCACGTCCCGTCGTGGAGCGTTCTCGACCGGCCGGTGCCGCGCGCGGACTCACTTTACGAGGCGGCCGCCGACGCCGACCTGACGATTCTGCTTCAGCAACATCGGACGTACGACTTGCAGGGGCTGTCGGTGAAGGCGCAACTGTTGCTGGACACGCGGGGGGCTACGCCTACGGGGGCGGCGCATCGGTTGTGAAGGGGGCGCGCGGGCGGGGCGGGCTCCAGGGGCTGGTGGCATGCGGGGCGCGCCGCGGGTACCTTACGGAGACAGGTGGAGCCCACCGCAGCGGTCACTGCAGCAGGCTCCTGGATGGTTCACGGAGTGTCCGCCCCTACGTTTCTTAGGGGCGGCCGCTCACCATCCGAAAATCCGCAAGATCCACCTCCTCCGGCACTTCACCATCCGAAGATGGATCCGATCCCAGCGGGTGGGCCTGCGGTGACGTCCCATGGGCGCCCCCTTCCACGACGCCGCCCATTGACCCGGTAGGCGGTCCGTTGGAAATCGGGCCGGGCCCCGAGGAGCGGGGGCCGGAACCAGTCCTTGGAAGGGGGCGCTCCAGAAACCTGGGGCGCCGACACGGACGCTATCGCCCTCGACCCGGCTGACCAGCCCATATCCACCCCAAACGCAACCGCGCGCCCCTGCGCCAATCCATGCGCCCCACGCCCCGCGCAAGCCCCGGGGCATACGAAGGGGGCCGGTCACCCTTCCAGGCGACCGGCCCCCATCACGCCGTGAGACCTACCGCTTGTGCTGCGAGTCCGCCACCGTCACCTCGACCCGCTGGAACTCCTTCAGCTCGCTGTAGCCGGTCGTGGCCATCGCCCGACGCAACGCACCGAAGAAGTTCATGGAGCCGTCCGGCGTGTGCGACGGGCCCGTCAGGACCTCCTCGATCGTCCCTACCGTCCCCAGGTCGACCTTCTTGCCCCGCGGCAGCTCCTCGTTGACCGCCTCCATGCCCCAGTGGTGGCCCCTGCCCGGCGCGTCCGTCGCGCGCGCGAGCGGCGAGCCCATCATCACCGCGTCCGCGCCGCAGGCGATCGCCTTCGGCAGGTCGCCGGACCAGCCGACGCCGCCGTCCGCGATCACGTGCACGTACCGGCCGCCGGACTCGTCCATGTAGTCGCGGCGGGCAGCGGCGACGTCGGCCACCGCCGTGGCCATCGGGACCTGGATGCCCAGCACGTTGCGCGTGGTGTGCGCCGCGCCGCCGCCGAAGCCGACCAGGACGCCGGCCGCGCCCGTGCGCATCAGGTGCAGGGCCGCGGTGTACGTGGCGCAGCCGCCGACGATCACCGGGACGTCGAGCTCGTAGATGAACTGCTTCAGGTTCAGCGGCTCGTGCGAACCCGAGACGTGCTCCGCCGACACCGTCGTACCGCGGATGACGAAGATGTCCACGCCCGCGTCCACGACGGCCTTGGAGAACTGGGCCGTGCGCTGCGGGGAGAGCGCGGCCGCGGTGACCACGCCCGAGTCGCGCACCTCCTTGAGGCGGGCGCCGATCAGCTCCTCCTTGATGGGAGCGGCGTAGATCTCCTGGATACGGCGGGTCGCCGCCTCCGGGGGCAGCTCGGCGATCTCGTCGAGCAGCGGCTGCGGGTCCTCGTACCGCGTCCACAGTCCCTCGAGGTTGAGCACGCCGAGACCGCCGAGCTCGCCGATGCGGATGGCGGTGGCCGGGGAGACCACCGAGTCCATGGGGGCGGCCAGGAAGGGCAGCTCGAAGCGGTAGGCGTCGATCTGCCAGGCGATCGAGACCTCCTTCGGGTCCCGCGTACGGCGGCTGGGGACGACGGCGATGTCGTCGAAGGCGTACGCCCGGCGGCCGCGCTTGCCGCGCCCGATCTCGATCTCAGTCACGTCTGTGGCCTTTCCCTGATGCGTTGCAGCACCTTCCAGTATCGCCGACGGGCGCGGCACCGGCCGCCCCGCATGGACGACGAAGGGCGGCCCCGGAGGATCGGGGGCCGCCCTTCGGGAGCCCGGTGACTACTTGCTGCTGTAGTTCGGCGCCTCGACCGTCATCTGGATGTCGTGCGGGTGACTCTCCTTCAGGCCCGCCGACGTGATCCGTACGAACCGGCCCTTGGACTCCATCTCGTCGATGGTGGCGGCGCCGACATAGCCCATGGTCTGGCGCAGACCGCCGACGAGCTGGTGCAGGACGTTGGCCAGCGGGCCACGGTAGGGCACCTGGCCCTCGACGCCCTCGGGGACGAGCTTGTCGTCGGAGGCCACGTCGGCCTGGAAGTAGCGGTCCTTCGAGTACGACTGGCCCTGACCGCGGGACTGCATCGCGCCGAGCGACCCCATGCCCCGGTACGACTTGAACTGCTTGCCGTTGATGAACAGCAGCTCGCCCGGCGACTCCTCGCAGCCCGCGAGGAGACTGCCCAGCATGACCGTGTCGGCACCGGCGGCCAGCGCCTTGCCGATGTCGCCGGAGTACTGCAGACCGCCGTCGCCGATCAGCGGGATACCGGCCGGCCGGGCCGCGAGGGACGCCTCGTAGATGGCGGTGACCTGCGGAACACCGATGCCTGCGACCACACGGGTGGTACAGATGGAGCCGGGGCCCACGCCCACCTTGATGCCGTCCACACCGGCGTCGATCAGCGCCTGCGCACCGTCACGGGTGGCGACGTTGCCGCCGATCACGTCGACGTTCACGCTCGACTTGATCTTCGCCATCCAGCTGAGGGCGTTGCTGTTGTGGCCGTGCGAGGTGTCGACCACCAGGAAGTCCACGCCTGCCGCGGCCAGACCCTGCGCACGCTCGAGCGCCTCGGGGCTGGCGCCCACGGCGGCACCGACGAGCAGGCGGCCCTCGGCGTCCTTCGCGGCGTTCGGGTACTTCTCGGCCTTGACGAAGTCCTTGACCGTGATCAGGCCCTTGAGGACGCCCGCGTCGTCGACCAGGGGAAGCTTCTCGATCTTGTGGCGGCGCAGCAGTTCCATGGCGTCGGCGCCGGTGATGCCGACCTTGCCGGTGACCAGCGGCATCGGGGTCATGACCTCGCGCACCCGGCGAGAGCGGTCGGTCTCGAAGGCCATGTCGCGGTTGGTGACGATGCCGAGGAGCTTGCCCGCCGGGTCCGTGACCGGGACGCCGCTGATGCGGAACTTGCCGCACAGGGCGTCGGCCTCGGCCAGCGTCGCGTCCGGGTGGACGGTGATCGGGTCGGTGACCATGCCCGACTCGGACCGCTTCACCAGGTCGACCTGGTTGACCTGGTCCTCGACGGACAGGTTGCGGTGCAGTACACCGACGCCGCCCAGACGGGCCATCGCGATCGCCATGCGCGACTCGGTGACCTTGTCCATGGCGGCGGACAGGAGCGGGATGTTGACCCGGACGTTGCGGGAGATGCGGGACGAGGTGTCGACCGCGTTGGGGAGCACTTCGGATGCACCCGGCAGCAGCAGCACGTCGTCGTAGGTCAGCCCGAGTGTCGCGAATTTGCCGGGCACTCCGTCGACGTTTGCAGTCATGACACCTTCCCCAATGGCCTTGATCGGTGCGGATGTCCATGCTAACGGGAAGCGTGGTGCTCTCATTCCACGGTTCAGGGTGACCGTGGGCTTCGTATGTTCGTACGGGACCGATGTCGGGCCCGTTCAACAGGGGCCGACGAGCGGTCCTTCCCTACTGTTCGGCCAGGGCGCGCAGCCTGCTCAGCGCCCTGTGCTGGGCCACCCGCACCGCCCCGGGTGACATTCCCAACATCTGGCCGGTCTCCTCGGCCGTGAGGCCCACCGCGATGCGCAGCAGAAGCAGCTCGCGCTGGTTCTCGGGGAGGTTGGCCAGCAGTTTCTTCGCCCATTCCGCGTCGCTGCTCAACAGGGCCCGCTCCTCGGGGCCCAGTGAGTCGTCGGGACGCTCGGGCATCTCGTCCGAGGGCACGGCCGTGGACCCCGGGTGGCGCATGGCCGCCCGTTGCAGGTCCGCCACCTTGTGCGAGGCGATGGCGAAGACGAAGGCCTCGAAGGGGCGGCCGGTGTCCCGGTAGCGGGGCAGTGCAAGGAGGACCGCCACGCAGACTTCCTGGGCGAGGTCCTCGACGAAGTGCCGGGCGTCGCCCGGGAGACGGGACAGCCGGGTGCGGCAGTAACGCAGCGCCAGCGGGTGGACATGGGCGAGCAGGTCGTGCGTGGCCTGCTCGTCCCCGTCGACGGCGCGATGGACGAGCGCACCGATCGCCCCTTGGGCAGACACCGCCTCCTCGTCGCGCATCGGACCATGGTGCCTTGCGGCCGTGCGGTCCGCGGCACCGCCATCGTGGTTGTGCACCGAAGCGTTATGAGCAGGTGCGCCGGCACTCATCCCCTGCGCCCTCCCCTTCCGCTCGACCGACTCGTCCCCGAGAGACTCCACACCCTCAAGGATGCGGCATCCGCGGCGAAACGAGCAGCGGGCACCGGCAGGGCCCCTTCGCCGCCCCTGCCCACCCTGCGGTGGGCAGCGGTTTCCGAACCCCCGTTGAGACACACAGGGTGAGGCCTGGCGCCTGTCCGGCGGATCATGCCGCAGACGCGGGGCGCACTACGCCCATCTGCGCTGAACAGGCGACGCTGCATCCCCGCGACCTGATCCGCCGGACAGGCCCTAGCGCACGAGGCCCCACCGGAAGCCGAGCGCCACGGCGTGTGCCCGGTCCGAGGCGCCGAGCTTCTTGAACAGCCGCCGGGCGTGGGTCTTGACGGTGTCCTCGGAGAGGAACAGTTCGCGGCCGATCTCCGCGTTGGAGCGGCCGTGGCTCATGCCCTCCAGGACCTGGATCTCGCGCGCGGTGAGCGTGGGCGCGGCGCCCATCTCGGCCGAGCGGAGCCGGCGGGGGGCCAGGCGCCAGGTGGGGTCGGCGAGGGCCTGCGTGACGGTCGCGCGCAGTTCGGCGCGCGAGGCGTCCTTGTGCAGATAGCCGCGGGCGCCGGCGGCGACCGCGAGCGCGACGCCGTCCAGGTCTTCGGCGACGGTGAGCATGATGATGCGCGCACCGGGGTCGGCGGACAGCAGCCGCCGGACGGTCTCGACGCCGCCCAGACCGGGCATGCGCACGTCCATCAGAATGAGGTCCGAGCGGTCGGCGCCCCAGCGGCGGAGGACTTCCTCGCCGTTGGCCGCCGTCGTCACGCGCTCGACGCCGGGCACGGTCGCGACCGCGCGGCGGAGCGCCTCTCGGGCAAGCGGGGAGTCGTCGCAGACGAGGACGGAAGTCATGGCCGCCCTCCGCAGCTGATGCGCGTCACCTTGTGCCTCCAGGCTGGTACGTATCGTCACCTGTGCGGTCGACCGTCTCGGACGCCTGCCCGAGCTCTTGTTGTTTCAACCGCCTCCGCACTCTCAACGACGGTCACTCGAAAGAGTTACGGGGCCACATGCCGTCTTCGGCACTCTACGTGAGGGGGCGGACACGTGCAGACAGGCGCAGCAGGACCCTCAACGTTTCATCACAACCCATGCCCCGTTTAGCCCCATTTCTTCCCATTTACTGATGTCTGAGGCTAGATTCGCAATGGGTCATATTTTCATCTCCTTAGATCGTACTTGTACGGTCGTAGACACCGTATCCGCTCTGAACGGCTACAAGGGGTCGCACAATGGCAGATTTCTCCCGCCTTCCCGGACCGAACGCGGACCTGTGGGACTGGCAGCTGCTGGCCGCCTGCCGCGGTGTGGACAGTTCGCTCTTCTTTCATCCGGAGGGCGAGCGCGGAGCGGCCCGGAGTGCTCGTGAGAACTCGGCCAAGGAGGTCTGCATGAGATGCCCGGTGCGCGCGCAGTGCGCGGCGCACGCGCTGGCGGTGCGTGAGCCGTACGGCGTGTGGGGCGGGTTGACCGAGGACGAGCGCGAGGAACTCATGGGGCGGGCGCGCAACCGACTGGTGCCGGCCTCGACGACCGGCGGAAACACCCCCTCGAACACTTGAAGGAACGTTTCTGCAATAAGATCGTTTCCACAACCGCGAAGGGCACGCGCATGCGTGCCCTTCATTTTTGTCGGCGGGCCGCCCGTCCCAGTTGCTCCAGCGTCGCCGCCACCGCCGGCACCTGGGCCAGGTCGGGCAGGGTGAGCGCGACGATCTCCCGCCGCACGGCAGGCTCCAGTGTCACCGTCCGTGCGCCCCGTGGCCGTACGGACTCGATCGCGAGCTGGGGCAGCACCGCGACACCGAGTCCGGCGCCGACCAGGCCGACGACCGCCGGGTAGTCGTCGGTCGCGAAGTCGATGCGGGGCGTGAAGCCCGCCCCCTCGCACACCTCGACCAACTGGCCGCGGCAGCGCGGGCAGCCCGCGATCCAGGGCTCTCCGGCGAGTTCCCCGATGGAGACGGAGTCCGCGCGCGCGAGCCGGTGGCGTTCGGGAACCAGACCGACCAGACGGTCCATGAGCAGGGGCCGTGCGACGAGGTCGTCCCATTCGTCGGCGGTCGCCGCGCCCTCGTACCGGAAGGCGAGCGCGATGTCGCACTCGCCCTCGCGGAGCATCTCGACGGACCGCGGCGGCTCCGCCTCGACCAGGGAGACCCGGGTGCCGGGGTGCGCGGCGCGCAGGGCGGCCAGGGCGGTCGGTACGAGGGTGGAGCTGCCGCTGGGGAAGGAGACGAGCCGGACCCGGCCGGCGCGCAGCCCGGCGATGGCGGCGACCTCCTCCTCGGCCGCGGTGAGCCCGGCGAGGATGCCGGCCGCGTGCCGCACCAGGGCCTCGCCCGCCTGGGTCAGGCGCATCTCGCGGCCGTTGCGGACGAGCAGGGGCGTTCCCACCGACGCCTCCAGGGCCTTCATCTGCTGGCTGACCGCCGGCTGGGTACAGCCCAGCTCGCGGCCGGCCGCCGAGAAGGAACCGGTGGTGGCGACGGCACGGAGCACGCGGAGGTGACGGGCTTCGATCACACGTCGAGCATAAGCACTGCTTGGATACGGCGCCGAATGATGCGTCGACGCTTTGACGGCGGTTCCCTGGCGTGCCGTCCATGAAGCTTCTGTCAGTGAACGTGGGCCGTGCGACGCCCGTGCCGTACACGGACAACCCCGAGGGTGTGACCGGCATCGACAAGCGGCCGGTGGAGGGGCCGGTGCGGGTGGCGGTCCCCGGTCCCAAGGGCATCGCGGGGAGCGGGCCGGCCGGGGACGCGGTGTGCAGGAGGGAGCACCACGGCGGCGACCAGGCCGTGTACGCCGTCGCGCGCGAGGACCTCGACGACCGGGAGCGCGAACTGGGGCGGTCGCCGGCGGGCGGCGGGTTCGGCGAGAACCTGACGACGCAGGGCCTCGACGTGTCCGGCGCGCGGATCGTGAGCGGTGGCGCACAGGGCCCGAAGTGGTCCTCGAGGTCACCTGCGGACGGATTCCGTGCTTCACCTTCCAGGCCCACATGGGTGAGGAGAAGTGGGTGAAGCGGTTCACGGCGAAGGGGGCGCCGGGCGCGTACCTGCGGGTGATCGAACCGGGTGAGATCCGTGCGGGCGACCCGACCGAGATCGTGCACCGGCCGGACCACGACGTGACGGTCGCCCTGCAGTTCCGGGCGGTCACGCTCGAGCGGACGCTGCTGCCGAGGCTGCTCGCGGCGGGCGAGGCGCTGCATCCGGAGTCACTCGCGGCGGCCCGGAAGTACGTGGCAGAGCACGGGGCCTGAGGCACGGTCACGACGACGCTGTGCGCACCGGGGCTTCACCGTCGGGAGGCCCGGTGCACGGAGCGGACGCCGATACTCCGGGTCACTAACCTTCTGCCATGACAACGGCTCTGATTACGGGATCGACCGCGGGGATCGGTGCCGCCTTCGCGCGGCGGCTCGCGGCGGACGGGCACAACCTGGTTCTGGTGGCACGGGACACCAAGCGGCTTCGGGAGCAGGCGACCGAGTTGCACGACCGGCACGGCATCGAGGCGGAGGTGCTGACGGCCGACCTGGCGACCGACGACGGCATCGAGGCGGTGGCCGAGCGCCTCGGAAATCGCAAGAACCCCGTCGACCTGCTGGTCAACAACGCCGGCTTCGGCAACAAGGGCCGCTATCTCGACGTGGCGATGGCCGACGAGCTGAAGATGCTCAAGGTGCACTGCGAGGCGGTGCTGCGGCTGACCTCGGCGGCGACCGAGGTGATGCGGGAGCGAGGGCGCGGCGGAGTCGTCAATGTGGCCTCGGTGGCGGCGTTCGTGCCGCGCGGGACGTACGGCGCGTCCAAGGCGTGGGTCGTGCAGTTCACGCAGGGGGCGGCGCGCGATCTCGCGGGCAGCGGGGTGCGGCTGATGGCGCTGTGCCCGGGGTTCGTGCGGACGGAGTTCCACGAGCGGGCCGGGATGGGGACGGACAACATCCCGGGCTGGATGTGGCTGGACGCGGACAAGCTGGTGGCGTCGGCGCTGAACGATCTGGCGCGGGGCAAGTCGCTGTCGATCCCCGATCCGCGGTACAAGGCGCTGATGGGGCTGGTGAAGGTGACGCCGAGGGCGCTGCTGGGCGGGATCAGCTCCCGGACCGGGCGGAAGTACGGGCCGCAGTGAGGGTGGCGTCGCGCCGAGTGGTGCAGCCGTGCGGGCTGCACTGGTCCGGATGGCCTGTCGTCGGCAGACGGGGCCGGGTCTCGGGGCCGCTGCGGGAGCCGGTCAGGGACGGCACGCTCTGCCCGGCGCCCCGGTGCCGGACCGATCACCGCCGTGACCTGCGACGTCGCGAGGGCTGCCCCGGCTGCACCACTCGGCGCGACGCCATCGCAGTGAACCGTCCTCCGATCAGGTGACGTCGGCCCTCCGGTGGGAAAATGGGCGTGACCACAACCGGCACCCAGGGGGGCCTGGAGGCGGCGTCATGACCTTCGTACAGCTCATCGACTGCAAGACGAGTCGGCTCGACGAGATGAACCGGCTGATGGACACGTGGGTCGAACAGACCAAGGGGAAGCGGACCGCGACGCACACGGTGGTCGGCAAGGACAGGTCCGACGCGTCCCACGTCATCGAGATCGTGGAGTTCCCGTCGTACGAGGAGGCGATGCGGAACTCGAACCTCCCGGAGACCGACCGGATCTTCCAGGAGCTGGTCGCCCTGTGCGACGAGACACCGACGTTCACCGATCTGGACGTCGTGCGGGACGAGCAGTTGTACGCGGCCAACGCCCGGCGGTTCTTCGAGACGCTGGCCACGAAGGGCCGGCTGCCCGCGCTCGACGACCTGATCACCGAGGACTACCACGACCACGATCCGTCCAACGTGCAGGACGCCATCGGCATGGACGCGATACGGCGCGAGATGGAGATGTGGCGCAGCGGCTTCGACTTCTCGTTCACCGTCGAGGACCAGCTCGCCCAGGGCGACCGGGTGTGCACGCGTTGGACCTGGAACGCCACCCACAAGGGCGAGTTCATGGGCATTCCGGCCAGTGGGAAGCAGGTCTCGATGACCGGGACGACCATTCATCGCTGTGCCCTGGACGGGAAGATCGCCGAGGGCTGGTGGCAGTACGACCGGCTCGGGCTGATGGGGCAGCTCGGGGCGCTGGACGCGCTGGAGAGGTAGGACGCGCGAAGGCCCGGCACCCCCAGGGGGTGCCGGGCCTCACGTACGGCTCAGCGACTCACGTCAGTGGGCGTGACCGTGGCCGTGGCCCCCGGCGGCCGGCTCTTCCTCTTCCTTCTTCTCGACGACCAGGGTCTCGGTCGTCAGCAGGAGGGAGGCGATGGAGGCGGCGTTCTCCAGGGCGGAGCGGGTGACCTTCACCGGGTCGATGACGCCGGCCTTGACCAGGTCGGCGTACTCGCCGGTGGCGGCGTTGAAGCCCTGGCCCTTCTCGAGCTCGGCGACCTTGGAGGTGATGACGTAGCCCTCCAGGCCGGCGTTCTCGGCGATCCAGCGCAGCGGCTCGACGACGGCGCGGCGGACGACGGCGACACCGGTGGCCTCGTCGCCGGTCTTGTCGAGACCGCCCTCCAGGACCTTGGCGGCGTGGACCAGCGCGGAGCCACCACCGGAGACGATGCCCTCCTCGACCGCGGCGCGGGTCGCGGAGATGGCGTCCTCCAGACGGTGCTTCTTCTCCTTCAGCTCCACCTCGGTGGCGGCGCCGACCTTGATCACGCACACGCCGCCGGCCAGCTTCGCGAGGCGCTCCTGGAGCTTCTCGCGGTCCCAGTCGGAGTCCGTGTTCTCGATCTCGGCCTTGATCTGCGCGACGCGACCCTGTACGTCGGCGGAGTCGCCGGCGCCGTCGACGATCGTGGTGTCGTCCTTGGTGACGGTGACACGGCGGGCGGAGCCGAGCACGTCGATGCCGACCTGGTCGAGCTTGAGGCCGACCTCCTCGGAGATGACGGTGGCGCCGGTGAGGACGGCCATGTCCTGCAGCATCGCCTTGCGGCGGTCACCGAAGCCCGGCGCCTTGACGGCGACCGCGTTGAAGGTGCCGCGGATCTTGTTCACGACGAGGGTGGACAGGGCCTCGCCCTCGAGGTCCTCGGCGATGATCAGCAGCGGCTTGGAGGAGTTGGTCTGGATGACCTTCTCCAGCAGCGGCAGCAGGTCGGCGATGGAGGAGATCTTGCCCTGGTTGATGAGGATGTAGGGGTCCTCCAGGACGGCCTCCATGCGCTCCTGGTCCGTCACGAAGTACGGCGACAGGTAGCCCTTGTCGAAGGCCATGCCCTCGGTGAAGTCCAGCTCCAGGCCGAAGGTGTTGGACTCCTCGACGGTGATGACACCGTCCTTGCCGACCTTGTCCATCGCCTCGGCGATGAGCTCGCCGACCTGCTGGTCCTGGGCGGACAGCGCGGCGACGGCGGCGATGTCGGACTTCTCGTCGATCGGGCGGGCCGACGCGAGCAGGTCCTCGGAGATGGCGGCGACGGCGGCGTCGATGCCCTTCTTCAGGGCGGCCGGGGAGGCACCGGCGGCGACGTTCTTCAGGCCCTCGCGCACCAGCGCCTGGGCGAGCACGGTGGCGGTGGTGGTGCCGTCACCCGCGATGTCGTTGGTCTTGGTCGCCACCTCCTTCACCAGCTGGGCGCCGAGGTTCTCGTACGGGTCCTCGATCTCGACCTCGCGGGCGATGGTGACGCCGTCGTTGGTGATGGTGGGGGCGCCGAACTTCTTGTCGATGACGACGTTGCGGCCCTTGGGGCCGATCGTCACCTTGACCGTGTCGGCCAGCTTGTTGACGCCGCGCTCGAGGGCGCGACGGGCGTCCTCGTCGAACTTCAGGATCTTCGCCATGGGAGCGTGAGCCCTCTCGGAAATCTAGGTGAAAAGAGACTGCGCCCCCGGCGCCCGGCCAGTTCTTCGGTCGCGGGGGCCAGGGGCGCAGCTCAAAGCAATTGCTTCGGGGTGAATTACTTCTCGATGATCGCGAGCACGTCGCGAGCCGAGAGGACGAGGTACTCCTCGCCGTTGTACTTCACCTCGGTGCCGCCGTACTTGCTGTACAGCACGATGTCGCCGGTCTTCACGTCGAGCGGAAGGCGCTCGCCGTTCTCGAAGCGGCCCGGGCCCACGGCCAGGACGACGCCCTCCTGGGGCTTCTCCTTGGCGGTGTCCGGAATGACCAGGCCAGAGGCCGTGGTCTGCTCGGCGTCCAGCGGCTGGACCACAATGCGGTCCTCGAGCGGCTTGATGGCAACCTTGGAGCTGGCGGTCGTCACGATCCGACCTCCCCCTTCGGAGATCTCACGGGGTTAACTGTCTGAGGTGGCGACCAGGTCGATCCGTCGTCGCGGGTGCCGGACCTGCCCGTCGCGTTGTTGGCACTCTCCAGGGGGGAGTGCCAGAGCCGAGACTATGACTGTGGTTAGCACTCGGTCAAGCGGAGTGCCAATTGCCTGCGGCGCGGCGCGGGTTTTCGTGTCGGCGTGCGCTCTGTGCAGGGCACCCGGTGTCGGGGTTGCCGTCGCCGGGGGGGGCTGCCGCCCCCAGACCCCGCTTCGGCCCCGAACGGGCCTCGGCCTCGAACACCCGACGGGCCGGGATTGCCTACAGGTAGTCCTCCAGCCGCCCCACCGTCAGCCCCCGTCCCTGGATCTCCCGCAGCAGGCGCCGCGTGCGTTCGATCAGGGTCAGGCCGGTCGCCTCGTCCGGGTCCACCGCGACGATGTCGCCCGCGCGCAGCCCGTCGCCGCCGTCCGTGAACGTCAGTTCGCCGTTCTCCTCGAGGGAGGCCCGCCACAGCACCACGGCCGAGATGCCGCAGTCGGCGGCCGCGTGGAGGGTCGTCGTGTCGTAGGTGCCGTAGGGCGGGCGGAAGAGGCGGGGGCGCAGGCCGAAGCGGGCGCGGAGTTTGTCCTGCTGGCCGCAGATCTCGGCGCGCTGGCCGGCGTAGGGCAGGCCGCGCAGGGCGGGGTGGTCGAGGGTGTGGTTCTGCATGCTCGCGCCTACCGACTGCAGGCGCGCGAAGTGGCCGTACCCCGGGCCGACGACGCTGTCCGTGAGGAACATGCTCACCGGGAGGCGCAGTTCGCGGACCATGTCGACGAACCGGGGGTCGCGTTCGGCGCCGTCGTCGTAGGTCAGGAAGACGACCTTGTCGCGGGTCGGGACGTGATCGACGACGGGCGGGAGAGCGGTCGAGCCCTTGGCGCCAAAGAGGGGGCGCGGCGCCGGCTTGGGGGCCCGGGGCAGCGGGTCCGTGAGGCCCCAGTGGCGGTACGGCGGCTGTGCGGCCGGGTCATGGGGTCGTACCCGCTCGGCCGCCTTCTTGCCCAGCCGTTCGATCGGGTCGACGGACTGGGCGCAGCCGGACAGCGGCAGCAGCACGGCCGCGGCGAGCAGGGCGGCGACCAGGGCCCGCGGCCTCACAGGTAGTCCTCCAGCCGGGCGACCGCGTATCCCTTCTCCGTGACCTTGTTCAGGAACCGGCGGACCATGTCGGGCATGGTGCCCTTCCACTGGTTCGGGCCGCGGAAGTGGGTGAGGACGATGTCGCCCGGGTGCAGGTCCCGGTCCCCCTCGCGGTAGTCCCAGTGGTCGACGAAGACCTCCTCGTCCCAGAGCGGGACGTACCTGATGCCACAGCTCTTCGCGGCGCGCAGGGTGTCCTGGTCGTAGCTGCCGTAGGGAGGGCGGAAGACGGTCGGGCGCTTGCCGTAGTGCCGGCCGATCACGTCCTGCATGCCGCAGATCTCGCGTTTCTGGCGGGCGTACGGCAGGCCCCGCAGGGAGGGGTGGTGGAGGGTGTGGTTGTTCAGGGTGACTCCGCCGGCCTGCATCTTCGCGAAGTAGCCGTAGTCCTCCTTGACCAGGTAGTCGCTGAGGAAGGCGGTGTACGGCACCTTCAGTTCGCTCATCATCCGCAGGAACGTGCGATCCTTCTCGGCACCGTCGTCGACGGTGAGGAAGACGATCCGCTGTCCGGTGGGGATCGTGGTGAAGACGGGCGGCAGGCCGAGTTCCTCGTGGTCGTCGACCTCGAAGCCCTTGCGGGTGGTGATCCTCGGCTTGCTCGCCGGGGGCGGCGGGGCGGTGAGGGGGACCTTCTTAAGGCCCCAGCGCTTGGTGGCGAGCGTGCGGGCGGCGTGGCCGGCGCGCAGTTTCGCCGCGTAGGAGTCGAGGGCTCGGGCGGCGGGGGCCTGGTGGGCCTCCTGGCCTGGCGCGGGGTGGCCGTCGGGGCCGTCGGCCGTACCGCCCTGCACACAGCCGGAGGCGATGGCCGCGGCGGCGAGCGCAGCTGCGCCGGCGCGGGTCCCCGCGCGCCGACGCATCCAATTTTTGTCATTTTGTACTACGACTCGCATGGTGCCGGATCCTCCCAGCCCACCACCCGGAAGCCGGCCCGACACCGCCACCGGGAGCACACGATCCACCGACTGGCCGACAATGAACCGGTGAAGAACGAGCTCGACGCCCTCCGCACTCCCGAAGGCCGCGCCCTCCTCGATGAGGTCCGTGACACGAACCCGGCCGACGAACTCGCCGTCGCCACCCGGCTGCGTCGCGAGCATCCCGCGGAGCTCGTGTCGGCGGCGCTCGGCCAGGCGCGGTTGCGGCAGCGGGCGGCGGCGAAGTTCCCGGCCGAGGACGCCGGGCGGATGTTCTTCACGCCTCACGGGGTCGAGCAGTCGACGCGGACGAGCGTGGCGACGTACCGGGCGGGGCGGTTCAGGGATCTCGGCGTGGCCTCCGTCGCCGACCTGTGCTGCGGGATCGGCGGTGACGCGATCGCGTTCGCCCGCGCCGGGATCCGGGTCCTGGCCGTGGACCGCGACCCGCTGACGGCGGCCGTGGCGCGCGCGAACGCGGACGCGCTCGGGCTCGGTGATCTCATCGAGGTGCGGGAGGCGGATGTCGCGGAGGTGGACACGTCCTCGTACGACGCCGTGTTCGTGGATCCGGCGCGGCGGGGCGGCCACGGCCGCATCTTCGATCCGGAGGCGTACTCGCCGCCCCTGTCGTGGGCCGTCCAGGCCGCCGCGAAGGCTCCCCGCGCCGCTCTGAAGGTCGCTCCCGGCATCCCGCACGAGGCCGTTCCCGACGGCGCCGAGGCCGAGTGGATCTCGGACGGCGGGGACGTCAAGGAGGCTGTGCTGTGGTTCGGGACCGAGGCGGGTGCCGTACGGGCCACCCTGCTGCCCGGGCCGCGCAGCCTGCTCTCCCGCGGCCTGCCCGACCCCGAGGTCCGGCCCGTGGGACGGTACTTGTACGAGCCCGACGGCGCAGTCATCCGCGCGCATCTGGTCGCGGAGGTGGCGGACCGCGTCGACGGCGGGCTGGTCGACGCCACCATCGCGTACGTCACGGCGGACGAGCTGCACCCTACGCCGTACGCCTCGGCCTACGAGATCACCGACCGACTCCCCTTCAACGTCAAGAAGTTGAAGGCGCTGTTGCGGGAGCGCGAGGTCGGGGTCCTGACCGTGAAGAAGCGCGGGTCGGCGGTCGAGCCGGAGGAACTGCGGCGAAAGGTACTCCCCAAGACACACGGCCCCCATTCGGCGACGGTGTTCCTGACCCGGGTGGCGGGGGCGCCGACGATGCTGGTCGGCCGTCCCGCCTGAGTCGGGCACCCGGCCCGAGTCGGGCACCCTGCCGGAGTCATGCGCCCCACCCGACACAGGCACCCCTCCCGACACAGGCACCCCTCCGAGACGGGCACCCCGCCGAACCAGGGCGTACCTCCGAGACGGGCACCCGACCGAAACGGGCACCCTGCCGAAGTCATGCGCCCTGCCCGAGACGGGCACCCCTCCCGAGACAGGCACTTCCTCCGAACCAGGCCGTGCCCTCTGAGTCGGGCACCCGACCGAGACAGGCACCCTGCCGGAGCCATGCGCCCCACCCGACACAGGCACCCCTGCGAGACAGGCACTTCCTCCGAACCAGGCCGTGCCCTCTGAGTCGGGCACCCGACCGAGACAGGCACCCTGCCGGAGCCATGCGCCCCACCCGACACGGGCACCCCTCCGAGACGGGCACCACGCCGAGACGGGCACCACGCCGAACCGGGTGCCCCTCCGAACCGGGTGCCCCTCCGAACCGGGGCGGGCCCTCTGAGTCGGGCATCCGACCGAGACGGGCGCCTCCTCCGAGCGAGACGCGCACCCGAGACGGGCACCGCCCCCGAGAACGGCGCCCTGCCGGCTCACGCCCGGCCCGAGACGGGCACCCGGCCAAGCCGAACACCCGCCCAAGCGGGACGCGCACGCCCCGTCCGATCAGGACGTCTCCGCCGCTCTCCGCAGCAGCAGTTCGCGCTCCCGTTCGTTCCGCGTGAGCGTCGCCGCGCGTTCGAACTCCGCCCTCGCCTCCGCTGTGCGGCCGAGGCGCAGTAGCAGGTCGCCGCGGACGCTGGGAAGCAAGTGGTAGTCGTGCAGGGCCGGTTCGGTGGAGAGGATCTCGACGATCTCCAGGGCCTTGGCCGGGCCCTCGGCCATCGACACGGCGACCGCTCGGTTGAGTTCGACGACCGGGGACGGGGTGCGGGCGGCGAGCAGGGTGTACAGGGCCGCGATGCTCTTCCAGTCGGTCTCCTCGTAGGTGTACGCGTGCGCGTGGCAGGCGGCGATGGCGGCCTGGAGGGCGTACGGGCCGGGGGCGCCGGTGGCGGTGGCGTCGGCGCGGCCGAGGGCTCTGATGCCGCGGGCGATGAGCATGCGGTTCCAGCGGCGGCGGTTCTGGTCCTTGAGGAGGACCGGTTCGCCGTCGGGCCCGGTGCGGGCGGCCGTGCGGGACGCCTGGAACTCCAGGAGGGAGGTCAGGGCGTGGACCTCCGGTTCCTTGGGCATCAGGGCGGACAACTGGCGGGCCAGCCGCAGCGCGTCCTCGCACAGGGACGGGCGCAGCCAGTCGTCGCCCGCCGTGGCGGCGTACCCCTCGTTGAAGATCAGGTAGATGACGTCCAGGACCGAGCCGAGACGAGCCTCGCGGTCGGGGCCGTACGGCACCTCGAAGGCGACGTTCTTCGTCGCCAGGGTCCTCTTCGCCCGCACGATGCGCTGGGCCACCGTCGCCTCGGGGACGAGGAAGGCGCGGGCGATCTCGGGGGTGGTCAGGCCGCCGAGGAGGCGCAGGGTGAGGGCGATGCGGGCCTCGGGGGACAGCACCGGGTGGCAGGTCGTGAAGACCAGGCGGAGCAGATCGTCGTCGATGTCGTCGGGGTCGGAAGGCTCCTCCGGAGGTGCCGTCGTCTCCAGGTCGCGGCCGATCTCCTGCAGCTTGCGGGCGTAGTTCTCCCGGCGGCGGATCAGGTCGACGGCGCGGTGCCTGGCGGTGGCCGTCAGCCAGGCGCCCGGGTTGTCGGGCACGCCGTCCCGGGGCCACTGCTCCAGGGCGGCGACCAGCGCGTCCTGCGCCAGCTCCTCGGCGATGCCGAGGTCGCGGACGATGCGGGCGACGGCGGCGACGACGCGCGGGGACTCGATCCGGAAGACGGTCTCGACGGTGTCGCGCGGGTCGACGGTGGGCTGCGGTGTCACAACCCACCATCGAACACCCGACGCGGCTGCGGGCCAAGGACGCTCAGCCCTCGGCGATCTCCCGCACCTCGCAGGTCACCGTCCAGTACTCCTCGTGCACCTTCAGGAACCGCTTGGTCCACTCGAGGGCCTCGGCCTTGTCCTTGCACTGCATGATCGCGTAGCCGCCGACGACCTCCTTGGACTCGGTGAAGGGCCCGTCGGTGACGGAGATCTTCCCGCCCTCCCAGTGCACCCGCGTGCCCTGGACGGACGGGGTCAGCCCGCCGGTGTCGAGCATGACGCCGGCCTTCGTGACCTCCTCGATGAGCTCTCCCATCCGTTGCATCAGCTCGGGGCTGGGGCCCTCGGCGGGCATGGTGCTCTCGTCGATCTGCACGAGCGACAGGTAGCGGGGCATGGTGTCTCCTCAGGTCGGATCGGCCGGGTTCTTCCCGGGCTTTCAACCATGCGTCGAACGGCGGTCACCGGGATCGACAGCCTCGCCGGATTTCCTCGAAGATTTTTCCGCCGCTGTCCGGCCGCTACTTCAGCGACTCCCACAGCTCGCTCGCCGCCGGCTCCTTCGCCACCACCCGGTTGGGGTCCGACGGGGCCGTCACCACCGGCATCGTCACCGTCGTCACGTTCTCCGCCGAGAGGCCCTTCAGGCTCTGGCCGAGGCTCATCAGCTCGCTCAGCGAGTCGAGGCCCGTGTCCGTGGTCAGGCTCCCGGTGATCGTGTCGGCGACCTCGTAGAGCCCGGCGGGGTCGGTCAGCAGGTCGGTCGACGCGATCTGTTCCAGCAGGGCCTTCACGAGCTTCTGCTGCAGGCCTATCCGGCCGAGGTCGCTGCCGTCGCCGATGCCGTGCCGGGTGCGGGCGAGGGCGAGGGCCTGCTCGCCGTTCAGATGGTGGGTGCCGGCCGCGAGGTGCAGGTGGCTGTCGTCGTCGTCGATGTCCTCGTCGGTGGTGACGGTGACCCCGCCGAGCGCGTCGACGAGCTTCGCGAAGCCCGAGAAGTCGATCTCGATGTAGTGGTCCATACGGACCCCGGTGACGGACTCGACGGTCTTCACCGCGCAGACCGGCCCGCCCACCGAGTACGCGCTGTTGAACATCGAGTTGTACGCCACCGCCGTCGACCCCCCGGACGACAGCGGACAGGACGGCCGGGTGACCAGGGTGTCGCGCGGAATGCTCACCACGGTGGCCGTCGTGCGGCCCGCGTCGATGTGCACGACCATCGCCGTGTCGGAGCGGGCGCCCGAACTGTCGCCGCCGCCGAGCTCCTGGTTCTCCTTGCCGCTGCGCGAGTCGGAGCCCAGCACCAGGATGTTCAGGGCCTCGGTCGGCAGCCGGGAGGCCGAGGCCGAAGGAGACGGTGTCGTCACCGACTTGGCGGGGCGGTCGCCGCCGAGCGCGTTGTCGATGTCGACGCTCTTGATGTTGTCGTTGAGGTGCCAGTAGGCCCAGCCCGCCGTCCCGACGCCCAGCACCAGGACGGCAGCCAGAGTGAGGCCGGCGGCCTTCAGCACTTTCGACCGCCGGCCCACTCTTCCGCCGGCTTCGTCCCGCTCCTCGTGTCGCGTCACGGGGAGGAACGTAGGTCCGAATTATTAGGAGACTGTTAGGAGTGGGGAGCCGAGCCGGATTTCTTGAGGAAATCCCATGATTCTCAGCCCAGTGTCACCGTGGGCACCGGATTGCTCCCGCTCCACGACCCGGTGAACCCGAAGGTCACCGACCCGCCGTCCGCGACCGTCCCGTTGTACGAGGCGTTCAGGCACGTCACCGCCGCGCCCGACTGGCTGCACGTCGCGTTCCAGGCCTGCGTGATCTGCTGGCCCGCTCCGTACGTCCAGCTGACCTTCCAGGACGTGAGGGAGGCCCCGGAGCAGGAGATCCTCACCTGTCCGGTGAAGCCGGTGTTCCACTGGTTCGCGATGCTGTACGCCGCCGTGCACGCGCCCGTCGGAGGCGGTGTCGTCGTACCGCCGCCGAGTGCCTCCGCGATCGCGTAGTAAACCGGTTTCGGCGCGTAGTTCTCGTCGTACGGCGTCGCCGCCCCCTGGCCGGGGAAGGTGCTCGGGATCCAGGAGTCGGAGTCGGTGAAGCCCCAGACGGTGATGTTGACGCAGCGTGTCAAGGCGACGCACGCGGCCACGACCGACTTGTAGTCGGCCGCCTGCTGGGCCAGTTTGTTGCTGTCCGACGGGAGTTGCATCCGGATGTCCAGCTCTGTGATCGCCACGTCCACGCCCAGGTCGGCGAAGCGCTGCATGTTCTGCTGCAGGGTGGCGGGGACCTGGCCGAGGATCAGGTGCGCCTGCAGGCCCACTCCGTCGATCGGAACTCCCCGCTCCTTCAGGGACTTGACCAGGTTGTACAGGGCGGTGCTCTTCGCGTTGACGCCCTCGACGTTGTAGTCGTTGATGTAGAGCTTGGCGGCCGGATCGGCGGCCCGGGCCCAGGTCAGGGCGTTCGCGATGTAGTCGGCGCCGAGGCCGTTGTACCAGAGGGTCGAACGGTAGGTGCCGTCCTCGTTGAAGGGCTCGTTGACGACGTCCCAGGCGGCGATCTTGCCCTTGTAGCGCGTGACCTCGGTGTTGATGTGGTTCTGCAGCAGGCTGCTGAGCTGGGCGGACGTCCAGCTGCCGTTGGTGAGCCAACTCGGGTTCTGGCTGTGCCACACCAGGGTGTGGCCGCGCACCTGCTGGTTGTGGGCCTGCGCGAAGGCGACGATCTGGTCGGCCTCTGCCCAGTTGAAGTTCCCCTGGGTCGGCTCGACCGAGCCCCACTTCATGGCGTTGCCCGGGGTGAGCGAGTTGAACTGCCCGCCGGCGATGTCGCCGTACGTCCCGGTCAGCTTGGAGCCGGTGACCGCCGTGCCGATGACCTTGCCCTTGGCGGCAGCGAGGTCGCGGAGGGGCGTGTCGGCGGCGTGCGCGGTCGTCGTGCCGGCGGCGAGCAGGGCGCCTACGGTGGTGAACCCGGCGAAGAGCGCGACCAGGCGTGTCCGTAAGGGGAGTCTGGAGGTTCTCGAGAATCTGGAGGTTCTCATTGCGGGTGCCTCCGAAAGTTTCGGTATTGCAACCGATTGACTTCGGAGGAGTGTGGAGGCGCCCGCCACACCCGTCAATACGTCAACTTCCGGCCAACGGCGCCCCGGTGCTGCTCCGCACCACCAGACTCGTCGCCAGCTCCACCCGGGTCGCCGTCGGCGCCCCCTCCCCACGCCCCAGCTCCAGCACCAACCGGGCCGCGGCCTCGGCCATCTCCATCAGCGGCTGCCGTACGGTCGTCAGCGGCGGCCCCACCCAGCGCGCCACCGGAAGGTCGTCGAACCCGACCACGCTGAGGTCCTCCGGGATGCGCAGTCCCATCTCGCGGGCGGCCTCGTACAGGCCGAGCGCCTGGAGGTCGTTGCCGGCGAAGACGGCGGTGGGCCGGTCCGGCAGGGCAAGCAGCTCGCGGCCGAGCCGGTAGCCCGCCTCGTGATGGAAGTC
Organism: Streptomyces sp. HUAS ZL42; assembly: GCF_040782645.1. GTDB lineage: Bacteria > Actinomycetota > Actinomycetes > Streptomycetales > Streptomycetaceae > Streptomyces. The sequence goes on from NZ_CP160403.1 coordinate 4,087,129, forward strand.
ACCGGTCCTGACCAGCTCCGGATCGACCGGCAGCCCGGCGGTCTCCAGGGCCGCCCGGTAGCCGTCGATCCGCGCCCTGCTGCACATCATGGGCGGGGGCCCGCTGATGGCCCCGATCCGCTCGTGCCCCAGCTCGACCAGATGCCGGGTGGCGGCGAGCCCGCCCTGCCAGTTGGTGGCCCCGATGGACGGCACGTCGGCGCCCGGATCGCCGGCCGGGTCCATCACCACGAACGGGATGGACCTGCTGGTGAGCAGCGCCCGCTGGGACTCGTCGAGACCGGACAGCACGAGGATCACGCCGTGCGGGCGGCGGGCTGCGACCTGGTCGGCCCAGGTCCGCCCGGGCGTGAGCCGGCCGGCGCTCTCGCTCAGCACCACGCTCAGCCCGGCGTCGCGGGCCACGTTCTCCACGCCCCGGATGACCTCCATCGCCCAGGCGCTCTCGAGTTCGTGGAAGACCAGGTCGATCAGGGGCGAGCGGGTCGCCTCGGCCCGGCGGCGCCGATAGCCGTGGGCACGCAGCAGTTCCTCGACGCGGGTCCGGGTCGCCGGGGCGACATCGGCGCGGCCGTTGAGGACCTTCGAAACAGTCGGCGCCGAGACGCCGGCCTCGCGGGCGATCTCCGCGAGCGTCGCGGTCTGGGTCGAATGCCCTGTCGTCTGGGTTTCAGCGGGCTCCGGGGCTGTCATGGCGGCGATCGTATCCCTGCAGGGCCTCTTGACGAACCCCTTCCCACACCATAGGTTCCCGGAACATTCGGAATTAGCTTCGAAACATTCGTGAGATCGTCCATCCGACAGGAGTCTCATGATCACCGCCCCCTGGCGTGACCCCTCCCTGCCCGCTGCCGCCCGCGTCGACGACCTCCTCTCCCGGATGACCCTCGAGGAGAAGACCGCCCAGCTGTACGGGGTGTGGGTGGGCGCCGAGACGGACGGCGAGGGAGTCGCCCCGCACCAGCACGACATGACCGCCGACCCCTCCGGCAGCGACTGGGACGAGCTGATCACCCGGGGGCTCGGTCAGCTGACGCGGATCTTCGGCACGGGCCCCGTGGACCCGGCGTTGGGCGCGCAGGCGTTGTCCCGCGCCCAGCGCCGCATCATGGAGGCCGGCCGCTTCGGCATCCCGGCGGTCGCCCACGAGGAGTGCCTGGCCGGTTTCACGGCCTGGCGGGCCACGGCGTACCCCGTTCCGCTGGCCTGGGGTGCGACCTTCGACCCGCCCCTGGTCGAGGACATGGCCCGGCACATCGGCCGCGACCTGCGCTCGGTCGGTGTCCACCAGGGTCTGGCGCCCGTCCTGGACGTCGTACGGGATCCGCGCTGGGGCCGGGTGGAGGAGACGATCGGCGAGGACCCGTACCTCGTCGGCACGATCGGCACGGCGTACGTCCGCGGCCTGGAGTCGGCCGGGGTCGTCGCCACGCTCAAACACTTCGCCGGGTACGCGTCCTCGGCGGGCGCCCGCAACCTCGCCCCCGTCCGGGCCGGGATCCGCGAGTTCGCCGACGTGACGCTCCCCCCGTTCGAGATGGCGCTGCGCGAGGGCGGGGCGCGCTCGGTGATGGCGGCGTACACGGAGACGGACGGGGTTCCGGCGTCGGCGGACCCGTCCCTGCTGACCGAACTCCTGCGGGAGGAGTGGGGTTTCACGGGCACGGTGGTCGCGGACTACTTCGGCATCGGCTTCCTCGAGACCCTGCACCGGGTGGCCGGAACCCCCACGGAGGCGGCACACCTGGCGCTGGCGGCGGGCATCGACGTGGAACTGCCCACCCTCAAGTGCTACGGCGAGTCGCTGGTGTCGGCGGTCCGGGAAGGCGTGGTCCCCACCGAGCTGCTGGACCGGGCGGCCCGCAGGGTCCTGCTGCAGAAGTGCGAGCTGGGCCTGCTCGACGAGGACTGGGAGCCGGGGCTCCCGGAGTCGGTCGACCTGGACTCGACGGCGAACCGCGCCCTGGCCCGCCGCCTCGCGGAGGAGTCGGTGGTCCTGCTGGACAACCCCGACGGCCTGCTCCCGCTGGCCCCCGACACGCGGATGGCGGTGGTGGGCCCGAGGGCGGCGGACGCACTCGCGATGCTCGGCTGCTACTCCTTCCCGTCCCACGTCCTCACGCACCACCCCGAGGTGCCGATGGGCATCGAGATCCCCACGGTGCTGGAGGCCCTGCGCGCCGAACTCCCGGACGCGAAGGTGACGTTCGCGGAGGGCTGCGGGGTGTCCGACCCGGACACCGCGGGCTTCGAGGAGGCGGTGGCGCGGGCGTCGGAGGCGGACGTGTGCGTGGCGGTCCTGGGCGACCGGGCGGGCCTGTTCGGCCGGGGCACCAGCGGCGAGGGCTGCGATGTGGCGGACCTTCGGCTGCCCGGGGTGCAGGGCGAGTTGCTGGACGCGCTGGTCGCCACGGGCGTCCCGGTGGTCCTGGTCCTGCTGACCGGCCGCCCGTACGCGCTGGGCCGCTGGCACGGGCGGCTGGGGGCGGCGGTCCAGGCGTTCTTCCCCGGGGAGGAGGGCGGCCCGGCGGTGGCCGGCGTGCTGTCGGGCCGGGTGAACCCGTCTGGGCGGTTGCCGGTGAGCGTGCCGCGGGTGCCGGGGGGTCAGCCGTGGACGTACCTGCAGCCGCCGCTGGGGCTGGCGGGCGAGGTCAGCAATCTGGATCCGACGCCGCTCTACGCGTTCGGGCACGGGAGGTCGTACACGAGGTTCGTCTGGGAGGACTTCACGGGCGCCGGGGAAACCGAGATCGCCACGGACGGCTCGTACGACGTGTCGGTGACCGTGCGGAACGCGGGTGAGCGGGCGGGGGCGGAGGTCGTGCAGCTGTATCTGCACGACCCGGTGGCGTCGGTGACACGACCGGACGTACGGCTGATCGGCTACCGGCGGGTGGAGCTGGCGCCGGGTGAGGCACGCCGGGTGACGTTCCGCTTCCATGCGGATCTGTCGGCGTTCACGGACCGGCGAGGCCGGCGGGTCGTCGAACCAGGGCTGCTGGAGCTGCGGTTGGGGGTGTCGAGTGCGGAGGTGCGGCATGTGGCGCGGCTGACGGTGACCGGGGCGGTACGGACCCTGGGCCCGTTGCGGCGGCTGCGGTGCGAGACGGAGGTGTCGTGACCGCCTCCGTCCGCGCCTCCTCTCGGGCCAGGAGTCGTCGCGCCGTTCGGCACAGGCGAGGTCACCCGCCGCCCAACCCGCTCAGCTCCTCCCCACCGACTCGAACCGCCAGCGGTGGACGGCTCGCGTGACCAAGTCGGGAGCGGGCTCGGGCAGTTCCGGCAGCTCCGCGTCGTACTCCGCATCCCACCACGTGACGACCAGCACCCGGTTCTGGGGCGCGCGGAACGTCTCCCGGCGCAGGGGCTCGGCGGCCAGCTCCTGCGCCCGTACCCACGCGAGCAGGTCCTCCCCCCGCCCGGCCACCGCCCGCGCCTCCCACATCAGCGCGACCGTCACGAGTACAGGTTCTCCTTGCTGACCTCGTGCACATGATCGTGGCCGGGGCCGTGCGCGGAATTCCCCGGCACATGAGGATCCGTCACCGGCAGCGACGAGTCCGCCGACAGGTCCCAGGAGGACGCGGCCCGGCCGCGGGCCACCATCTCCGCGCCCAGCGCCGCCACCATCGCCCCGTTGTCCGTGCACAGCTTCGGGCGGGGCACCCGGAGTTCGATCCCCGCCGTCTCGCAGCGGCTCTGCGCGAGCGCCCGCAGACGGGAGTTGGCGGCCACACCGCCGCCGATCATGAGGTGGTCGACGCCCTCGTCCTTGCAGGCCCGCACGGCCTTGCGGGTGAGCACGTCCACGACCGCCTCCTGGAAGGAGGCCGCGACATCACGCACCGGGACCTCCTCGCCCGCCGCGCGCCTGGCCTCGATCCAGCGGGCGACCGCCGTCTTCAGGCCGGAGAACGAGAAGTCGTACGCCGGGTCGCGCGGGCCGGTCAGGCCGCGCGGGAACGGGATCGCGTCCGGGTCGCCCTCGCGTGCGTAGCGGTCGATGACCGGGCCGCCCGGGAAGCCCAGGTTCAGGACCCGTGCGATCTTGTCGAAGGCCTCGCCCGCCGCGTCGTCGATCGTCGCGCCGAGCGGGCGGACGTCCGACGTGATGTCCGTGGAGAGCAGCAGGGAGCTGTGCCCGCCGGAGACCAGCAGGGCCATGGTCGGCTCCGGCAGCGCCCCGTGCTCCAGCTGGTCCACGCAGATGTGGGAGGCGAGGTGGTTGACGCCGTACAGCGGCTTGCCCAGTGCGTACGCGTACGCCTTCGCCGCCGAGACGCCGACCAGCAGGGCGCCGGCGAGGCCGGGTCCCGCGGTCACCGCGATCCCGTCGAGGTCGCGGGCGCTCACCCCCGCCTCCTTCAGCGCGCGGTCGATCGTCGGCACCATCGCCTCGAGATGCGCCCGGGAGGCGACCTCCGGCACGACCCCGCCGAAGCGGGCGTGCTCGTCGACGCTGGACGCGACGGCGTCGGCCAGCAGGGTGGTACCGCGGACGACGCCGACGCCGGTCTCGTCGCAGGAGGTCTCGATGCCGAGGACGAGTGGTTCGTCCCGCGAGTCAGCCATGGATCTCGGTTCCTTGTACGGAGGTTGACGGGTCGGTCAGTCGCATCACCAGGGCGTCCACGTTCCCCGGCTGGTAGTAGCCGCGTCTGAAACCGATGGCTTCGAAGCCGAAGCGCTCGTAGAGCTTCTGCGCCGGGATGTTGTCGATCCGGCACTCGAGCATGACCTCGGCGCACTCGAAGGCGGTGGCCGCGCGGAGGAGTTCGGTGAGCAGGCGTCCGCCGAGCCCCGTGCCCCAGTGGGCGCGGTCCACGGCAATCGTCTGGATGTCGGCAAGGTCGCCGGAAGCGGCCAGGCCCGCGTACCCCACGATCCGGCCGGCGTCCTCCGCCACGACATAACGGCGTGTGGCCTCCGGCCCGCGGGCATGCGCGAGCTCGGACCAGAACATGCCCCGCGACCAGGCGTCCTCGGGGAAGAGGTCCTTCTCCAGCTCGAGCACGGGGTCGATGTCCCACCAGCGCATCTCGCGCAGTCGCGGGGTCATGGTCGTCTCGGTCACTTGGGGGTGACCACCTTGTAGTTCTTGGGGACCTGGGCGTCGGGCCGGCGCAGGTACAACGGCCGGGGCGCCGGAAGCTCCTCGCCGGCCGCCAGTTTCTCGGCGGCCAGCGAGGCGAGCGCGGCGGCGGACACGTGCTCCGGCTCGTGGACGTTCTGGAAGGTGTCGGGGTAGAGCAGCGCGCCCGCGCCGACGGCCGGGAGCCCCGCCACCTGGTCGGCGATGTCCGCGGGCCGGTCGACGGCGGGGCCGGAGATCCGCGTGCGGGAGTCGGCGTACCGCGCCCAGTAGACCTCCTTGCGCCGGGCGTCGGTCGCCACGACGAAGGGGCCCGTCCCGATGTCGGAGGCGTAGGCCAGGCCGTCGAGCGTGCACACGCCGTGCACGGGAACGCCCAGCGCGAGCCCGAAGGTGTCGGCGGTCATCAGCCCGACCCGCAGCCCGGTGTAGGGGCCGGGTCCGATGCCGACGACGATGCCGGTGACGGCGTCGAGCTTGAGTCCGGCCTGGGCGAGCACGCGGTCCACGGCCGGCAGCAGCAGCTCGCCGTGCCGGCGCGCGTCCACCTGGCTGGACGAGGCGATGACGTGCGTGCCGTCGTGCAGCGCGACGGTGACGGCGGGGGTGGCGGTATCCAGAGCGAGCAAGAGCACGCAAACAGCCTACGGCTCCTCGCGGCCCGTGTCGGACGCCCCGGTCGGACGGTCACCTACTGCTACGGTCGCCCCGATCACGACGTACGACGAAGAGGTGGACGCCGGTGGCAGGCAACAGCTCGACTTTCGTGGCCGGGCTCACCGCGGCGGCCCTCGCGACGGTCGGGTTCCTCGCCTACCAGGCGTCGGCGAGTGCACCCGCGGAGCTGGGGGAAGGGCACTCGGGCGCCACTCCCGCGGCACCGAAGAAGGCATCCCGGGAGACCGGGAACCGCACCGCGCTGCCCGGTGACTCCGGTACGGGCGTACGGGTCGTGTACTCGCTGGGCGACGACCGGGTGTGGCTCGTCGGGGCGGACAGGAAGGTCAAACGGACGTTCCCGGTGACCCCCGGCAGTGTGGATCCGGCCCCGGGCACGTACCGCGTCACGTCCCGATCGGGCTCCGTCACCGGTACCGACGGCAGCCCCGTCGAGCACGTCGTGCGTTTCGCCGGCGTCAAGGGGGTGACCGTCGGCTTCAGCGCGGCGGTGGACGGCTCCATGGAGCAGGTGACCGACCCGGCGGTGAAGACGGGCGGCATCCGGGAGTCACGCGCGGACGGCGACGCCATGTGGGACTTCGCGAGGATCGGCCACAAGGTGGTCGTGATCCCCTAGCGGCGTCCGCCGGACGGACCCTAGGCGGCTTCCCGGTGCTCCGTGGGCCGCCCTGCCGGCTCGGTCCTCGTCTCGGGATCGGGCTCGCGCGGCGGCGTGGAGATCGCCGTCGCCGCGGCGCACGAGGCCAGCAGGTCGTGCATGGACACCCCGGCGAGCACGCGCGGCCGCCCCTGCGCCGTGCGGGACGAAGCGCTCTCCGTAGCCGACATGGACGCCTCCTGAGGTTCGGGGGCGGGCGTAGTTAGGTAGACCTAACTACGGACTGGATACCATGTGACCACGTGCAAGACGTCGAACGCAACATTTTGCCGACGTCTTGTCGGAATGTTCAGCGGACCGGCCCCGCAGGGGGGCGCGCTCAGGCCGCGAGCACCGTCAGGTCGACCGACGCCCAGCGCTCCCCGAGCCCCGACACGGTCACGTGCCGCACTTCGTCGGTCGTGTCTCCCACGGCCCGGTGGATGACGACCTGCAGCCGCTCTTCGGTCAGCTCCTCCACCTTGCCCTCGCCCCACTCCACGACGATCACGGACTCGGGCAGCGAGACGTCGAGGTCGAGGTCCTCCATCTCGTCCAGGCCGCCGGAGAGCCGGTACGCGTCGACGTGCACGAGCGGCGGGCCGCCGCCCAGGGAGGGGTGCACACGGGCGATCACGAAGGTCGGGGAGGTGACAGCGCCACGGACACCGAGGCCCTCGCCGAGCCCGCGGGTCAGCGTCGTCTTGCCCGCGCCGAGCTCCCCGCTGAGCATCACGAGGTCGCCGGCGCGCAGCAGCTTGGCCAGGCGGCGGCCCAGCTCGCGCATCTGGTCGGGCGAGGTGACGGTCAGCTCGATGTCAGCCGGGCTGTGCGGTGCTGCTGGTGGTTCCATAGCCACTCACGTTAGCCCCTGCGGGCACGGCACCCGCACGGGTGAGGAGGTCGGCGAGGCGGTCGGTGACCACTTCCGGGTGTTCCAGCATCACCAGGTGCCCGGCGTCCGGGACGAGCACCAGCTCGGCGTCCGGCAGCAGGTCGGCGATCGCCTCGCTGTGCTCGCTGGGGGTGACCAGGTCCCCGATGCCGGCCAGCACCAGGACCGGCATGTCGGTGAAGCAGGCGAGGGCCTCCGTCTTGTCGTGGTCGGTGAAGGCCGGATAGAACTCGGCGACCACGTCGATCGGTGTGCCCTCGATCATCCGCTCGGCGAACCGGGCGACGGCGGGGTCGACGTCCCGGGAGGCGAAGGAGTACCGCTTGATGATGCCGGCGAACAGGTCGGCGGTCGCCCGGCGCCCCTTCTCCACGAGGGCGGCCTGCTGGCCAAGGGCCTTCAGCACTCCGGGGAGTACGCGCCGCACCGCGTTGACGCCCGCGACGGGCAGCCCGAAGTTGACCTCGCCGAGCCGGCCCGGCGACGTACCGACGAAGGCGGTGCCGACGACCCGGTCGCGGATCAGCTCCGGATACAGCGCGGCCAGCGCCATGACGGTCATCCCGCCCATGGAGTGCCCGACGAGCACGAGCGGCCCGTCCGGTGCGGCGGCGTCTATGACGGCCTTCAGGTCGCGCCCCAACTGGTCGATGGTGACGGGCATGTCGTCCTGGACCTGCGCCACCCCACGCCCGGACCGCCCGTGGCTGCGCTGGTCCCAGTGCACGGTCCGTACGACGCCCCGCAGCGCCGCCCGCTGGAAGTGCCAGGAGTCCTGGCTGAGGCAGTAGCCGTGGCTGAAGACGACGGTGACGGGGAGCGGCGCCTTGCGCCCGAAGAGCCGTCGTCGGCGCGGTGCGAGTCCCCCCTCCGGCTCGACGTCGTCGACCTCGTAGTACAGCTCGGTGCCGTCGTCGGCGTACGCCTTGCCGGGGGTGCCGCGCAGGCCGCCGTACGGTCCGGCCGAGTCGAGGGCGAGGCGTGCCTTGCGCCGCATCCCCCGGCCGACCGTCATCCGCTCTATGGCCACACCGGCGGCCGCGCCCGCGGCGACGACGCCTATCGCGGCGCCCGCGATGCCGGTCGCCCTGCGCCAGTTGCCGGCTGCCGCCCCCGTGGCGGAGGCGACGGCCGCGACGGCCTCCACGCTGCTCTCGCTCACGTACCGCTCCTCTTCGCTGGGTTGGGGGTGTTGCCGTACTACGAGTGCCAGGTCGTACAGATGTCCTGTCCTACAGGTGCTCTGCTTCCTGGGGATTACCCCGGATCACGCGTCCTGTTCCTCATTCACATAGACGCGGGGAACGCGCGTTCCGATCCGGGTGACGATTTCGTACGCGATGGTGCCCGCCGCCTGCGCCCAGTCCTCGGCGGTCGGTTCGCCGCGGTCGCCGGGGCCGAAGAGTACGGCCTCCGCGCCGGCCCGGGGCTCGTCCCCCCCGAGGTCGACGACGAACTGGTCCATGGCGACCCGTCCGGCCACCGTCCGCCACTTGCCGTCGACGAGGACCGGGCCGCTGCCCGAGGCGTGCCGCGGAATGCCGTCCGCGTAACCGACCGGGATCAGGCCGAGGGTCGTCTCGCCCGGAGTGACGTACCGATGCCCGTAACTGACCCCGTGTCCGCCCGGCACGCGCTTCACCAGCGCCACCGACGCCGCCAGCGTCATCACCGGGCGCAGGCCGAAGTCGGCCGGGGTGCCGATCTCGGGGCTGGGCGAGATGCCGTACAGCGCGATACCGGTCCGTACGAGGTCGAAGTGGGCCTCGGGAAGGGTCAGCGTGGCGGGCGAGTTGGCGATGTGGCGCACCTCCGGCCGCAGGCCCTGCCCTTCCGCGTACGCGAGCATCTCCCGGAAGCGGACGAGTTGCGCGGCGATGGAGGGATGCCCGGGTTCGTCGGCGCACGCGAAGTGCGACCACAGCCCGGTGACCCGGACGAGCCCCGCACGCTCCGCCCGCAGGGCCTCGGTGACGAGCTCGGCCCAGTCCTCCCCCGGCTGGCAGCCGTTGCGCCCGAGCCCGGTGTCGGCCTTGAGCTGTACGCGGGCGACCCGGCCGGCGGTCCTGGCCGCCTCCCGGACTTCCTCCAGGGCCCACATCCCGCTCACGGACACGTCGAGGTCGGCCTCGACGGCCTGCCGCCAGGGCCCGCCGGGCGTCCACAGCCAGCACATGATCCGCACGCCCGGCGGCAGCCCGCCCCGCTCACGCAGCGCGAGGGCCTCCTCGGGCGTGGCCGTGCCGAGCCAGGTGGCACCCGCCTGCACGGCCGCACGGGCACACGGAATCGCCCCGTGCCCATACCCGTCCGACTTGACGACGGCCATCAGGGCCGCACCCGGGGCGAGGGCACGCAGGGTCCGCACATTGGCCCGCAGGGCGGCCAGATCGATCTCGGCGCGGGCCCGCAGGGACGCGGTCGGCAAGGGTGCTTTCTCAGTCATGGCGTCCCCAGTGTCTCAGAGGGGTCGGACAGCCCAGGGGTCCGCCAGCACCTTTAGAAACGGCGAATCAGGACAATTCGGGACCAAATTGGGGCTCTGGCGGCGCAGGCCGGCAAGACCAACGAGCCACTGCCGGCCCCCACCCATCCCGCTGACTCAGTCCCGCACATCCCGCCAGGCCCCCGGCAGCGCCTCCGCCACATCATGCGCCCCCACCGGCGCCCCGTCCGCCGCGAACCGCCCCGCCAGCCCGTGCAGATACGCCGCCGCACTGCCCGCGTCCACCGCACGCAGCCCGGCCGCCAGCAAAGACCCCGCCAGCCCGGACAGCACGTCCCCACTGCCGGCCGTGGCCAGCCAGGACGTACCGGTCGGGTTCACCCGCACCGCACCCCCACCCCCGGCATCCGCGACCAGCGTGGTCGAGCCCTTGAGCAGCACCGTCGCCCCGTACCGGGCGGCCAGTTCCCGCGCCGACGACAGCCGCGCCCCCTCGACCTCCTCCCGCGCCACGCCCAGCAGCGCGGCCGCCTCCCCGGCGTGCGGGGTCATCAACGTCGGCGCCGTACGGGCGAGTACGGCGTTCCGGTCGGCCAGCCGCAGCCCGTCCGCGTCGACGAGCACCGGCACGTCCGCCGCCAGCACCTCGGCCACGGTCGCCGCGTCGTCCCCGGCCCCCGGCCCGACGACCCACGCCTGTACCCGCCCGGCCCGCTTCGGTCCCCGGTCGGACACCAGCGTCTCCGGGAAGCGGGCGATGACCGCGTCCCCGGCCGGCCCGACGTACCGCACGGCCCCCGCCCCGCCCCGGAGCGCCCCGGACACGGCCAGTACGGCCGCCCCCGGATACCGGGCCGACCCGGCGGCGATCCCCACGACCCCCCGCCGGTACTTGTCGCTCTCGGCCCCCGGCACCGGCAGCAGCCCGGCCACGTCCGCGTGCTGCAGCGCCTCCAGCTCGGGCTCGGCTGGCAGTTCGGGGCCGAGGCCGATGTCCACCAGCCGCACCGACCCGGCATACTCCCGCGCCGGGTCGATCAGCAGCCCTGGCTTGTGCGTGCCGAAGGTGACCGTCAGATCGGCCCGGATCGCGGCGCCGTGGACCTCGCCCGTGTCGACGTCGACGCCGCTCGGCAGGTCGACGGCGACGACGGCGGCCCGCGCCCGCCGGGCCGACTCGGCGAGCGGCGCCGCGTCCGGCCGCAGCCCGCCCTTGCCGCCGATCCCGACGATGCCGTCCACGACGAGGTCGGCGCGGCCGATCAGCTCCTCGGCGCCCCCCGTCCGCGCGACCCCGCCGCCCGCCCGCCGCAGGGCCGCGAGCCCTCCGGCGTGCGCGCGCTCCGGGTTGAGCAGCACCGCCGTGACCCCCGCGCCCCGCCGCGCCAGCCGGGCCCCGGCGTACAGAGCGTCACCGCCGTTGTCCCCGCTGCCGATCAGCAGGACGACCCGGCTTCCGTACACCCGCCCGAGCAGGTCGGCACAGGCGGCGGCGAGTCCGGCCGCGGCGCGTTGCATCAACGCGCCCTCCGGAAGCCGTGCCATCAGGGCCCGCTCAGCTGTCCTCACCGTCTCCACGCTGTACGCAGTACGCATAGGCCGAGTCTCGCGCACCCGTCGCGTAACGCGCAGGTTCTAGCCCTCGGCGACGACGACCGCCGAGGCCACCCCCGCGTCATGGCTGAGCGACACATGCCAGGACTGCACACCGAGTTCCGCCGCACGTGCCGCGACCGTCCCCTGCACCCGCAGCCGCGGCCGCCCGCTGTCCTCGACGAAGACCTCCGCGTCCGTCCAGAGCAGACCGGCCGGAGCCCCGAGGGCCTTGGCGACCGCCTCCTTGGCCGCGAACCGTGCGGCGAGGGAGGCGATGCCCCGGCGTTCTCCGCTGGGGAGCAGCAACTCGCTCTCCAGAAACAGCCGTTGAGCCATTCCGGGCGTGCGTTCCAGCGCCGCCTGGAAGCGGTCGATCTCGGCGACGTCGATTCCCACTCCGATGATCACGAGGCCACCACGTCCGCCGTCCGCAGATTCGTCACTCCACCGTCACCGACTTCGCCAGGTTCCGCGGCTGGTCCACCTCGTTGCCCCGGGCCGTGGCCAGCTCGCACGCGAACACCTGCAGCGGCACCGTCGCGACCAGCGGCTGCAGCAGTGTCGGAGTCGCCGGGATGCGGATGAGGTGGTCGGCGTACGGGACGACCGCCTCGTCTCCCTCCTCCGCGATCACGATCGTCCGCGCGCCCCGGGCCCGGATCTCCTGGATGTTGGACACGATCTTGTCGTGGAGGACGGACCGTCCGCGCGGCGACGGCACGACCACCACCACCGGCAGGTCCTCCTCGATCAGCGCGATCGGGCCGTGCTTGAGCTCGCCCGCCGCGAAGCCCTCGGCGTGCATGTACGCCAGCTCCTTCAGCTTCAGCGCGCCCTCCAGCGCCACCGGGTAGCCCACGTGCCGGCCCAGGAACAGCACCGTGTTCTTGTGGGCCAGCGTGCGCGCCAGCGACCGTACCGGCTCCATGGTCTCCAGGACCCGCTCGACCTCGTCGGAGATCTGCGACAGATCCCGGATCACGGCGCTGATCTCGTCTCCCCATTTGGTGCCCCGCACCTGCCCCAGGTACAGCGCGACCAGATAGCAGGCCACCAGCTGGGTGAGGAACGCCTTGGTCGACGCGACCGCGACCTCCGGCCCCGCGTGCGTGTACAGCACCGCGTCCGACTCGCGCGGGATCGTCGAGCCGTTGGTGTTGCAGATCGCCAGCACCCTGGAGCCCTGCTCGCGGGCGTGCCGGAGCGCCATGAGCGTGTCCATGGTCTCGCCGGACTGCGAGATGGCGATGACCAGCGAACGCGCGTCCAGGATGGGATCCCGGTAACGGAACTCGCTCGCCAGTTCCACCTCGCACGGGATGCGGGTCCAGTGCTCGATGGCGTACTTGGCGATGAGCCCCGCGTGGAAGGCCGTACCGCAGGCGACGATGACGACCTTGTCCACCTCGCGCAGCTCGGAGGCGGAGATCCGCACCTCGTCCAGGGTCAGCGAGCCGGACGCGTCGATGCGCCCGAGCAGGGTGTCCGCGACCGCCTTGGGCTGCTCGGCGATCTCCTTGAGCATGAAGTAGTCATAACCGCCCTTTTCCGCGGCCGACGCGTCCCAGTCGACGTGGTAGGCGCGCACGTCGGCCGGGCGGCCGTCGAAGCCGGTCACCGTCACCGCGTCCCGGCGCAGCTCCACCACCTGGTCCTGACCCAGCTCGATCGCCGACCGCGTGTGGGCGATGAACGCGGCGACGTCCGAGGCGAGAAAGGCCTCGCCGTCCCCGACGCCCACCACGAGCGGCGAGTTCCGCCGCGCCCCCACGACCACGTCCGGCTCATCTGCATGCACCGCGACCAGCGTGAACGCCCCCTCGAGCCGCCGGCACACCAGCCGCATCGCCTCCGCCAGGTCGGCGCAGGAGGAGAACTCCTCGGCGAGCAGGTGCGCGACCACCTCGGTGTCGGTCTCGGAGCCGAGGTCGTGGCCCCGCTCCTCCAGCTCGGTCCGAAGCTGCGCGAAGTTCTCGATGATCCCGTTGTGCACGACGGCGACACGTCCGGCGTTGTCGATGTGCGGATGGGCGTTGGCGTCGGTCGGCCCGCCGTGTGTGGCCCACCGCGTGTGCCCGAGGCCCGTGGTCCCCGTCGGCAGCGGCCGGTCCACCAGCTCCTTCTCCAGATTGAGCAGCTTCCCGGCCTTCTTGGCCGCCGCCAGCCCGCCGTCCGCCAGCACGGCGACCCCGGCCGAGTCGTATCCCCGGTACTCGAGCCGCTTCAGCCCCGCCATCACGACCTCGAGCGCAGACTGCGACCCCACGTATCCCACGATTCCGCACATGGGCCGCAGCCTACGACCGAATCCCCGCCCGAAACGGCCTTCGCGTGCCCGAAATCGGAAATTCCCGCGCCCGTACGCCCCCTCGATCCGAGCGTGACGGAGCCCACCCGCCGTACCGTTCAAACTCCGTTAACAATGAACTGTGATCTCTCCGGTCTCCTCGATGCCCCGGAGCGCCCACCGGCAGCGGCCGGAGGCGACTCCCTATGTCGACCTCACCCGCGCCGAGTGGAGCGCGCTGCGCGACAAGACGCCGCTGCCGCTCACCGCCGAGGAGGTCGAGAAGCTGCGCGGCCTCGGTGACGTCATCGACCTCGACGAGGTGCGCGACATCTACCTCCCGCTGTCCCGGCTCCTCAACCTCTACATCGGCGCGACGGACGGTCTGCGAGGCGCCCTCAACACGTTCCTCGGCGAGCAGGGCTCCCAGTCCGGCACCCCGTTCGTGATAGGAGTCGCCGGCTCGGTCGCGGTCGGCAAGTCCACCGTCGCCCGCCTCCTGCAGGCGCTGCTCTCCCGCTGGCCCGAGCACCCCCGCGTCGAACTGGTGACGACGGACGGCTTCCTCCTGCCCACCAGGGAACTCCAGGCCCGCGGCCTGATGTCGCGCAAGGGCTTCCCCGAGTCCTACGACCGGCGCGCCCTCACCCGCTTCGTCGCCGACATCAAGGCCGGCAAGGGCGAGGTGACGGCTCCGGTCTACTCGCACCTCATCTACGACATCGTCCCCGGCGAGAGGCTCACGGTCCGCCGCCCCGACATCCTCATCGTCGAGGGCCTGAACGTCCTGCAGCCCGCCCTCCCCGGCAAGGACGGCCGCACCCGGGTCGGCCTCGCCGACTACTTCGACTTCAGTGTGTACGTCGACGCCAGCGCCGAGGACATCGAGCGCTGGTACCTCAGCCGCTTCCGGAAGCTGCGCGCGACGGCCTTCCAGAACCCGTCCTCCTACTTCCGCAAGTACACCCAGGTCTCCGAGGACGAGGCCCTCGACTACGCCCGTACCCTCTGGCGGACCATCAACAAGCCCAACCTGGTCGAGAACATCGCCCCCACCCGCGGCCGCGCCACCCTGATCCTGCGCAAGGGCCCTGACCACAAGGTGCGGCGTCTGAGCCTGCGCAAGCTGTAACGCCGTAACGCGGGCCTGTTAGAAAGACGCCATGCTGCATCTGCGCCTGATCACACCGGCCGAGAAGACCGACGACGTGGTCCGCCTCATCGGGAACACGGTCGGTACCACGCATGTCGTCGTGCTGCCCGGCGCCGCCCGCAACCCGGCCGGGGACGTCGTGATGTGCGACGTGGCGCGTGAGGCGGGCGACGAACTGCTCACCGGCCTACAGGAGTTGGGCCTCGAGGAGAGCGGATCGATCGCCGTCGAGAACATCGACCTGTCGCTGTCGAAGCGCGCCGACAAGGCGGAGGCCGAGGCGCCGGGCGAGGGCGCGGACGCGGTGCTGTGGGAGCACCTGACCGACGCGACGCACGAGGAGTCGACCCTCTCCGTCACGTACGTCGCCTTCATCACGCTGGCGACGATGATCGCCGCCTGCGGTGTGGTGCTCGACAACGCGGTTCTGATCGTGGGCGCGATGGCGGTCGGCCCGGAGTTCGGCCCGCTGGCGGGCATCTGCACCGCGGCTGTACAGCGTGCCCCACGCCTGGCCCTGCGGTCCCTGACCGCGCTGCTCGTCGGCTTCGCGGTGGCGATGGCAGTGACCGCGGGCTTCAGCCTCTTCATGGACGCCGTGGGTTTGTTCAGCAAGGCTCAGCTGGAGGCCGACCGCCCGAACACCGGCTTCATCTACGCCCCGGACTGGTTCTCGTTCGTGGTGGCGGTCCTGGCCGGGGCGGCGGGCACCCTCTCCCTGACATCCGCGAAGTCGGGCGCCCTGGTCGGTGTGGCCATCTCGGTGACGACGGTCCCGGCGGCCGCCAACGCGGCCGTGGCCCTGGTCTACGGCGACACAAACCAGACCCTGCGCTCTTCGGAACAACTGCTCCTGAACCTGCTGGGCATCATCCTGGCCGGCACTCTGACGCTGCTGACCCAGAAGTGGCTCTGGTCGAAGCAGCGGCAACGGCCAACCGCCCTCTAGGGAAACGTGCCCAAGGGGGGCGGGGCTCTGACATCATGCGGCTCCGCCGCGTGGGCGCGACAAGCCACGACGAACCCGCAGCCCGCCGACAGCAGAACTCCCCGCCCCCTACTCGAATATCAGCCCAAAGCAGACTTCACCGCGTCGGCCAGCCGCCCGGCAACAGACTGAGCCTGCTCGATATCCGCCGCCTCGACCATCACCCGGACCAACGGCTCAGTACCCGACGGCCGCAGCAACACCCGTCCGGTCGACCCCAACTCCCGCTCCGCCTCGGCGACAGCCGCATCCAGCTCGGCCGAGTCCCCGACTCGGGACCTGTCGACGTCGGGCACATTGATCAGCACCTGCGGCAACCGCTCCATCACGGCCGCCAGTTCCCGCAGCGACCGCCCGGTCTCCGCGACCCGAGCGGCCAGCATCAGCCCGGTCAGCGTCCCGTCGCCCGTGGTCGCGTGGTCCAGGATGATGACGTGCCCGGACTGCTCGCCGCCGAGGGCGTAGCCGTGCTCCTTCATCTCCTCCAGCACGTACCGGTCGCCGACCGCGGTCTGGACGAGGTTCAGTCCCTCCCGCTCGAGCGCGAGTTTGAAGCCGAGGTTGGACATGACGGTCGCCACGACGGTCTCGGCCCGCAGAGCGGAGCGTTCCCGCATCGCCAGCGCGAGCACCGCCAGGATCTGGTCGCCGTCGACCTCCTCGCCGGTGTGGTCCACGGCGAGGCAGCGGTCCGCGTCACCGTCGTGCGCGATACCGAGGGCGGCGCCGTGGGAGACGACCGCGGCCTTGAGCTTGTCCAGGTGCGTGGAGCCGCAGCCGTCGTTGATGTTGAGCCCGTCCGGCTCGGTGCCGATGGTGACGATCTCGGCTCCGGCCCGCGAGAACGCCTCCGGCGACACACGCGCGGCGGCGCCGTGCGCCTCGTCGAGGACGATCTTCAGACCGTCCAGGCGGTTCGGGAGTACGGCGATGAGGTGGGCGACGTACTTGTCGAAGCCCTCCTCGTAGTCCCGTACACGCCCCACACCGGCGCCGGTGGGCCGCTCCCAGGGCTCACCACGCCGGTGCTCCTCGTACACGCTCTCGATCTTGTCCTCGAGGTCGTCGGCGAGCTTGTGGCCACCGCGGGCGAAGAACTTGACGCCGTTGTCGGGCATGGCGTTGTGGCTCGCGGAGAGCATCACGCCGAGATCGGCGCCGAGTGCTCCGGTCAGGTACGCCACGGCGGGCGTCGGCAGCACGCCGACCCGCAGGACGTCCACGCCGGCGCTGGCGAGGCCCGCGACCACGGCGGCCTCAAGGAACTCCCCGGACGCGCGCGGGTCCCGTCCGACCACCGCCGTCGGCTTGTGGCCCTCGAAGGTGCCCGCCTCGGCCAGTACGTGCGCCGCCGCGACGGACAGGCCGAGAGCCATCTCGGCCGTCAGATCCGCGTTGGCGACACCACGCACGCCGTCCGTGCCGAAGAGTCGTCCCACGTGTCCTCCTGAGGAAGCTTCAGTTTCGGAAGCCGTACCGGTTGCGGCCCGGGCACGCTGCTTCCGCATGCCAGGCAAACGATGCCTGAACTTCCGATGGCATTCGATGCCTGGGTATCCGATCGCACAAGATTTTGAGCACCTTGTGCCGTTATACGCCCGGGGGCGCTGATAAACGAACGCCCCGGCGGCACTGGCGTGCCGCCGGGGCGTTCGAAGTACGAGCAGAGGCAGCAGACGATTAACGCTTGCTGTACTGCGGGGCCTTGCGGGCCTTCTTCAGACCGGCCTTCTTGCGCTCGACCGCGCGGTCGTCGCGGCGGAGGAAGCCGGCCTTCTTGAGCGGGCCACGGTTGTTGTCGACGTCGGCCTCGTTCAGCGCGCGGGCGACACCGAGACGGAGCGCACCGGCCTGGCCGGAGACACCGCCACCGGCGATGCGGGCGATGACGTCGTAACGGCCCTCGAGCTCGAGCACCTTGAAGGGCTCGTTGACCTCCTGCTGGTGCACCTTGTTCGGGAAGTAGTCCTCGAGGGTGCGGCCGTTGATCTTCCACTTGCCGGTGCCCGGAACGATCCGGACGCGGGCGATGGCGTTCTTGCGGCGGCCCAGGCCGGCGGCCGGCTGGGGCTCGCCGAAGCGGGAGGCCAGGGACTCCGAGGTGTACTCGCCCTCGACGGGGACCTCGGACTCGGTGGTGTAGCTGTCGATGTCAAGCTCTTCGAGCGGCTGCTCGGCAGTGGTCTCGGCCACGATTCTCCTCAGATTCTCTTCAGTCTTAGGGGGTGGCCGGACTTACTGCGCGACCTGGGTGATCTCGAAAGGCACCGGCTGCTGGGCAGCGTGCGGGTGCTGGTCACCCTTGTAGACCTTCAGCTTCGAGAGCATCTGACGGCCCAGGGAGTTCTTGGGGAGCATGCCCTTGACGGCCTTCTCGATGGCCTTCTCGGGGTTCTTGTCGAGCAGCTCGTCGTAACGGACCGAGCGCAGACCACCCGGGTAGCCGGAGTGGCGGTACGCCATCTTCTGGGTCCGCTTGTTGCCGGAGAGGTGCACCTTGTCCGCGTTGATGATGATGACGAAGTCACCGGTGTCGACGTGGGGCGCGTAGATCGGCTTGTGCTTGCCCCGCAGAAGGGACGCGGCGGTGGTGGCGAGACGGCCCAGGACAACGTCCTGAGCGTCGATGACGTGCCACTGGCGCGTCACATCGCCGGGCTTGGGGCTGTACGTACGCACGGTTCGTAGCCTTCGCTTCGAGTGAATGGTCCTGAACAGGTCACCGAAACGATCACGACAGCCTGGACCACTGCGGCGACGCATACCGCGTACGTGGGGTCGCTGGTCATCGGCCCGGTGGACCGGTGTAAGGGCCCGTCCCGTGAGAATGAGCAAGCCAATACACAACGAAGAAGCAGAATACCTGCGGCGCCGGGGCGGGGTCAAAACGGGGCCTCCGCCCTCGTCGCCTGCACCGGGGGCCGCCGCACCCGGACCTCCGCGTTCGGCCCGGACGGCCTCGCCCTCGAGCGCCGGAGGGACTGACAACCCACCGCCACCATCAAGGTGTACAGCGTAAACGCATCCTTGAAGGCCCGACGTCGCGGCAGCTCCAGGTACGGCCAGATCAGGCCGGGGATCTGCGGGGCCAGGGCCAGCCAGAACCAGGGGCTGCGGGCAGCCGAGCCGGGGTACGGGAGACCGGCGAGCAGGAGCGGGAGGACGACCATGAGGTAGTGGTCGTACGACGGCCTGGAGACGAGGAACGCCGAGAGCATCAGGGTCGCGGAGGTCTCCGCCAGGCGCAGTGGGCCGGGGTCGGCCCGGCGCCAGCGGCGGTACGCGCAGGCCACTCCGGCAGCGCAGGCCAGCAGGGCGGCCGCCTTGGCGAGCGGCGAGGGCATTCCGAGCCGCGGCAGCACCGCCGCAGGCGATGCCTCGTAGAGCCGTACGAAGTCGTCGTGGCCGCGCAGCAGGAACGGCAGGGTGTGGGTGAGGAAGCCCGCGGGGTCGGGCAGCGCGAGGGCCGCGGTCGCGGACGCGGCCGTCGGGACCAGGACCAGCACGCCCAGCGCGCGCCAGCGGCGGGCGAAGACGAACAGCAGCGCCATCGGGGCGAGCAGCGGCTTCAGCGCCACCGCCGCGCCGATCACCGCACCCGCCGCCACCCACCGGCCCCGGCTCACCAGCAGCAGCCCCAGCGGCAGCGCCAGTGCGGCGGTGACGGTCCAGTTGCCCAGCAGGACCAGGTGCCCGAAGGGGGCGAAGGCACCCGCGAGCCCGGTCAGGCCGAGGGCCGCGAAGCGGCTGCGCAGGGGAACGTCGTGGACACGCAGGGCGCAGGCCCAGCCGGCGGCCAGAAAGGCGGTCACCGTCAGCGGCACGAGCACACGCAGCGCGGTCAACGGCAGCAGAGCCTGCGGTACGGCGGCCAGGACCGCGCTCGGGAGATAGAGGAAGTGCGGATCGGCGTACGGCGAGCCGCCGGTCAGCCACGCCCCGGCCGCCCGCACGACGATCGCGTTGTCCATCCCGCCGTCCGGGGTGGACCGCCCGACGTGCCCCGCCATCGCCCCCAGCACGACCGCGGGCGCCGCCCACAGCCGCCAGGGCGCCCGTCCCATCAGCCACCCGGAGATGTCGCTTTTGCCCGCCTTCATTCGGTGAACGTTAGCTTCAGCGCACCGAGACCTGGCCGACGTACACGGGCGAGCCCCGGATCCCGTCCTTTTGATGTGGATCGTCGCGCTTCGCGCCGGGCCGGAACGCGCAGTCGCACGAGCAACACCCGTCCCCCGTCTAAGATGACGCCCCATGAGCTATGGGCAGGGGGGACCCCAGTCCCAGTGGGATCCCTGGAAACCGCATTCGCAGCAGCCGTGGGCCGACGGCGGTGGCGACACGCCGGACTGGGCGGCGCTCGCCGAGGCCTCCGAGACACGCGCAAAGCGTCGTCGGCTGCTGCTCATCGGCGGTGGCGCGATCGCCACGCTCGCGATCGGCACCGCAGTGGCGATGGCCGTGGTCTCGGCGAACGGCAACGACGAGGCGTCGAACAAGCCGACCTCGCTGCCCGCGAGCGGGGACATCCCGAGCGGGACCGCCACGGCGCCGTCGTTCGCCCCGACCAGCGCCCCTCCGCCGCTGGACCCGAAGGACTTCGTCGCCAGCAAGAGCAAGGACAAGGCTCCGATCGGCACGGACATCCTGTTCCCGGGCACGCAGCTCACCATGGACTCGGTCGTGTACAAGAAGGGGCCGACGGCCGACACCACCAAGTGCGCCACGGCCGCCGAGGGCACGCTCCCGAAGGTCCTCACCGCCAACGGCTGCACCCGGCTGATGCGCGTCACGTACACCCTGGACGGCATCGCGGTGACGGTCGGCGTGGCCGTCTTCGACACCGAGGCCCAGGCGACCAAGGCCAAGGGCCAGGCGGACAGCAAGAGCATCGTCAAGGCGCTGTCCGGCAAGGGCGTCAAGGCCTTCTGCTCCGGCGCGGTCTGCCGCTCGACGACCAACTCCTACGGCCGGTACGCCTACTTCACCATCACGGGCTTCACCAACGGCAAGGACGTGACGACGAAGGACACGAAGGTCTTCGCCACGGGCGACGACCTGGCCGAGTTCACGTTCCGCCAGATCCGCCGCAGGGGCGAGGCCCAGGCGTCGGAGGCGGCGAACGGGTAACGCCGCGAGCATGTCCGTCCGTCCGCGGGCCGTTGCTGTCCGTCCGCGGGCAGCTGCCGTCCGTCCGCGGGCATGCGTGCCTCCCCCACTGCCTCAATGGCGTGGGAGGTGCCCCCAGGGGCGATGGGGGTCCCCCCCGCTCGAGCGAAGCCGAGAGTGGGGGGAGGGCGGGCGCGGGCGGCACCCCGCAAGCGCCGGGCTGCGCGACCCACCCAGCCTCAGCCCCAGCGCCCGGCACGATGGAACCCGGCTCAGCAGCAGCCCGCACCCGGCAGTGACCGCTTGTTCCGCGCCTCCCTGCTCCGCGCGGCGAGCAGTTCGTCCGCCGGGTAGCCGACCTCCTCCAGCGTCAGCCCGTGCGGCCGTACGACGTGGACGGCGGAATCCCGTACGCCCGCGGCGAGCACCTTGCCCGGCCAGTCCGGCGGCCGGTGCCCGTCCCCCACGAACAGCAGCGCCCCGATCAGCGAACGCACCATGTTGTGGCAGAACGCGTCGGCGCGGACGGTCGCGGTGACGATCCCGTCGCCCCCGCGCTCGAGGCTCAGCTCCTGCAGCGTACGGATGGTCGTGGCCCCCTCCCGCTTCTTGCAGTAGGCGGCGAAGTCGTGCTCGCCGAGCAGCCGCCGCGCGGCCTCGTTCATCGCGTCGACGTCCAGGGGCCAGTCGTGCCAGAGGACGTGGTTGCGCAGCAGCGGGTCCACGCCGCCGGGGTTGTCCGTGACCCGGTACGCGTACCGGCGCCAGATCGCCGAGAAACGGGCGTTGAAGCCGCTGGGCGCCTCCCGCAGGGCCCACACCCGCACATCCCTGGACAGGCGCCCGGCGAGCCGCTTGAGCAGCTTGTCGTGGTGCTCGCCCCAGACCTCCCGGGGCAGATCGACGTGGGCGACCTGGCCCCGGGCGTGCACACCGGCATCCGTGCGCCCGGCCACGGTCAGCTCGTACGTCTCCCGGGACCGCGTGACCGTGCGCAGCGCGTCCTCGATCTCCGCCTGCACGGTCCGCCGTCCCCCGGCCTGCTTGGCCCACCCGGAGAACTCCGTCCCGTCGTACGAGAGATCCATCCGCACCCGCACGAACCCGGCCTGTACTTCGTCACTCACCCTGGATCCTCTCAGGAACGCGAAACGGGTCCGCCCCTCAGGGCGGACCCGTTCACAAGGCAGAGCCTCAGGCGTCCTTGGACTCTTCGGCTGCGTCCTCGGCCTCGTCGGCCTTGGTCACGTCGACCTTGGCGTCCTCGACCGCGGCGTCCTCGACCTTGGTCTCCTCGACCTTGGCCTCGTCGGCTTCCTTGACCGCGCGCTTGGTCGCGGCCTCGGCCTCGCCGACCGCCTTCTGCTGCACCGTCAGCGCCTCGACCAGCTCGATGACAGCCATGGGCGCGTTGTCGCCACGGCGGTTACCGATCTTGGTGATGCGGGTGTAGCCACCCGGACGGTTCTCGTACCGCGGGCCGATCTCGGTGAAGAGCGTGTGGACGATGCCCTTGTCCGTGATGACCTGGAGCACCTGACGGCGGTTGTGAAGGTCGCCCTTCTTCGCCTTGGTGATCAGACGCTCGGCGTACGGCCGCAGACGGCGGGCCTTCGCCTCGGTGGTGGTGATACGGCCGTGCTCGAACAGCGACTTCGCGAGGTTCGCGAGGAGCAGCTTCTCGTGCGCGGCACTGCCGCCCAGACGGGCACCCTTGGTGGGCCTCGGCATTGTTCTTCTCCTGTGTGTCTGCCCCGGCCGTGTCAGGTACCAGGGTCAGTATCCGAGCGGGCGGGTTTGCCCGTCGGAGATCCGGGGTCCGCTGACGCGGACCCCGGAAGCGGAGACTCAGTACTGCTCGGTCTCCACAAAGCCCGCGTCCGCGTCGTCGTCGGCGCCGAAGGCGTCGGCAGCGGCCGTGGGGTCGAATCCGGGCGGGCTGTCCTTCAGGGCCAGGCCCATGCCGGCCAGCTTCGCCTTGACCTCGTCGATGGACTTCGCACCGAAGTTACGGATGTCCAGGAGGTCGGCCTCGGAGCGGGCAACGAGCTCACCCACGGAGTGGATGCCCTCACGCTTGAGGCAGTTGTACGACCGAACGGTGAGCTCGAGCTCCTCGATCGGCAGCGCCAGATCGGCAGCGAGCGCGGCGTCCGTCGGGGACGGACCCATGTCGATGCCCTCGGCGTCGATGTTGAGCTCACGCGCCAGACCGAACAGCTCGACCAGGGTCTTACCGGCCGACGCCATGGCGTCACGCGGACGCATGGCCTGCTTGGTCTCGACGTCGACGATCAGCTTGTCGAAGTCGGTGCGCTGCTCGACACGGGTCGCCTCGACCTTGTACGTGACCTTCAGCACGGGGCTGTAGATGGAGTCGACCGGGATACGGCCGATCTCCTGGCCCACCTGCTTGTTCTGCACGGCGGAGACGTAACCGCGACCGCGCTCGACGGTCAGCTCCATCTCCAGCTTGCCCTTGCCGTTGAGCGTGGCGAGGACGAGGTCGGGGTTGTGCACCTCGACACCGGCCGGGGGCGCGATGTCGGCGGCGGTGACGAGACCCGGGCCCTGCTTGCGCAGGTACATCACGACCGGCTCGTCGTGCTCCGAGGAGACGACCAGCTGCTTGATGTTGAGGATCAGGTCGGTGACGTCCTCCTTGACGCCCGGCACGGTGGTGAACTCGTGCAGAACGCCGTCGATGCGGATGGACGTGACCGCCGCACCCGGGATCGAGGAGAGGAGCGTACGACGCAGGGAGTTGCCGAGGGTGTAGCCGAAGCCCGGCTCCAGCGGCTCGATCACGAACCGGGAGCGGAACTCGTCGACGACCTCTTCGGTCAACGAGGGACGCTGAGCGATCAGCATGTGTGGATCAGATCCTTCTTTCGTGGACGCCCGCTATTTGACGTCCGACGGAAACCGCACCTGTGAGAAGCGCGGGTACTGCAAGGGTACGGGCGATACGGCCCTTTTACGGTGCCGTACCGCCCGAAATCCCCAGCCCGACCGGCCGTGCGTCAGACGCGACGACGCTTCGGCGGACGGCAGCCGTTGTGCGGGGTCGGGGTGACGTCCTGGATGGAGCCGACCTCGAGGCCCGTGGCCTGCAGGGAGCGGATCGCGGTCTCACGACCGGAACCCGGGCCCTTCACGAACACGTCGACCTTGCGCATGCCGTGCTCCTGGGCGCGGCGGGCAGCCGACTCGGCGGCCATCTGCGCGGCGAACGGCGTGGACTTCCGGGAGCCCTTGAAGCCGACGTGGCCGGCGGAGGCCCAGGAGATCACGTTGCCGGACGGGTCCGTGATCGAGACGATCGTGTTGTTGAACGTGCTCTTGATGTGCGCGTGACCGTGAGCGACGTTCTTCTTTTCCTTGCGGCGCACCTTCTTGGCAGCGCCCTGACGTCCCTTGGGGGGCATCTATAACTCCTACGGGAGGTGGTCGGTCCTACAGCGAAGACCGTGGACAGGTGTCCGCTGCGGACTACTTCTTGCCCGGCTTCTTCTTGCCGGCGATGGCGCGACGCGGGCCCTTGCGGGTGCGGGCGTTGGTGCTGGTGCGCTGACCGCGGACGGGCAGACCGCGGCGGTGACGCAGACCCTGGTAGCAGCCGATCTCGACCTTGCGGCGGATGTCGGCCTGGATCTCGCGACGGAGGTCACCCTCGGTCTTGATGTTGTTGTCGACGTACTCGCGGATCGCGACGAGCTGCTCCTCGGAGAGGTCGCGAACGCGAGTGTTCGGGTCGATGCCGGTCTCGGCCAGCGTCTGCTGGGAGAGGGTCCGGCCGATGCCGAACACGTAGGTGAGGGCGACCTCCACGCGCTTGTCGCGCGGGATGTCAACACCGGAAACGCGTGCCATTCAATGGCTCCAGTTGATCTTCGGAGGTCTTCCGCAGAACCGGATCCCGGCCGCCGTACCAGGTACGAACCGGGTCCCCGGCCTCCGAACCGGGGGTGTCAAGCCGCTTGGCTTGGGCCCTGCAAATGAACATATTCAGCTTGCGTCGCGCGAATTCTGCGGAATGCAGAGGGTTGCGGTCGTGCGGTCAGCCCTGGCGCTGCTTGTGGCGCGGGTTCTCGCAGATGACCATGACCCGGCCGTGACGGCGGATCACCCTGCACTTGTCGCAGATCTTCTTGACGCTCGGCTTGACCTTCATGGGATGTGAGGTTCTCCGGGTCAGTTGCCGGCCGGCCCGCTCGCGCGGGACATGGGCAAGATCTACTTGTACCGGTAGACGATCCGGCCACGCGTCAGGTCGTACGGAGACAGCTCCACCACGACCCGGTCGTCAGGGAGGATGCGGATGTAGTGCATACGCATCTTGCCGCTGATGTGTGCCAGGACCTGGTGGCCGTTCTGGAGCTCGACCTTGAACATGGCGTTCGGAAGAGACTCGACGACAGTGCCCTCGATCTCGATGGCACCTTGCTTCTTGGCCACGCTTCGCCCTTCGAATCGACTACCTTGATCGACTCCCTCGCGTCCCTTGCGGGCGCATGCAGGCATGCGGATGCACGAGAGCCGACGAGTCAGTCTACGTCAGCGCATCCGGAAAGACGAATCGGGGAAGTCTGCCCTGCGGCGTAGATCGTTATGCCGCGAGTGCCTGCGGCGGTTGTGGGCAGTCGTTCCGCTGGGGCGATGGGGGAAGGCGGGCACAGCCGCACCCGCGTAGGCGAACCAATGATCACGCCGGCGGATCCGGCGCCGCCGCGATCCCGAGCTCCGCCAGTTTCGCCCTGCCCCCGTCCGGAGCCGTGAGCACCAGCAGGCCTTCCTCTGTCAGGGCAACCGAGTGCTCCCAGTGCGAGGACCACGTGCCGTCCGTCGTGATGACCGTCCAGTCGTCCGACAGAACCTCCGACCCAATTCCGGATGCCGCTCTCGCGGGCTCGGCGCCCGGGGCGCCTCACAAGCTTCGAGCGGCTGCGCCGGCCTCCGACCGGCGACCGAGCCATCGCCGCCCTCAGGCCAGCGGATCCGGCGCCGCCGCGATCCCGAGCTCCGCCAGTTTCGCCCTGCCCCGTCCGGAGCCGTGAGCACCAGCAGGCCTTCCTCTGTCAGGGCAACCGAGTGCTCCCAGTGCGAGGACCACGTGCCGTCCGTCGCGATGACCGTCCAGTCGCCCGACAGAACCTCCGACCCAATTCCGGATGCCGCTCTCGCGGGCTCGGCGCCCGGGGCGCCTCACAAGCTTCGAGCGGCTGCGCCGGCCTCCGACCGGCGACCGAGCCATCGCCGCCCTCAGGCCAGCGGATCCGGCGCCGCCGCGATCCCGAGCTCCGCCAATTTCGCCCTGCCCCGTCCGGAGCCGTGAGCACCAGCAGGCCTTCCTCTGTCAGGGCAACCGAGTGCTCCCAGTGCGAGGACCACGTGCCGTCCGTCGCGATGACCGTCCAGTCGCCCGACAGAACCTCCGACCCAATTCCGGATGCCGCTCTCGCGGGCTCGGCGCCCGGGGCGCCTCACAAGCTTCGAGCGGCTGCGCCGGCCTCCGACCGGCGACCGAGCCATCGCCGCCCTCAGGCCAGCGGATCCGGCGCCGCCGCGATCCCGAGCTCCGCCAGTTTCGCCCTGCCCCCGTCCGGAGCCGTGAGCACCAGCAGGCCTTCCTCTGTCAGGGCAACCGAGTGCTCCCAGTGCGAGGACCACGTGCCGTCCGTCGTGATGACCGTCCAGTCGTCCGACAGGACCTCCGTCTTCGGGGTGCCCAGGGAGACCATCGGCTCGATGGCGAGGCAGAAGCCGGGGACCAGCTTCGGCCCCTTGCCCCTGCGGCGGTCGACGTAGTTCAGCAGGTGCGGGTCCATGTGCATCTCGGTGCCGATGCCGTGGCCGCCGTAGTCCTCGATGATGCCGTAGCGGCCGCCGCCCGGCTTCGGCTGGCGGCGGATGTACGTCTCGATGGCCTTCGACACGTCCACCAGCCGGTTGCCCTGCTTCATCGCCGCGATGCCCGCCCACATCGATTCCTCGGTCACCCGGGAGAGCTCGATGAGTTCCGGGGCGTGACCCGAGCCCACGAACGCGGTGTAGGCGGCGTCGCCGTGCCAGCCGTCGATGATCGCGCCGCAGTCGATGGAGATGATGTCCCCGTCCTTGAGGACGACCTCGTCGGACGGGATGCCGTGGACGACGACCTCGTTCACCGAGGTGCAGATGGTCGCGGGAAAGCCGCCGTACCCGAGGAAGTTCGGCTTGGCGTTGTGCTCCGCGAGCACCTTGCGCGCGACCTGGTCCAGATCCTTGGTGGTGGCCCCGGGCACGGCCGCCTCGCGGGTGGCCGCGTGAATGGCCGCAACGACCAGCCCCGCCTCACGCATCTTGGCGATCTGCTCGGGGCTCTTGATCTGCACCATGGGGACGGGGGCCTTTCTTGGACGGAGTAAGGGGACGGACGCTTTCAAAGATACGGGCAGTCGTGCCCGCGAACCCCGGGCATGCGTGCCGCACGCAGCAGCCGCGGCCCCCTCGCAAGGGAACCGCGGCTACAGCAACGTACAAACGGCTACTTGACCTCGTGCTCGCGCTTCAGCCCCGCCAGCGCACGCCGGGTGACCTCGTCCACCGGCCCCATGGAGTCGATCGTCACGACCAGACCCTGCGCCTTGTAGTAGTCGATGATCGGCTCGGTCTGCGTGTGGTAGACCTCCAGCCGCTTGCGCACCGTCTCCTCGGAGTCGTCGTCCCGCTGGTACAGCTCCCCGCCGCAGACGTCGCAGACGCCTTCCTCGGCCGGGGCCTTGTACGACACGTGGAAGACGTGCGACGAGTCGTTGCGGCAGATGCGCCGGCCGGCGATCCGCTTGACGACCTCTTCCTCCGGTGCCTCCAGGTCCAGCACCGCGTCCAGCTTGATGCCCTCGGTCTTCAGCAGCTCGTCCAGTGCCTCGGCCTGCGAGACGTTGCGCGGGAAGCCGTCGAGCAGGAAGCCGTTCTCGGCGTCGGGCTGCTCCATGCGGTCCTTGGCCATCGCGATGGTGACCTCGTCGGGAACCAGATTGCCGGCGTCCATGTAGGACTTCGCGAGTTTCCCGAGCTCCGTCTGGCGGCTGATGTTGGCGCGGAAAAGGTCGCCCGTGGAGATGTGGGGAACGCGCAGCTTCTCTGCGAGGCGCGTAGCCTGCGTTCCCTTTCCGGCGCCCGGCGGCCCGACGAGGACGATTCGCATCAGCGGAGGAACCCTTCGTAATTGCGCTGCTGGAGCTGGCTCTCGATCTGCTTCACCGTCTCGAGACCCACACCCACGATGATCAGGATGCTGGTGCCACCGAACGGGAAGTTCTGGCTTGCCCCGAAGCCAACCAACGCCATCGTCGGGACGAGAGCAATCAGACCCAAGTACAGCGAACCCGGCCAGGTGATCCGGTTGAGCACGTACGACAGGTACTCAGCGGTCGGTCGGCCAGCCCGGATGCCCGGGATGAAGCCACCATACTTCTTCATGTTGTCGGCGACTTCCTCGGGGTTGAACGAGATCGCGACATAGAAGAAGGCGAAGAAAACGATCAGCAGGAAGTACATGGTGATGTAGATCGGGTGGTCACCCTTGACCAGGTTGGCCTCGATCCACGTCTTCCAGCCGGAGGTGCTGTTCGAGAACTGCGCGATCAGCGCCGGGATGTACAGCAGCGACGACGCGAAGATGACCGGGATCACACCCGCCTGGTTGACCTTCAGCGGGATGTACGTGGACGTACCGCCGTAGGACCGGCGTCCGATCATGCGCTTCGCGTACTGCACCGGGATGCGGCGCTGGGCCTGCTCGACGAAGACGACCAGGCCGACCATGACCAGTCCGACGGCGATGACGGTGCCGAACTCGATCCAGCCGCCCGCCAGGTCGCCCTGCTTCTTGATGGCCCACAGCGCGGACGGGAAGGTCGCGGCGATCGAGATGAACATCAGGATCGACATGCCGTTGCCGATGCCGCGGTCGGTGATGAGCTCGCCGAGCCACATCACGACGGCCGTACCGGCGGTCATGCAGACGACCATGGTGATGGTGGTGAAGATCGCCCGGTCGGGGACGATGCTCGACGCGACCGTGCAGCCGGAGAACAGGGCGCCGCTGCGGGCGGTGGCCACCAGGCCGGTGCCCTGCAGGATGGCGAGAGCCACGGTCAGGTAGCGGGTGTACTGCGTGATCTTCGCCGTGCCGGCCTGGCCCTCCTTCTTGAGGGCTTCCAGGCGCGGGATCACCACGGTCAGCAGCTGCAGAATGATGCTCGCCGTGATGTACGGCATGATGCCCAGCGCGAAGATCGTGATCTGCAGCAGCGCGCCGCCGCTGAACATGTTGACCAGACCGAAGAGGCCCTGGTTGCCGGACGCCTCGTCCACGCACTTCTGGACGTTGGTGTAGTCGACGCCCGGGATCGGGATGTGGGTACCGACCCGGTAGACCACGATGATCGCGAGCGTGAAGAGCAGCTTCTTGCGCAGGTCGGGCGTCCTGAACGCCCGGGCGAACGCGGTGAGCACGGTGCCTCCTGCGACCCCCGCGCAACTGCGTCAAGGGTGACGGTCTTGAGTTTCGACGAATACGAAAAAAGAACAGTGCAGGCCACCTTACCGGCGACTCTGCCCCCGTGGAACGACCAACCGGGGATACCCCATTGTGGGGTATCCCCGGTCGGGATCGCTCATGTCATCGAGGCGCCTGAGGTGTTTCAGACGAGCTCGGTGACCGTACCGCCGGCGGCGGTGATCTTCTCCTTGGCGGAGCCGGAGACGGCGTCGACCGTCACCTGCAGCGCCACGGAGATCTCGCCCTGGCCGAGGACCTTGACGAGGCTGTTCTTGCGCACGGCACCCTTGGCCACGAGGCCCTCGACCGTGACCTCGCCACCTTCGGGGTAGAGCGCGGCCAGCTTGTCGAGGTTCACGACCTGGTACTCGGTCTTGAACGGGTTCTTGAAGCCCTTCAGCTTCGGAAGACGCATGTGGAGGGGCATCTGCCCACCCTCGAAGCGCTCCGGAACCTGGTAGCGGGCCTTCGTGCCCTTGGTACCACGACCGGCCGTCTTACCCTTCGACGCCTCACCACGACCGACACGGGTCTTGGCGGTCTTGGCGCCCGGGGCGGGACGGAGGTTGTGGATCTTCAGCGGGTTGCTCTCCGCCATGATCAGTCGACCTCCTCGACCGTCACGAGGTGGCGGACGGTGTGCACCATGCCGCGGAACTCGGGGCGGTCCTCCTTGACGACCACGTCACCCAGGCGCTTGAGGCCCAGGGAACGCAGGGTGTCGCGGTGGTTCTGCTTGCTGCCGATGTAGGACTTCGTCTGCGTGATCTTGAGCTGCGCCACGATTACGCACCCGCCCCGGCACGCGCACGAAGCAGAGCCGCGGGGGCGACGTCCTCGAGCGGCAGACCGCGGCGGGCCGCGATCTCCTCGGGACGCTGCAGGCCCTTCAGGGCCTCCACGGTCGCGTGCACGATGTTGATCGCGTTGTCGGAGCCGAGCGACTTCGACAGCACGTCGTGGATACCGGCGCACTCGAGCACGGCGCGCACCGGACCACCGGCGATAACACCGGTACCGGGGGACGCGGGCTTGAGCAGCACGACGCCGGCAGCCTTCTCACCCTGGATGGGGTGCGGGATGGTGCCCTGGATCCGGGGGACCTTGAAGAAGTGCTTCTTGGCCTCCTCAACGCCCTTGGCGATGGCGGCCGGCACCTCCTTGGCCTTGCCGTATCCGACACCCACGGTGCCGTCACCGTCGCCCACCACGACCAGCGCGGTGAAGCTGAAGCGACGACCACCCTTCACAACCTTGGCGACGCGGTTGATCGCGACAACGCGCTCAACGTACGCGGTCTTCTCGGCGGCAGCTGCGCCGCCGTCACGGCCCTTCCGGTCCCGCCGCTCGCCGCCACCGGCACCGCCACCGCGGCGCTGGGGTCCAGCCATTGGATTACCTCTCTCTTTCCGCTAGCTACAAGCGGCTCAGAACTTGAGCCCGGCTTCGCGGGCGGCGTCCGCCAGGGCGGCGATGCGCCCGGCGTACTGGTTGCCACCACGGTCGAACACGACGGCCTCGACACCGGCGGCCTTGGCACGCTCGGCGACCAGGGCGCCGACCTGCTTGGCCTGCGCGGACTTGTCGCCCTCGCCACCGCGGATCGACGTGTCCAGCGTGGACGCCGACGCCAGGGTGTGGCCCTTGAGGTCGTCGATCACCTGCGCCACGATGTGGCGGTTGGAGCGGGTCACGACCAGACGGGGGCGCTCCGCCGTACCGGAGATCCGCTTGCGGATCCGGATGTGACGGCGCTTGATCGCGGCGCGCTTGTAGGCGTCGCCCTTCAGGATCTTCTGCCCGTATGCCATGGCTTACTTACCCGCCTTTCCGACCTTGCGGCGGATGACTTCGCCCTCGTACTTGACGCCCTTGGCCTTGTACGGGTCGGGCTTGCGCAGCTTGCGGATGTTGGCCGCAACCTCGCCGACCTTCTGCTTGTCGATGCCCTCGACCTGGAATCGGGTCGGGGTCTCCACCTTGAAGGTGATGCCCTCGGGGGCCTCGACCAGGATCGGGTGGCTGTAACCGAGCGCGAACTCGAGGTTCGAGCCCTTGGCGGTCACGCGGTAACCGACACCACTGATCTCGAGCTTCTTCACGTAACCCTGGGTCACGCCGGTGATCATGTTCGCCACCAGCGTGCGCGACAGGCCGTGCAGGGCCTTGCTCTGACGCTCGTCGTTGGGGCGGGTCACCTGCAGGGTGCCGTCCTCGCCCTTGGCGATCTCGATCGGCGCCACGACGGTGTGGGTCAGTTCGCCCTTGGGGCCCTTGACCGAGACCGTACGGCCGTCGATGGTGACGTCCACGCCGGCGGGAACCGCGATGGGGAGCTTGCCGATACGCGACATAGCTGTTTCCTCCGTTCCCTTCTGCTACCAGACGTAGGCGAGAACTTCTCCGCCTACGCCCTTCTTGCCGGCCTGCTTGTCGGTGAGGAGCCCGTGAGACGTGGAGATGATCGCCACGCCGAGGCCGCCGAGCACCTTCGGCAGGTTGGTGGACTTCGCGTACACCCGGAGACCGGGCTTGGAGATCCGCTTGATGCCCGCGATGGAGCGCTCACGGTTCGGGCCGAACTTCAGCTCGAGGGTGAGGTTCTTGCCGACCTCGGCGTCCTCGACTCGCCAGCCCGTGATGAAGCCCTCCTGCTGGAGGATCTCCGCGATGTGAGACTTGATCTTCGATGCCGGCATCGTCACGGTGTCGTGGTACGCC
This sequence comes from Streptomyces sp. HUAS ZL42, assembly GCF_040782645.1. Classification (GTDB taxonomy): domain Bacteria; phylum Actinomycetota; class Actinomycetes; order Streptomycetales; family Streptomycetaceae; genus Streptomyces. Next base: position 4,119,282 of record NZ_CP160403.1, read on the forward strand.
GAGTTCGCGTTCCGCAGACGCGTCAGCATGTCTGCGATCGGATCAGTCATGGTCATGAAGTGGCCTGTGGCCTCTCTCGCCGGGGTTTCCTGGTGCGCCATCCCTCTCCCCGATCCGAGACGGGACGGGTGCGGCGCGGTGGACCTACGGCGTAGTAAGTCGTACGGGCGACCGTCAGGCGCCCAACCCTCCAAGCCTAAGCCATGAAAGGGAGGGCGCCTGACACGCCCAGTGCTTACCGAGAGCCTCTGGAATCCCTAAATACCGGGATTACCAGGAGCTCTTGGTCACGCCCGGCAGCTCGCCACGGTGAGCCATCTCACGAAGGCACACGCGGCAGAGGCCGAACTTGCGGTACACGGAGTGCGGACGGCCGCAGCGCTGGCAGCGGGTGTAGCCACGCACACCGAACTTGGGCTTGCGAGCAGCCTTAGCGATCAGAGCCTTCTTCGCCATCTCGCTCACGCCTCCTTGAAGGGGAAGCCGAGGTGACGAAGGAGCGCACGGCCCTCAGCGTCGTTGGTCGCCGTGGTCACCACGGTGATGTCCATACCCCGGGTGCGGTCGATCTTGTCCTGGTCGATCTCGTGGAACATGACCTGTTCCGTGAGACCGAAGGTGTAGTTGCCACGGCCGTCGAACTGCTTGGGGGACAGACCACGGAAGTCGCGGATGCGCGGCAGCGCGAGCGACAGGGTGCGGTCCAGGAACTCCCACATGCGGTCGCCACGGAGCGTGACGTGGGCACCGATCGGCTGGCCCTCACGCAGCTTGAACTGCGCGATGGACTTGCGGGCCTTGGTGACGGCCGGCTTCTGACCGGTGATCGTGGTGAGGTCGCGGATGGCGCCCTCGATCAGCTTGGAGTCGCGGGCGGCGTCGCCCACACCCATGTTGACCACGATCTTGACGAGGCCGGGGATCTGCATGACGTTCTCGTACTTGAACTCGTCACGCAGCTTGCCCGCGATCTCCTCGCGGTACTTCGTCTTGAGACGCGGAGTGGTGGTGGTAGCCATCAGATGTCCTCACCCGTCCGCTTGGCAACGCGGATCTTGTTGCCCTCGTCGTCGAAGCGGTAACCGACACGCGTGACGACCTTGTTGCCGTCCTTCTCAACGACCAGCTGGACGTTGGAGACGTGGATCGGCGCCTCGGTCGTGACGATGCCGCCGGCCTGGGAACCGCGAGCGGTCGGACCGGCCTTCGTGTGCTTCTTGACCCGGTTGACACCCTCGACCAGGACACGCTCCTCGCGCGGGTAAGCGGCAATGACCTTGCCCTGCTTGCCCTTGTCCTTGCCGGTGATGACCTGGACCAGGTCGCCCTTCTTGATCTTCATGCTTACAGCACCTCCGGCGCGAGCGAGATGATCTTCATGAACTTCTTCTCGCGCAGCTCACGGCCGACCGGGCCGAAGATGCGGGTGCCGCGAGGGTCGCCGTCGTTCTTCAGAATGACGGCGGCGTTCTCGTCGAAGCGGATGTACGAGCCGTCCGGACGGCGGCGCTCCTTGACGGTGCGAACGATGACCGCCTTGACGACGTCACCCTTCTTCACGTTGCCACCGGGGATCGCGTCCTTGACGGTGGCGACGATGACGTCACCGATGCCCGCGTAGCGGCGACCGGAGCCACCGAGCACACGGATGCAAAGGATCTCCTTCGCACCAGTGTTGTCGGCGACACGCAGTCGCGACTCCTGCTGGATCACGTCTATCTCCTGTTTGTCTGCCGGTTCCCTCCGGGCGTTGAACCGGAGAGCCTGGCGGAACCGTCCTGCGGGTAGCTCCCGCAGGAATTACTTGCGCCTCTGCAGGCGGAAAACCGACGCCGGGGGTCTGGGGACAGAGCCCCCGGCGGGGGTCAGCGGGGGCGGAGCCCCCGCTTATTACTTCGCCTTCTCGAGGATCTCGACGACGCGCCAGCGCTTCGTCGCGGACAGCGGCCGGGTCTCCATGAGGAGGACGCGGTCGCCGACACCCGCGGCGTTCTGCTCGTCGTGCGCCTTGAGCTTGTTCGTACGGCGGATGACCTTGCCGTACAGCGCGTGCTTGACGCGGTCCTCGACGGCGACGACGACGGTCTTGTCCATCTTGTCGCTGACGACGAGACCCTCACGGGTCTTGCGGAAGCCGCGCGCCTCTGCGCCCGCGGCGGAGCCGCTAATGTCTGCTGCAGTCACGTTGTTCTCGCTCATCAGGCGTTCTCCACCGTTTCGATGCCCAGCTCACGCTCGCGCATCAGGGTGTAGATCCGCGCGATGTCCTTGCGGACCGCCTTCAGACGGCCGTGGTTCTCGAGCTGACCGGTCGCCGCCTGGAAGCGGAGATTGAACAGCTCTTCCTTGGCCTCGCGGAGCTTGCCCAGAAGCTCCTCGTTGCCCAGCTCGCGCAGCTCGGACGCCTTGGTACCGGCCGACATCACGCTTCACCTGCCTCGCGCTTGACGATCCGGCACTTCATCGGCAGCTTGTGGGCCGCACGGGTCAGCGCCTCACGGGCGATCTTCTCGTTGGGGTACGACAGCTCGAACATCACGCGTCCGGGCTTGACGTTGGCGATCCACCACTCCGGAGAACCCTTACCGGAACCCATGCGGGTCTCGGCGGGCTTCTTGGTGAGCGGACGGTCCGGGTAGATGTTGATCCAGACCTTGCCACCACGCTTGATGTGACGCGTCATGGCGATACGAGCGGCCTCGATCTGACGGTTCGTCACGTACGCCGGGGTGAGCGCCTGGATGCCGTACTCGCCGAACGCAACCGTGGTGCCACCCTTGGCAGCGCCGCTGCGTCCCGGGTGGTGCTGCTTGCGGTGCTTGACCCTACGGGGGATCAGCATGACGGTCAGGCCTCCGTTCCGGTGCTCTCAGCCGGAGCGGCGGCGGGAGCCTCGGCCTTGGGGGCCTCGGCGCCGGCAGCCTGCTGCGGCTTGCGACCGCGCCGCTCGCCACCACGGCCACCACGGGCCGGGCGGTCGGCACCACCACGGGCCGGGCGGTTACCCGCACGGGCCGCAGCGTTCTCGGCGCGGACCTCGGCGATGTTCTTGACGTCGCCCTTGTAGATCCAGACCTTCACACCGATGCGGCCGAAGGTCGTCTTGGCCTCGAAGAAGCCGTAGTCCACGTTCGCGCGGAGCGTGTGCAGGGGCACACGGCCCTCGCGGTAGAACTCCGAGCGGGACATCTCGGCGCCGCCGAGGCGGCCACCGCACTGGATCTTGATGCCCTTGGCGCCGGCCTTCATCGCCGACTGCATGCTCTTACGCATGGCCCGACGGAAGGAGACGCGGGAGGAGAGCTGCTCGGCAACGGCCTGGGCCACGAGCTGAGCGTCGGTCTCGGGGTTCTTGACCTCGAGGATGTTCAGCTGGACCTGCTTGCCCGTGAGCTTCTCGAGGTCGCCGCGGATGCGGTCGGCCTCGGCGCCACGACGGCCGATGACGATGCCCGGACGCGCGGTGTGGATGTCCACGCGGACGCGGTCACGGGTGCGCTCGATCTCGACCTTGGAGATGCCGGCGCGCTCCATGCCGGACGTCATCATCCGACGGATGGCGACGTCTTCCTTGACGTAGTCCTTGTACAGCTTGTCGGCGTACCAACGCGACTTGAAGTCGGTCGTGACACCGAGCCGGAACCCATGCGGGTTTACCTTCTGGCCCATTACCGGGTTCCTTCCTTGCTGCTGACGACCACGGTGATGTGGCTGGTCCGCTTGCGGATCCGGTAGGCACGGCCCTGGGCGCGCGGCCGGAACCGCTTCAGGGTCGGGCCCTCGTCGACGTACGCCTCGGAGATGTAGAGGCTGTCGGCGTCGGTGTGGTCGTAGTTGTGCGCGGCGTTGGCGATGGCGCTGTCGAGCACCTTGCCGACCGGCACGGAGGCTGCCTGCGGAGCGAATCGCAGAACAGCCTGGGCCTCCGTGGCGTCCATGCCACGGATGAGGTCCACCACGCGGCGGGCCTTCATGGGCGTGACGCGGATGTACCGCGCCTGGGCCCTGGCTTCCATGGTTGTCCCTTCAGTTACTTACGTGTCTGAATGCGATCCGCTACTAGCGGCGCTTCGACTTCCGGTCGTCCTTGACGTGACCCCGGAAGGTGCGCGTCGGCGAGAACTCGCCGAGCTTGTGGCCGACCATCGACTCGGTGACGAACACCGGGATGTGGGTCTTGCCGTTGTGCACCGCGAGCGTGTGGCCGAGCATGGCCGGCACGATCATGGAGCGACGGGACCAGGTCTTGATGACGTTCTTGGTGCCGGCTTCGTTCTGGGCGTCCACCTTCTTGATCAGGTGGTCGTCGACGAAGGGCCCCTTCTTGAGACTGCGCGGCATCTAAACCCGCTCCTAGCGCTTCTTGTTCGTCTTGCGGCGGCGGACGATGTACTTGTTCGAAGCCTTCTTCGGCGAACGAGTACGACCCTCCTTCTGACCCCACGGGGAGACCGGGTGGCGACCACCGGAGGTCTTGCCCTCACCACCACCGTGCGGGTGGTCAACCGGGTTCATCGCCACACCGCGAACGGTCGGGCGCACGCCCAGCCAGCGCTTGCGGCCGGCCTTGCCCCAGTTGATGTTGCTCTGCTCGGCGTTGCCGACCTCACCGACGGTGGCGCGGCAGCGCTGGTCGACCAGGCGGATCTCACCGGACGGCATGCGGAGGTGGGCCATCGAGCCCTCCTTCGCGAGCAGCTGCACGGAGGCACCGGCGGAGCGGGCGAACTTGGCACCGCCACCGGGACGGATCTCGATCGCGTGGATCGTGGTACCGACCGGGATGTTGCGGAGCGCCAGGTTGTTGCCGGGCTTGATGTCGGCCCCGGGACCGTTCTCCACGCGGTCACCCTGCTGCAGGTTGCGCGGGGCGAGGATGTAGCGCTTCTCGCCGTCGGCGTAGTGCAGCAGCGCGATGCGCGCGGTGCGGTTGGGGTCGTACTCGATGTGCGCGACCTTCGCGGGCACGCCGTCCTTGTCGTGACGACGGAAGTCGATCACGCGGTAGGCGCGCTTGTGTCCGCCACCCTGGTGGCGAACGGTCACACGACCGGAATTGTTACGGCCGCCCTTGCTGTGCAGGGGGCGGACCAGCGACTTCTCCGGCGTGGACCGCGTGACCTCGACGAAGTCGGCGACGCTGGCGCCACGGCGGCCCGGCGTAGTCGGCTTGTACTTGCGGATTCCCATTTCTCAGTCCTCGTCCGATATCGAACGATCCGGACCTCCGTCAGGAGGTCGGACCGCCGAAGATGTCGATACGGTCGCCCTCGGCGAGGGTCACGATCGCGCGCTTGGTGGCGGCACGCTGGCCGAAGCCCGTGCGGGTCCGCTTGCGCTTGCCCTGGCGGTTGATCGTGTTGACCCCGGTGACCTTGACCGAGAAGACCGCCTGCACGGCCTCCTTGATCTGGGTCTTGTTGGCACGCGGGTCGACGATGAACGTGTACTTGTTCTCGTCGAGAAGCGCGTAGCTCTTCTCGGAGACGACGGGCTTCAGCAGGACGTCACGGGGGTCCGTGTACGACTTGCTCAGCGGCGTCTCGACGGTGTTCTTGCCCTCGGCGGCGTGGCGGCGCGCCTTGGCGACGCGCGCGGCCTTGGCGGCCTTCGCAGCCTTCGAGGCGATGCTCGGGTGACGCGTAGCCATCAGGCCTCGCTCCCTTCGGTGTCGTTGGCCTTCGGGCCGGCGACGAAGGACTCGAGAGCGGCCTGGGTGAAGACCACGTCGTCCGAGACGATCACGTCGTACGTGTTCAGCTGGCCCGGCTCCAGGATGTGGACCTGGGGCAGGTTGCGGGCGGACAGCCACGCGGCCTCGTCGGCACGCTCGACGACCAGGAGCAGGTTCTTGCGCTCCGAGATCTTGCCGAACAGCGTGCGAGCGGCCTTGGTGGAGGGGGTCTCGCCCTCGATCACGCCGGTGACGACGTGGATGCGGTTGTGGCGGGCCCGGTCGGTGAGGGCGTGACGCAGGGCGGCAGCCTTCATCTTCTTCGGGGTCCGCTGCGAGTAGTCACGCGGCTGCGGGCCGTGGACGACGCCACCGCCGGCGAACTGCGGCGCGCGGGTCGAGCCCTGACGGGCGCGGCCGGTGCCCTTCTGGCGGTAGGGCTTCTTGCCACCACCACGGACCTCGCCACGGGTCTTCGTCTTGTGCGTGCCCTGGCGGGCAGCCGCGTTCTGCGCGACGACGACCTGGTGGATCAGCGGAATGCTGACCTTCTCCACGCCGAAGATCTCCGCGGGGAGTTCGACGCTACCGGTCTTCTCGCCGGCAGGCGAAAGGATGTCAACAGTGCTCATCGGTTACCTCAGGCCCCCTTGGCCGCGGTGCGGACCAGGACGAGGCCGCCGTTCGGACCGGGAACCGCGCCCTTGATGAGCAGCAGACCCTTCTCCGCGTCAACGGCGTGGACGGTCAGGTTCTGGGTGGTGACACGCTCGTTGCCCATGCGACCCGCCATGCGGAGGCCCTTGAACACGCGGCCCGGGGTGGCGCAGCCACCGATGGAACCGGGCGAGCGGTGCTTGCGCTGGGTGCCGTGACCGGCGCCGAGGCCCTTGAAGTTGTGACGCTTCATGACACCGGCGAAGCCCTTGCCCTTGCTCTTGCCGGTCACGTCGACCTTGATGCCGGCCTCGAACACCTCGGCGGTGATCTCCTGGCCGAGGGTGTACTCGCTGGCGTCAGCGGTACGGATCTCGACGAGGTGGCGGCGGGGAGTGACGTCGGCCTTGGCGAAGTGGCCCTTGAGGGGCTTGTTCACCTTGCGCGGGTCGATCTCGCCGAACGCGATCTGGACGGACTCGTAGCCGTCGGCGTCGTTCGTACGGACCTGGGTCACGACGTTGGGGCCGGCCTTGACGACGGTGACCGGAACAACACGGTTGTTCTCGTCCCACACCTGCGTCATGCCGAGCTTCTCGCCCAGGATGCCCTTGATCTGCTTAGCCATTCTCAGATCACCGGCCTCAGAGCTTGATCTCGATGTCGACACCGGCCGGAAGGTCGAGTCGCATCAGAGAGTCAACGGTCTTGGGCGTCGGGTCGAGGATGTCGATCAGGCGCTTGTGCGTGCGCATCTCGAAGTGCTCGCGCGAGTCCTTGTACTTGTGCGGCGACTTGATGACGCAGTACACGTTCTTCTCAGTGGGCAGCGGCACCGGGCCCGCGACCGACGCACCAGTGCGGGTCACCGTCTCGACGATCTTCTTCGCCGAGGAGTCGATGACCTCGTGGTCGTAGGCCTTGAGCCGGATGCGGATCTTCTGTCCCGCCATGGCTACTCAGTAGTCCTGTCTCTTCTTACGCTCTGGAACCCGGTGCTCCACTGCCCGCCTCTCCGACCCACGCGGTCGGGCGTGTCGCGCTCTCACTGACACAGATGTCCCTTGTTCGAACATCCCTGCGCGGGGAGCACGGCCCTTCCGGAACCGCAAGCCGAGGGCGGAAGGCCCACCGGGTGCCTGGCCGGTGCCGCACCACACTTCCCGGAAGATTCCCGTACGTCCGCCCCAGTGCTGCCGTGGTGGCAGTTAGGGCGACGAGTACTGTGGGACTCGCTTCCGGTCCCCCCGGCGGGAGGCGCGCAGCATCAACACTCGACCGAGCAACCCCGCTAGTCTGCCATACGGGGCGGGGGGCTGGCCAATCGAGCCGGAGAGAATACCCCCGGGGTGACGTGGGTCAAACACAGGTCCCCCGTGTAACGAGTCAGGCCCCGTCGGAGGCGTTTCTTCCCACCCTGTTCTACTCTGTGCCAGCTGTTGAGCACGGGGCGCGTGGGGACGCGCTTGGGGTGGGGGTTGAACATGCCATCGATGCTACGAAGATCCGGCCGCTGGTTGCCGCGTGCCGGGGTCACCGTCGGCACTGCCGTACTGCTGCTCGGGCTTGTTCCGGTTACGGCCGAGGCGCACCAGCACGGATGCCACCGCTGGCATTCGTGTCCTTCCGACACTGGCTCATACGTCTGTGGCGATCTCGGCTACTTCACGTACTGCGGCGGGACGGGCGACAGCAGCCCTGCCGAGTCCGTGGACATCACCGCGCCCCGGCAGCCGAAGGTCGTCCGGCCACACGCGGGCAAGGGCGGCCGGGTCAGCCTGACGGTCACGGCTGAGGAGGGGGCCCGGATCGAAGTCGCGGAGACCGACGAGTCCGGCTTGGAAGCGCGCACCGTCGCCGAGGCCACGGCGACCGGCGCTGGCCAGACGATCGCCTTCAAGGCCGACAGCGGCTCCCACACGTACACCGTCACGGCCACCGACGACGCCGGCAACACCAGCGACGTGTCCGACGACATCACCCTGGACGTGGACGCCGATGTGCCCGCCGTCACCGGCTTCTCCATTGCGGGCCCCGACGCGACGACCGCCACCGCACACGTGACGTTCGATTCCGAGGCGGGAGCGGCGTACGAGCTGACCGTGTCCGGCCGCAAGGAGCGAATCACTGGCACCGTCAGCGGCGACGGCCGGGTCTCAGACGCTCCTCTCGTTCTCCCGAACGGCAGCTACACCGCCCGAATACAGGTCACGGACGCAGCGGGCAACGTCGGCAGCGCGGACCGGAAGCTACGCGTGGACCTCGACAAGCTCGCCCCGCAGGTCGCCGCCCACCGTGCGCCCGGCTCCGACCGCGTGCGGTTCGCCATCACTGCACCGCCGCGCAGCAAGGGCACCCTCACAGTCGGCGACGCGGTCGAGCAGGCCTTCACGACGGACACGGACGGACGGGCCGAGGTCGGCACACAGCTACCGGACGGCAGCTATCCGGCGCCGGTCGTCGAGGTCACCGATCCCTACAGACGCAGCGGCCGTACGAGCGGCCGGGAGCTGATCGTCGACACCGTCGCCCCGGCACTGAAGGTCAAGTCGGACGACGAGCGCGCCGCCCACGGCAATCTGTCACTGGCGGTGACGACCGAGGCACACGCCAAGGTCGCGGTCCTGTACGGGGCGGGGGCGCACGACGGCTTCACCTCCTCCGGGCACTCGACCACGGTGACCAGAGCGCTCTCCCCCGGCACCTACCGGGTCACGGTCACCGCCACGGATGCGTACGGCAACACCACGACCAAGCAGCTGAGCCTCGCGGTGGACGACCAGCGGACCGCGGGCGAGTGGCTGGTGCTCCTACTGAAGATGGTCCTGGTGGTCGTGCTGATCGCGGCAGCCGGATACGTCTACCGCCGCACCCGGCCCGCCCGGGAGGCCCGCCGGGCAAGGCGTGCGACAGAGCGGTACGCACGCGAGCTGCGCAGCTGGGAGGAAGAACGCGACCGGCTCGTGGAACTCGCCGAATTCGCAGCTGAGTTGGCCGACGACGAACGATCCGACGGTGACTGGTCCGCCAGTTGGGGCAAGCGGAAGCGGGACGAGTCGGTGTGGTGGGCGACCGACGCCGACATGGTTCAACCCGGCACGAACGGCTTGGACATCTCCGTAAAGGACTCCGGAACGCTGGTGATCACCGGACAGCGGGTGTTGTTCGTCGGCAGGACGAGACGCGAATGGCTCTTCTCGAAACTGGTCCATGTCGAGCACTCGGGCCAGGACGTCACGTGGATGCGGGTGACCAACCGCACCAATGTTTCCGGCGTCCGGTACCGGCGCGAGCCCGAGAAGACCCGCATCGCCATCGAGTTGGCCATCGCCGAGGCCCCGGCCGGCGAAGCGCCGGAACTTGGGACAGGGCGCGGTCCGGTACTGGCCCGACTGCGCCAGGCAATCACGACACACGACCGGCAGCAGCCGTCCAGCCCCGAGCCGCCCCTGTCCGCCCAACAGACGGGCGCCGGTGAGCCCGGCCGTCTGACCTCGACGCAGCACCGATAGCAAGGCCGGGCGTCTACAGGAAGGACGTGCAGGATTCGCGGATGGTCAAGCTGCCGAGGGGAGGCGCGGCACGTCCTGATCAAGCTGAACGTGCCTGCTCCGCTCACAGCTTCCCGAGGAGGAGTCCGCGCCAGGTCCAACCGGACTTGAGGACGGCGTTCCGCAGGGGGTTGCGCAGGTCCCCGGCGTTGAAGCGGAAGGTCTCCGTCGCTTGGAGGCGGCCGCTGTCCCCGCGTTCGATCGTCCAGTAGCGGGTGACGGTCCTGTCCTGCCCGCGCGAGTACTGCGACGACGCCTCCAGCCTCGGTGGATTTCCGACGCGGGTGACCTCCCACTGCTCCTCGACGGCGCGCACCTCGTGGGACTCCTGGACCAGTCGCATCCGGATCCGCAGAGCACGGGTCAGTTGGGACTGGACGAAGAGGTTCTGCCAGGCGGGCTCGGCCAACCTCCACTCCGCCACCAGGTCCGCGTCATCCCCACCGCCCCCGCGGATGACGTACGGAACATCGGGGCTGTTGAGGCTGAGCAGGGCTGTCCGTACCTCCTCGGCAGCAACTGGCACGACACCGTCTGCCGGGCGCTGGGTTCCGGTCAGTTTGTCGAAGAGTCCCATGAGGCAAACCTACGAGGCGTCGAAACGTCGGTACAAGAATCGCCGCCCATATCCGCGGCTCGGGACGGGTTACGACGTCGCACCGCTGCCCGGGCGGACAGAGCGGACGAAGTCCCGGAAGTCGTCCAGCACGGCCGGGAGCTGGGACGCGGTGGAGGTGAGGACCAGGCGGATCACGACCCGCTTACGCGCATCGGCGACGTCCAGCATGGACAGGTACACCTGAGACTGGACGAGGTCACGGTTCACCCCGCCGACGACGGCAGAGAAGGCCAGATTCTGCGTGAGACCCGGAGCATCCACGGAACCGGCCTCGCGGCGGTCGGTGACCGTGACCGACGTGACGGCCTGGCCCAGGCGCCCCACCGACTCGTCGGCGATCTCGGGCAGAGTCGCCGGGTCCGGGCGGTACTCCCCGTCGATTGTGATGTTCGCGGTGAAACCGGCATCCGACGGCAGACGAACCGCGACGAACGCCGCGTCGCGTGCGCCGACTTCGTCCGGTGGTGCGGCGCGCCAGCCTTCCGGCAATTCGAACTCGATCGGGACTGGCAGGCTCGTGGCCATGTCGAGCCCTCCTTCCTACGGCGGTTGCCCACGACAGTGGGCTACGGGCGGGGGTGTGGATCAGAAGATGCTGGTGATGGCATCGCCGATGTCGCCGACGGTGTCGGCGACCTTGCCCGGGTCGACGGTGAACTCGAAGCCCAGTTCGCCACCGAGGGCGGGGGAGACGCCCACCTTGGCACTGATCCCCCATGCGCCTTCGTTGTTCTTGCCGATGTCCAGGTTCGCCTCTGCACCAGGGCCGGCCCATCCCTCGGCCGTGACACCTGCAGCGATTCCTCCGACGTCCGCCCCCAGGGTTCCGCCGCCCTTCGCGCCCGCGAAGGCTCCGGCTCCCAGATTCACGCCCTCGAGGCCTGCCCCGGCATTGGCACTGGCCTCGCCGCCCGCCATGCTCTCGAGCCGCCCGTAGACGCCAACGGGGCCGACGTCGTAGCGGCCCTTGGCCGAGGCCTCGCCGCCCAGTAGGGTGCCCGCTTCGCCCTGGATGCCCTCGTGAGTGACGCCGCCGCTCGCAGAGCCCTTGACACCTGCATACGCTTCGGCCTCCCCGTCCAGCTTCATCGGCCCGTTGGTGAGCGAGCCCTCCGCGCTCGCGCGGCCGAGGTCGGCATGCGCCTCCGCCTCGCCGAGCTTGCCGGCCCCGGTGTCGGGCCCCGTCGCCTCCGCCCCGACATCGGGCCCGGAAGCCTCGGCCTCGCCCTCGGAGACCCACCCGTCGGTCTTCTTCTCGCCCTTCTCCTTGGCCGCCGCGTCCTCGTACGTCTTGATGTCGCCCTTCGCCTCGCCGTTGAAGCCGGTGAGGGTGCCGTCGTTGATGTCGCCGTCGACCACAACCGCCTTGAGGGCGGTCTCGGCGCCGGAGTCGGCGTCGCCCACGTCCTTCACGAGCTGGTCGATGCGCGCCTGCCAGGAGGCGACAGCCGTACGCACGGACTGCTGATAGTCGGGATCATGGTGCAGGGCCGTGCGCTCGCCCTCGCCGAGCTTCGCGGTGTCGTACGAGACCACGCCCCCCTCCGAGACCGCCATGCCGGCCTCGATGGCGTCCGCCCGGGCCGATTCCAGCTTCTTGCGCAGATCGGTGAACTGCGTGTGCGCGTCCCGCAGCAGCGACGCCACCGCCTTGGCCTCGACCTGGGCGTTCTGAAACTCCTTGAGCGTGACGTCGAAACGTCCACTCGCGGCGTCCGCGCTCAGCCCCGTCCAGGTATCGCCCATGGAGATGCCGTGCACATCCCGCTTGTAGGCGGTCTCCTGTTTGTGGATCTCCTTCGCCATCCCGTCCCAGCGGTCCGCGGTGGTGGTGAGCGTGGACAGGTCGGTAGTGATGATCTCGTGATACGTCGGCATGCACTCCCCCGTTGTCTTGGCCGTGACACATCGTCCTGGCCGTGGCTGCTCGGTCAGTAACCGTCGATCACCGACACCGAGTTCGCGCTCTGGCCGGTCTGGATGTCCGAGTTCTGCAGCACGGTGTTGGCGCCCCGCAGCGCCGCCTTTTCCGACGCGAGACGGTTCATGAGGTTCTGCACCTGCTCACCCCACGTCTCATGGGCCTTCTTCAATGCCCCGGACGTGTGCCATCCGTCACGGAGCTCTTTGACGGCCGCATTGGTCTCGGTGTCGGCCCAGTCGCCGGCCTTGCGGGTGTCGGGCTCGATGTGATCCTCGATGGCCCTTGCCGCAGCCTTCTTCTCGGCCGGGGAGGAGGCGAGATCTTTCTGTCCTCCGGTCAATCCCGTGGTACCGGACGACCCTCCGACATCGGCAGGCAACTGGTTCAGCCGCATCGCAACGGGCTGCGCCGCTACGTCAGTTCCCGCCTGCCCTAGATCCGGTGCTGCCATGATTCCGCCTCTCCCCGTGTGCCGCCGTATGGCGCAAGCGTTCGCAGGATCCAGTCGTACGGTAGCGCCGAGTCCCGTGTGCCCCGCGAGTAACTGCCTCGGCAGACGCGTTGGTTCCGGCGAAGTCTTTCGGCGATGGTCAGCTCGCAGGGGACGCCTTGTCGTCCGCCTTGAAGTCGAAGTTGATCTGTCCCCCCTTGACGGAGGAAACGGTGACCGTCACGCCCAAAGTGCTGCCGTCGTCAGCTGTGAGCTTGCAGCGGGTCGTGGTGCCGACCTTCCCGACAAGGTCCTCGGGGCAGGTGATCTTCGGTTTGGGCTGTCCCGTCTGCTCGGCGAGCTTTTCGGAGACCGTGGTGGCCAGCTTGTCCGCAGACAATTTCGGCGTGTCCTTCTCGACGTTGACCGAAGCCGAGCAGCCGCCGAGCAGCGCGCCAGCGGCCACGGCCGAGAGGCTCCAAGCTGCTACGGACCAGCGGGCTGTGGTCATGGTGAGCTCCGTTTCGGCTGATCAGGACAAGGGGACGCCGGAAGCATACTGGCAGGGCCGCTCCTGGGATGTTGTTGACAGGGCATCATGGGATCCGCGTCTGTCCCGCAACAACCCTTCACTTTCATGGGAGTTGGCCAAAATACTCACGCGGAGCGTGAGGCGTCTTCACGGAATCCGACAGGGTCGCCGGCCGCCCCACACTGAGGCCGGCGCTGAGCGGCAGGAGTCGGCGGCCTCTCCCTCTCGGGCGTATACGAGCCAGCTTCCAGGCCTTGGTTGCATTGCCGGGTGCCTTGTTGCCCCGCCCAGGACAGCACCGCCTCACACTGCGCCTCACGCCACCGGAATCCGACTTCTCGCGCTGCGGGTGATGCCACCTCTATGTCCGAGAAACGAGGTGAGGGTGAAAGAACCCCACCAAGCCCCACCCCTCCCACCCGCAGCCCAAGCTCACTCGGGCGGGTGAACATCCCCGGCTCGGCTGGTTTTCGCGGCCCCCAACTCCCCTACGCTCAGCGCAACAACCGCAGACATACATCGGCCCCCGCCGGGACGGCAATCCCGTTGCGAGGGCCTGACCACCGAGGAAGAGGTAGCTTCCCGATGGGTACCCAAAACCCTAGCGTGCCCCCGCGTGCCCAGTCAGCCGTCGGCGGCAACCACCCGGGGCGACCCCACGCCCCCGTGTTCACCCCTCGGGCGTGACCCACGAGAACACCCGCCACACCACGCGCTTCACGGTGATCGGCAACCACCTCACCCAGCACCCGGACCTCTCCCTCCTCGCCATTGGCCTGGCCTGCCACATCCAGTCGCTCCCCACCGGCGCCCGCGTCGACATCAAGACCCTTGCCGACCGCTTCCCCGAGGGGGCGACCCGCATCGCAGCCGCTCTGCGCGAGCTGAAGGCACACGGCTACCTGCGCCACGAACGCCACCGCAACCCGCACGATCTCCTGCAACCAGCCCACAGCTGCCCCGCGTCGCACCACCACCCCCATCCGAGCCCCACATCCCACGCACCCACGCCACCACCGGAGCCCGACGAGGTGCCCGTCGCCCCCGGAGACAACCACACGCCCCGCAAGAAGCACCGAAAGCCCCTCCCAGCCGTGCCGCGCCCCACCTACCCCGCCCCCACTCTTCTTCAGCAGGCCACCGATCTCCTCGCCGACCCGCGCCGTCACGACCCCCATCTCCTCCTCTCCACCTGCGACACCACCCATCTGGCCCCCGGCGTCGCCGCCTGGCTCGAACGCGACGTGCCCCCAACCGCCGATCTGCCCCCCGAAGGCCCGCGCCGTCCCGCCGCCCTCCTTGCCCACCGCCTCACCACCCAGCTGCCACCCCCGACTGTCCGGCACCCCCTCCGCAACTGCGACGGCTGCGACCGCGCCTTCCGTTCCCCCAGCCCGGCATGTGCCGGACATGCACCATGACAGGGGAACAAGCTGCAAGAAACCCGCACAACTCATCCTTCATCGCGGCAAGATGAAGCACGGCGCCTCACGACCTTGCCCACCCTTCCGACCAGGACCTCATGTGCTGCCATCCTTCGCCGCGAACGGCTTCCTCCCGCTGGGCCGCTACTCGGTCTCCTTCGACGATGCGGAAGCCATGCTGGTGAGTGCACCGGAGTTCAGCGACTCCGGCACCCGTACTCAGCTGTGGGACGGGCTCCACGACTACCTGAACCGCTTCTTCACCCTGGAAGACGAGTACGCGAGCCTTCTCGGCGGGCTCACGCTCGTCCACAGGCTGTGGCTCGGCGGCAGCTTCGTCAGCGCGAAGCCCGATCCACGCAACATCGACGCGACGCTGCTGATCGACACCAGAGCCGAGCGCGCGGTGCGCGGCAGGCCCGGATCGAAGTGGCTGACGACGGCCTTCAAGAGCCGCGACAGCATCAAAAGGACGTTCGGGGTCTCGCCGGTCAGAGTCGGATACCAGCCGGTCGGCCACGTGTTCCAGCCTGAGCGCATGACCGCCGAGGAACGGACATACTTCATGCAAAGAGGGGTGTGGGACGACTGGTGGCAACGCTGCCGGCTGCCCGGCCGGGCCGACTGTTCCCCATCGGAGGACAGTGCCGTCCCGGCACGCGGATATCTGGAGGTGCGACTGTGACAACCGGCGACAGCTGGCGCGAGCGCAGGCGCGCTCTCCTACGGGACGACCCGAACGCCGCGGCGGCCGCACGTCGGCTGCTGGAGGAGATGGGCACCGAGGACCGGGAGGACGCAGAGATCGAGGCTGATCACCGCGCGAGCCGGCTGGCCGCGGCCCGCGAGTACGAGCCGGACGCCCGCCTCGACGAAGAGCTGCGGCTCCGGCTCACCGGGCCGGACACAGAGAGCGGCGCGCTGCGCTTCCAGTGGGGTGACGCGCTGCTCGATCCCGTGGAGAAGGCCGTCTCCGCGGCGGCGGGCACGCCGGTCCAGCTGGAACTCACCGGTCTCTCGGCAGGCAGCACCGTGATTCACGCCCGCCCCGTCGCCGCGTCGCCCTCTCCCGACCAGCCGGTCCTGGACGCTCCCGCCACCTCCGCGACCAGCACCGGGATGCAGACCTTCACCAAGCTCCTCGACGCGCTTGAGGCCGAGCAGGACGTCCGCGAGTGGTCACGGCTCTTCGACGCCGTGGACGCGGTGGCCCGCGCGCTCGACAAGTACGCGCTCGAACTCGACGTGGCCTGGTACGACGCCACCGGCGGCGTGCGCAGCGCCCGGCTCACGGAACGCGGCCGGCACTACGTCGAACGCCTCCGCGACACCAGACCCCGAGACCAGGAGATCACCATCTCGGGACGCATCACCGAACTGCGTGAGAGCGGCTGGGTGAAGGTGAAGACGGGCACGGCCAAGAACGCTCCGGCCTACGACGTCCACTTCGAGGAACCCGAGGAACTGCTCCGCATGCGCCCCGTCCTCGGGGACAACGTCCACTTCCGGGTTCGCTTCCGGCAGCGCCTGGACGCCGTGGGTATCGCACGGGCCACGGAGTACACCTACCTGGGCCCGGCCGCAGAACAAGTCCCGCTGCCGCTGGACTCCTGAACCGCAGAACACGGGACGACCAACTGGCCAGTGGGCTCCCGGGAGGACTCCAAGAGCACGCAGGACGACCACGGACACGAACTGGTTCCGCGCCCCGACTGTGGAGCGACCCGCAAAATCCGTTCGCCCACCGCCGCCCCCGCTCCTACCCTGACCAGGTACGTCGGCTGTCACGGGGGAACGTTCACCATGCGTACGCACTATCCGCGGACCCGGCATCTGCCCTGGTCCCCCGGCGCGAATGCCGATGATCTCCGGGTCACCGGCCTGTCCGGCCTGCGCGGCCGGGAGGTCGTCGTCACCGAGAAGCTCGACGGTGAGAACACCACGCTGTACGCCGACGGCCTGCACGCCCGCTCGCTGGACTCGGCCCACCACCCCTCCCGCACCTGGGTCAAGGCGCTGCAGGCACGGATCGGCCACGCCATTCCCGAGGGATGGCGGGTGTGCGGGGAGAACATGTTCGCCCGGCACTCGATCGCGTACGACGACCTGGAGAGCTATTTCTACGGCTTCTCGGTGTGGGACGCGGACGGCCGCTGCCTGGAGTGGGACCGGACGGTGGCCTTTCTGCGCGGGCTCGGCATTCCCGTACCGCGGGTGCTGTGGCGAGGCGAGTTCGACGAGCGGGCACTGCGCGCGCTGCGGCTGGATCTCGGGCGGCAGGAGGGGTACGTCGTACGGGTCGCGGCCGGGTTCGGGGCGCAGGAGTTCGGGGAGCGCGTGGCCAAGTGGGTGCGGGCGGGGCATGTGCAGACGGACACGCACTGGATGCACTCGGCCGTAGTGGAGAACGGACTCGGGGCAGGGGCCGCGCTGTGGGCCGTGCGCTCCGGCGCGGCCGTTGACCCGGGCGCGTTGGAGGAGGCCGTGGGGCTGCCCGGTGAGGGGGACCCGCGGGCCGTCGCCCGGCTCGATCCGGTGGGGCGGGCCGGGGACGACCGGCTGGCCGGCGTACTGGCCGCGCTGCTGCACGGCGGACGGCGGGCGCGGCTGGCGGCGCGGCTCGCCGGGGTGGTCGGCATGCCGCTCGCACGCCGGGTCGCCGATCTCGTAGGGCTGCATCCAGCACTGCACCGGCCGTATCCCGACGAGGATCGCCGGGCCGGTCTGATACGGCTGTCCTACGCCGCGGACCTCGGGCTGCTGCACGCGGTCGCCCGCGCCACCGCGGACACCGACGAGGCGCTCGAGCAGGTGGAGTGGTCGGCGCTGCACGCCGAGGACGTGGGGAGCCTGGACGAGGGCGGGCTGCGGGAGGCGTTCGCCGGGCTGCCGGCCGAGGCGGCCGTCCGGTGCCGGGCCGAGGCGCGGGAGGCGTACGCACTGGGGCGGATCGGCAGCGTCGAGGAGGCCGTCGCCGCGACCTGGCGTCGGCGGTCCGGCGCCTTCCCGAAACTGATCCACATGGCCGGTCCGGCGGGCAGCGGCAAGAGCACGTTCGCCCGGGGGCTGCCGGGCGTGGACGCGTACGTCTCCCTGGACGATCTGCGCGAGGCACGCGGCGCGCGCGCCGACCAGCGGGCCAACGGGGACGTCCTGCGCGAGGGGCTGGACCGGCTGGACCGGGCCCTGGCCGCCGGAGGGACCGTGGTGTGGGACGCCACGTCCCTCAACAAGCAGCAGCGCTCGCTCGTGCACACGATCGCCCACCGCCGCGACGCCCTGATCACGCACGCCGTGGTGCTCGTCGACGAGGATGAGTTGATACGGCGCAACGCCCGCCGCGAGCATCCGGTGCCGCCCGACGTGCTCACCGCCCAACTGCGCCGCTTCGGCCCGCCGTATCCCGGCGACGCGCATCGCACCTGGTACATCGGGGCGAGCGGGATCGTGGAGGATGAGGTCTGACTCATGCGTACGAGCGAGGAGATCTATCACCGGGTGCGCTGGGACGCGCGCTTCGACCCGGCGCGCTTCGTGCTGGGCGTCCTGCAGCGCGGCGCCGCACCCAAGCGTGTCCCGCTGCCCGCGTTCGTGCCCGGAGGCGAGATCCCGTGGCACCGCGTGCTGTTCTTCGAGGCCGACGGCGAGGTCGTGTGGGACCGGACCACCGGGGTGGACCGGATCGACGCGACGGAGGCGGGGCGGGTGCGGGAGGCCCGGCTGCTCCGGGCGCCGTTCTTCACGGCCCGTACGCCCTATGCGTGGGACGGCGAGGACTGGGCGCCCGCGCGCTCGCCACGTGGGGCCGCGTCCGGCGGTGTGCGGGTGCTGACCTGGAACACCCTCTGGGACCGGTACGACGCCGACCGCATCGACAGCGCCACGCGCAGGCCACTGCTGCTCAGGGCTCTGCGCGACGCCGACGTGGACGTGATCGCGTTGCAGGAGGTCGAGGCGGAACTCCTCGCCCTGCTGCTGCGCGAGCCGTGGGTGCGGGCGGACTGGACGCTGGCGACGGATCCTCGGGGGCGGGACGTGGACGAGTGCGGCCTGCTGCTCCTGAGCCGGTTGCCCGTCCGCGAGGCCGCGTACCACGAACTGGGCCCGCACAAGGCGGTGACCGCCCTCGTCGTGGAGGCGGGCGCACGGCCCTTCGTCGTCGCGGCGACCCATCTGAGCAGCGACCACTCGGAGAACGGTGCCGAACGGCGTAGTGCGGAACTTACCCGTATCGCCGAGGGGTTGGCCGGCGTGGACGCCGATCTGATTCTCATGGGCGACTTCAACGACGGCGGCGACACACCGCAGTTGACGCTGGGCCTGCGGGACGCGTGGAGCGAGGCGCACGGCGCCGACGACACGACCCCGACCTTCGACCCGGGCACCAACCCGCTGGCCGCGATCTCGTCGTTGACCGGCCGGGTCTCGCGGCTGGACCGGGTGCTGTTGCGGGGTCTGCGAGTACGGCGGGCCGAACTGTGCGGTGACGTGCCCACGACGGAAGGGCTGTACATCTCCGATCACTACGGAGTGCGGGCCGAGTTGGCGGCGGGTGCTCCGGAGACGGACGCCGCTGAGCACGTTGACGAACGGCCGACACCCCGTACGGCACTGGCGTGGATCCCTCCCGAGGAGCTGTGGGCCCCGCTGCAGGACATCCGCCGGGAGCACGACCCACAGATCCGCCGCTGGCCCCCGCATGTGAACGTGCTCTTCGGGTTCGTACCGGAACACGCCTTCGAGCGGGCGGCATCGGTGCTCGCGACGGCCGCCACGGCTCCCTTCGACGCCCGGCTGGAGGGCGTGCACTGGTTCGGCCACCGGGACGACGCCACGATCTGGCTCGACCCCGCGGCCGCGGGTGAGGAACCGTGGGCCGACCTGCACCGCACCCTCCTGCGCCACTTCCCCCGCTGCCGCGGCCGCCACGCGGGCTTCACCCCTCACCTCAGCCTGGGCCGCACCACCGACCCGAACACCCTGGCCACCGCCTGCGCGGCCCGGCTCGCCCCGATGCCGGTCAGGGTCGGCGAGCTGGCACTGCTGTCGCGGCGCGGGGACGAGCCGATGCGGGTGCGGGGGACGGTGACGCTGGGAACGGGAGAGGTCCGCTGGGTGGAGGAGGCCGCACAGGACGAGGCCCAGGACAGGTCACGGGTGGCCGAGGAGACCAGCCGCCGTATCGGGAACACGCTCTCCGAAGGCGTCGTACACGTCGTGGGCTCCCGGCGTATGGGTTGCGCGCTGCCGGGTGCGGACCTGGACCTGGTGGCGGCGCTGCCCGGAGCGGTCGAACTCGCCGCCATACAGGCACAGTTGGCTGCCGAGCTCCCCGAGGCGACCGATGTGTGTGAGGTGGTCGGGGCGCGCGTACCCGGTCTGCGGTTGCGGGTCGACGGACTGGAAGTGGACCTGGTCGTCGTCGCCACCGGTTCGATGGACCCCGCCGAGGCGGTGGAGCGCCGGGCCGAGTTGGGCGAGGCGGCGGCGATCGCGCTCAGCGCGGTGAGCGACGCCGACGCGGTGGTGGCGTCGGTGGGCGCACACGGGCCGGCCTTCGCGCGGCTGGCCACGCAGGTCAAGGCATGGGCGAAGGCCCGGGGTCTGGACTCGGCACCCTTCGGCGGCCTGCCGGGCCTGGCCTGGTCCGTCCTGGCGGCCCGCACCGCGGCCGAGGCCGGCGACCTGCCGCCGGGCGATCTCCTACGGCACTTCTTCGCGACGTGGGCGGCTTGGGACTGGCGGGAGCCGGTGGGATCGGCGGGCGACAGCACCGAGCCCCTCCCCCTCACCATCACAACTCCCACCGCCCCGGTACGCCCCTGTACGGACCAAGTTACGGCGGGCATGCGCGACCTCATCACCCAAGAGCTGTTCCGTGCCTGGGAGTTGCTGGACGCGACCAAGGACCCGTACCCCCGTGCCGAACTCCTCGCCCCTGCCCCACTCCACCGCCGCCACGCGGCCTGGGCGGTGGTGACGGTGGGCTCGGACGCGGACGAGGGCCGGGTACGCGGCAGGATGCGCGCCCTCCTCACCGACCTCTCGGCGCTGGCCCCCGACTGCCACGCCTGGCCCCGCCCCTTCACCACGAACCCGGTCCGCTACGCCATCGGGCTGGGCTCCACCCCACCGGCCCCGGACGACCTCGCAGCCGTGGCGGCACGCCGACTGCGCGACCTGACGGGGGTCACGCTGACGGGGGTTGAGGAGGGCGGGGTTCCAACCCTGCGCTGATCACTGGACGGGTGATTCACACCGGTTTCGCACGCCCACACGGCATGGTGAGGGCACACTGGCCTTCCTCATCAGGGCGTACGAACAGGAGAGGCCCCAGCGTCAGCGACGGAATGTCCGGACGGCAGCGGTTGGTGATCGAATCCGACCGACACTCCATGGACGAGTACGACATCAGCGAACCGGAACCCACCGCCGCCCCGGTCGGCGCACCCTCTTCGAGGGGTTCGGCAGCGCGCAACCGGACGTGCTCGCGGAGGAACGCACGAGGTCGTCACTGACCGCGGCCTTCGCCACGTACCTGGAGAAACGGCAGTCGCTCCCCGAGATGGAGCCGCAAGACCATCTGTTCCAGGCATTCGTTCTATGGACCCGCCCCGGCGGTGGTGTTCTCATGGGCCGTATGCGGAGATGGGGGATCCGTCAGAGCGGCTGGTGGCTGCTCGTCACCGTCGCCGTCGGCCTGTCGGCGGCCTCCTGGTTGGCCCGCGTGCTCCCGGGCGTTGTGGGTGGGGCCCTGATAGCCGTGGCCGCGACTGTGGGCGCGGCCTTGTCCCAGAGGGGACAGCAGCTCATCGACGACAGCAGGCGGCAGGTTCTGGAGATCAGGGACAAGCTGCTGCGCGACCGTCGAGGTCGGATACCCGGAGTCCGTGACATCGACGACCTCACCAGAATCGGCGTTCATCCGGCCGCCCCGGAGGAGAACGCGCGCACGATCGACCCGAAGCTCCCTCCCTTCGTGCGGCGGGACCGGAGCACCGAGATCGAGGAGGCCCTGCGCACGCACCCTTTCGTCCTGGTCGTCGGCGAGTCCACGGCGGGCAAGACACGAGCGGCGTTCGAAGCGGCCCGGGAAGTCCTCCCCCGGGCCGCTCTGATCGTGCCCGATCCGGCCGACCCGACGGCGCTGCGGGCGGCCGCGGCAGCGCTCCCGGGCGGACACGGCTCGGTCGTCTGGCTGGACGACATCGAGCGGTACCTGGGCGCAGGCGGACTGACCCCGCGCCTTCTGGACCGGCTCACCCGCCCGGGTGCTGTGGTCCTGGCAACGATCAGGGCGCAGGAAAGGGCCCGGTACCAGGGCCTGCCGGGTCCCGTCCAGGAGGGTCCCGAGGGTTCGGTCCGACGGTTCGGGCGGGACGTGCTGGCCATCGCGTACGAGATCCGGCTGGACCGGCGCTGGAACGAGCGCGAGGTGACGCGGGCCCGGGAGTTCAGCCAGGACAAACGTCTCGCCCGGGCGATCGGCGGCGCCGAGCGGTACGGCATCGCCGAGTTCCTGGCCGCCGGCCCCGAACTGCTCCGGGCCTGGCAGGACGCCTGGGCACCGGAGGGACGGCACGTTCGCGGAGCCGCCCTGGTCGGTGCGGCGGTGGACGCCAGCCGAGCGGGATGGAGCCGACCACTTCCGACCGCGCTGCTCCGCGACCTCCACGAACTGCATCTCGCCGAGCGGGGCGGGCTCCGGCTGCACCCCGAGGGGTGGGAGGAAGCACTGGCCTGGGCGGCGACAGCGGTGCACGCCACGAGCAGCATGCTCACGCCCGCGGACTCGGCGGAAGACGGCTACTACGTCTTCGACTACCTGCCCGACAGCATGGACGCCGTCCCGGAGAGCACCCCCGTCCTGGACGGCACCTGGGCCGTGCTGATCGCGGCGGCGGACGCCGAGGTCTGCGAGGACATCGGCCGGGCGGCGCTCACGCGGGCGCAGCGCACAGCCGCCCGGGATGCCTTCCAGAAGGCCTCCGACGGTGGTGTTCTCACTGCCGCCGCCGGGCTGGCACTGCTCCTGGGGGACGAGTGGCGGCTGGCGGAGGCCTGCGAGGTGCTGCGGACCACGCTCCAGTCGGCCCCGCCCGACACCGATCCCGAGGTCCTGTTCACGCTTCGCTCGGCCCTGGCCTGGTGGACCGGCGGGGCCGGCAACGTGGAAGAGGCCCTCGAGCTGGTCACGCGGTTGTATGAGGACGTCCGGCAGAGGTACGGGGACGACCATGCTCAGACGTTCGAAGCCGCGTTGGACGTCGCCCGGTGGACCGGCCACGCCGGCCGCACGTCCGAGGCGCTGCGCCTGGCCCTCGCCACGCAGACACGCTCCCTGCGGGTGTTGGGTCCCGAGCATCTGACGACTCTCAACAGCCGGTTCGAGGTGGCGGGCGGGACCTTCGACAGTGGACGGACGACCGAGGCGGTCCGGCTGTGGGGCGAACTCGCCGACGACGCCGGCCGGCTGCTGGGGACTCACCACAGGCTCACCGTCTACGCCCGCTGGAACCAGGCCGGGGCGGTGACCACGGCCGGTGACACCGCACTGGGTCTGCGGCTCCTCGCCGAGGTGGTCGAGGGCTGGGCCGCCATCCACGGCGTCGATCACCCACGCACCCTGAGCGGCCGTCTCCAGCTCACCGGATGGACGGGTACGGCAGGCCGGTGGGGCGAGGCGCTGGCCCTCCTGGCGTCCGTCGTCGAGGACACCGCCAGAGCTCTGGGGCCCGACCACGAACTCACACTCGCGGGGCGCCATCAACAGGCCCTCTGGACCGGGTGCTCCGGCCGCTCCGACGAGGCGAACACCGCGTTCCGCGCGTTGCTCGACGACTGCGAGCGGCACCTCGGCGCCGACCATCCGCTGACCGAGCACTGCAGGGCCCACCACGCCCGTCCGGGCCAGGAGGCCTGGTACTACCTGCCGCCGTCCTGGTGACCACTCAGCCCATGGCGGCGTACGGCACGAAGTCGGCCCAGGCCTCCGGCGCGAGCGCGAGTCGGGGCCCGGCGATGTTCTTGGAGTCGCGGACGTGGATGGTGGTGGGGGTGGTGGCGACTTCGACGCAGGAGTCGCCCTCGCTGCTGCTGCTGTAGCTGCTCTTGAACCATGCCAGGTCGGAGGCGTCCCCGGCCGAGATCTTGCGGATCATGTCTCCCCCAGCAGTTGCTCGATGAAGGCCGTCGACTCACGGGGTGCGAGAGCCTGAGCCCGGATGATGCCATACCGCAGTTCAAGGATACGGAGCTGCCTGGGCTCGGAAACCGGTCGGCCGTTGGCCACGGCCGGTGAACGCCCCACTGCCGAGCCGTCAGCGAACTTCAGCACCTCGATTCCACCGGCCAGCCCGGCATGCTCCTCGCGATCCATCGGCATCACCTGAAGCTCGACGTTCCGCAACTGCCCTGCCTCCAGCAGACGTTCAAGCTGGCGACGCAGCGCCGCCCTCCCGCCGAGCGGGCGTCGAAGCGTCCACTCCTCCAGGACGAAGCTGAGCTCAGGCGCCGGGTCCCGTTCGAAGACTTCCTTGCGGGCCACGCGGGCGGCGATGAACCGCTCCACCTCGTCCGCGGTGTACGCAGGGCGGCGCATCAGGAGAAGCCCACGGGCGTACTCCGGCGTCTGCAACAACCCGTGAATGTTCAGCGGGTCGTAGAGCTGAAGCTCGACCGCCTTCGCCTCCGACTGCGCCAGGTCCCGCACCTTCTTCGGGTACCGGACCCTCCGTACATCCTCCTTCATCGCCGAGAGCAACCCACCGGCACCCAGCACCTCGTCCGCCTTGTCCAGGTACTCGGGCCGAGGGATCCGCTTCCCGCTTTCGATCTTGTAGACCATGTCCTCGCCGTACCCGACCGCCGGCCCGAAGTCGGCGGCGCGCATCCCCACGGCCTCGCGCCGCAGCTTCAACTGCCGCCCCACGGTCGCGACGACGGCCACTCCCCAGTCGTCGTCCGGGTCCACATCCCAACCCGGCTCGCCCGCCTCGCCCTTGAGCCGTACCGCCTCGCCGTCCACCGACATCCCGCACCCTCCGTCGTACGCGTCGTACCGCCACGCCCCTACCCGTGTGCGCCACCCCGACAGCCCGGACACGACCGGACAACGTCCGGACAGTCACCGTACGCAACGGCGTAGTCACTCCTCACGGTAGGCGCATGCGGCCACTCTGAGTAACGTGAATCATGGAACTACCGCCCCCACGGCCCAACTCGGCAGCGCTATGCGCAACTTCAGCGTCCTGCTGTCCCCCACACCCCGCGGAGCCCGCCTCGCCCGTCTGCTCGCCACCGAACAGCTCCGCGCCTGGGGACTCTCGTGGGAAGCGCCGATCCACATCGTCGCCGAGCTGGCGGCCAACGCGGTCACCCACGGCCGCGTCCCCGGCCGGGACTTCCGGCTCACGCTGTACGTCGTCGGCGACACCCTCCGCATCGAAGTCACCGACACACGCGGGGACCGTCTCCCCTGTGCCCAACGCCCCATCCTCGAGGCGGAGTCCGGCCGAGGTCTGCTCCTCGTGGGCACCCTGGCCGATCGTTGGGGGGGTCTCGGAAGGCCCGGCGCCACGCAAGACGGTATGGGCCGAACTTGTTCTCCCACCGGAACCCGGCGAACCGTGCTCCGGTGCCACGGGCGGTCTTCCCCAAGGACCACCGGTGAAAGGACCCCACCAAGCCCCACCCCTCCTCCCGCCTGCGGCAGCGCCTCACCCGCGCGAGTGAACATCACCAACTCGGCTGCATTGCGAGCCGGTTGCCTGCCCTACGCTCGGCGCAACAACCGCAGACATGCGACGGCCCCCGCCGGGACTGGCATCCCAGTGCGAGGGCCTGACCAACGAGGAAGGTCGCAACTTCCTGATGGATACCCAGAACCCTAGCGTGCCGACGCAAGCCCAGTCCCGCCTTGCCGCCAACAACCACCCGCACAGGCGGCCCCACTCCGGCGGCCTCACCCACGACAACACCCGCCACACCACCCGCTTCACGGTGATCGGCAACCACCTGGCCCAGCACTCGGAGCTCTCGCTCCTCGCCATCGGCCTGGCCGTGCACATCCAGTCGCTGCCCAAGGGGGCCCGCGTCGACATCAAGACCCTCGCCGCCCGCTTCCCCGAGGGCGCGGCGCGGATCGCCGCCGCCCTGCGCGAGCTGGAGGCCCACGGCTACCTGCGCCGCACCCGGGAACGGGTCGGCGACGGCCGTATCGTCACCCGCACGGTCTCCTGCAACCAGCCCGGAGCCCGGCACACCGACCACGATCAGCCCGTGCGGCGGGCGGCGCGGCCCGCGCCGAAGAAGCGCGCCCTCCCCGCCGTACCGCAGCCGGCCTTCCCCTCCCCCGCGCTCCTCCAGGCGGCGGCCGATCTCCTGACCGAACTCCGTCGCCAGGACCCCCGCCTCCTCCTCTCCGCCTGCGACACCCGGCACCTCGCCCCCGGAGTCGCCGTCTGGCTGGAGCGCGACGTCAGCGCCACGGCCGTACGACAGGCCCTGACCGCAGATCTGCCACCCGAAGGCCTACGACGCCCCGCAGCCCTCCTGGCCCACCGGCTCACCGCTCAGCTTCCGCCCTCGCCGCCGTTCCGAGCCCCAGCCCCGCCCCCTGACACACGGCACCCGCTCCAGACCTGCGACGGCTGCGACCGAGCCTTCCGCTCCCCCGTCCCCGGCCGCTGCCGCGACTGCCGATCCGATCTCACGGCCGCCTAGCATGAAGGCGACGATCCTTGCCCCTGGGCACAGACGACGAGGAGCGAGCGCCATGACCCGCCGAAGTCGCCCTCCAACACGCTCTGCGGGCCCAGGAGGACGCCCTTGCGGTGCCGTTTCAGGGCGCCGAGCCAGCCCATCGCGCCTGTCATGACAAGGTGACCACGGCGGCCGACAAGGAAGCCGAGGCCGGGAAGCCCGCTTCCGGTGAGGTCAAGAAGCCGTCGGCCGTCCCCTCCCCGCAGAAGGAGGGCAGCGGCAGGAGCGGCCCCGACGTCGTCTACGTCCCCGTGTCGGGCGGGGCGGGGGCGGGAGCGGGAGCAGCCCCGCAGGCGCCTCGGTCCACCCCCGAAGTCCGACGCAGCCGGCCCCTCCACGGACAGCACCGGCAGCCAGCAGGAACAGCTCTCCTCGTCGGCCACCCGGAACACACAGTCGCAGACGCAGACCGGCTACCTGTGGTCCGACGGGAACGTGGACGCGGACTCCAACGACTACTGGGAGCAGAGCTCCGTCACCGTCAAGTCGACCGCCGCGCTCACCTCGCTCAAGGTCGTCGTACCCATCATCCAGACCCGCGGCGTGCAGCACACCGGCTTCTGGAGCTCCCTGGGCGACAAGGTGAACGTGGCGCAGGCCGCCAACAGCAGCGAGCTGGACTATGTCGTGACGCTGAAGCCCGGCGTCACGCTCGACCCTGCGGAGGTATGCGGAGGTATGCGAAAGGGCCCGTACGACCGAAGTCGTACGGGCCCTTTCAGGAGCTCAGCCCAAGCTGTGCTTCCGGGTCAGGCTCAAGATCACTTCGTGATCTTGGTGACCTGGCCGGCGCCCACCGTGCGGCCACCCTCACGGATGGCGAACTTCAGGCCCTCTTCCATGGCGACGGGCTGGATGAGCTCCACCTTCATCTCGGTGTTGTCACCCGGCATGACCATCTCGGTGCCCTCGGGGAGGGTCACGACGCCGGTCACGTCCGTCGTACGGAAGTAGAACTGCGGACGGTAGTTGTTGAAGAACGGCGTGTGGCGGCCACCCTCGTCCTTGGAGAGGATGTAGGCCTGCGCCTCGAACTCGGTGTGCGGGGTGACCGAGCCCGGCTTGATGATGACCTGGCCGCGCTCGACGTCCTCGCGCTTGATGCCGCGGAGCAGCAGACCGACGTTCTCACCGGCCTGGCCCTCGTCGAGCAGCTTGCGGAACATCTCGATACCGGTGACCGTGGTGGTGGTCTTCTCGGTCTTGATGCCGATGATGTCGACGGTCTCGTTGACCTTCAGGACACCACGCTCGATACGGCCGGTGACGACCGTACCGCGACCGGTGATCGTGAAGACGTCCTCGATCGGCATCAGGAACGGCTTGTCGACGTCGCGCTCCGGCTCCGGAATCGCGGTGTCGACGGCGTTCATGAGGTCCAGGACGGACTGCGTCCACTGCGCGTCGCCCTCGAGGGCCTTCAGCGCGGAGACACGGACGACCGGAAGGTCGTCGCCCGGGAACTCGTACTCGGAGAGGAGCTCACGGACCTCGAGCTCGACGAGCTCCATGATCTCCTCGTCGTCCACCATGTCGGCCTTGTTCAGGGCGACCACGATGTACGGAACGCCGACCTGGCGGGCCAGGAGCACGTGCTCCTTGGTCTGCGGCATCGGGCCGTCGGTGGCGGCGACCACCAGGATCGCGCCGTCCATCTGCGCGGCACCGGTGATCATGTTCTTGATGTAGTCCGCGTGACCCGGGCAGTCGACGTGGGCGTAGTGACGCGCCTCGGTCTGGTACTCGACGTGCGCGATGGAGATGGTGATACCGCGCTGACGCTCCTCAGGAGCCTTGTCGATGTTGTCGAACGGGGTGGCCTCGTTCAGGTCCGGGTACGCGTCGTGCAGCACCTTGGTAATGGCGGCCGTGAGGGTCGTCTTACCGTGGTCGATGTGACCGATGGTGCCGATGTTGACGTGCGGCTTAGTCCGCTCGAACTTCGCCTTCGCCACTGGGGTCCTCCTGTGGAGTGGTTCTGTACGCCTTACTTCATCGGCGCCAGGTGATCTTTGCTGTTAAGTCCCGGGCCCCGGGGCAAACATCCACGATTGTGGCTGTTTGCCCCGCGAGACTCCGGAGTCAAGCCTACGGCGTGTGAACGCGGTGCGTTACTCGCCCTTGGCCTTCGCGATGATCTCCTCGGCGACGTTCCGCGGAACCTCGGCGTAGGAGTCGAACTGCATGGAGTAGCTGGCGCGGCCGGACGTCTTGCTGCGCAGGTCGCCGACGTAACCGAACATCTCCGAAAGGGGCACGAGACCCTTCACGACGCGGGCACCGGCCCGCTCCTCCATGGCCTGGATCTGGCCACGGCGGGAGTTGATGTCGCCGATGACCTCACCCATGTAGTCCTCGGGCGTGGTGACCTCGACGGCCATCATCGGCTCGAGCAGCACGGGGCTGGCCTTGCGCGCGGCCTCCTTGAAGGCCTGCGAACCGGCGATCTTGAACGCGAGCTCGGAGGAGTCGACCTCGTGGTAGGCACCGTCGAGCAGCGTCACGCGCACACCGGTCATCTCGTAACCGGCGAGGATGCCGAACTGCATGGCCTCCTGCGCACCGGCGTCGACCGAAGGGATGTACTCCTTCGGGATACGACCACCGGTCACCTTGTTCACGAACTCGTACGAGGTGTCGCCACCCTCGAGCGGCTCGATCGCGATCTGCACCTTCGCGAACTGGCCGGTACCACCAGTCTGCTTCTTGTGCGTGTAGTCGACCCGGTCGACCGCCTTGCGGATGGTCTCGCGGTACGCCACCTGCGGCTTGCCGACGTTCGCCTCGACCTTGAACTCACGGCGCATACGGTCGACCAGCACCTCGAGGTGCAGCTCGCCCATACCACCGATGATGGTCTGGCCGGTCTCCTCGTCCGAGTGGACCTGGAAGGAGGGGTCCTCCTCCGCGAGACGCTGGATGGCGACACCCAGCTTCTCCTGGTCGCCCTTGGACTTGGGCTCGATCGCGACCTGGATGACCGGCGCCGGGAAGTCCATGGACTCCAGGATCACCGGGTTCTTGTCGTCGGCCAGCGTCTCACCGGTGGTGGTCTGCTTCAGGCCCATCACGGCGACGATGTCGCCGGCGCCCACCGAGTCGATCTCCTCACGCTTGTTCGCGTGCATGCGGTAGATCTTGCCGATGCGCTCCTTCTTGCCCTTGACGGAGTTCAGCACGGCGGTGCCGGACTCCAGGCGGCCCGAGTAGACCCGGACGAAGGTGAGCTTGCCGAGGTGCGGGTCGCTCATGATCTTGAACGCCAGCGCGGACAGCGGCTCGTCGTCGGACGGCTTGCGCTTGACGACCTCCTCCGGGTTGTTGACGGCGTGGCCCTCGATGGCCTCGACGTCAAGCGGGGAGGGGAGGTAGCGCACGACCGCGTCGAGCAGGGGCTGGACGCCCTTGTTCTTGAACGCGGTGCCGCAGAACACCGGGGTGACCGTGGTGTCCTTGGACTTGCCGGAGGCGATGGTGATACGACGGATCGCGGCGTACAGCTGCTCCTCGGAAGGCTCCTCGCCCTCCAGGTACAGCTCCATGATCTCTTCGTCGTTCTCGGCAACGGCCTCGATCAGCTTGCCGCGGTACTCCTCGGCAGCCTCGGTGTGCGTGGCCGGGATGTCGACGACGTCGTACATCTCGCCCTTGGTGGCCTCGGCGGACCACACGAGCGCCTTCATGCGGACCAGGTCCACGACGCCCTTGAAGTCGGCCTCGGCACCGATCGGGAGCTGCATGACGATCGGCTGCGCGCCAAGGCGGTCGCTGATCATGTCGACGCAGCGGTGGAACTCGGCACCCGTCCGGTCCAGCTTGTTGACGAAGCAGATACGCGGAACGCCGTAGCGGTCCGCCTGACGCCACACCGTCTCGGACTGGGGCTCGACGCCGGCGACGCCGTCGAACACCGTCACGGCACCGTCCAGCACGCGCAGGGAACGCTCCACCTCGACGGTGAAGTCGACGTGGCCCGGCGTGTCGATGATGTTGATGGTGTGGTCGACGTCTTCCAGCGGCCAGTGACAGGTGGTGGCAGCAGAGGTGATCGTGATGCCACGCTCCTGCTCCTGCTCCATCCAGTCCATGGTGGCAGCGCCGTCGTGGACCTCACCGATCTTGTAAGACACACCGGTGTAGAACAGGATCCGCTCGGTGGTGGTCGTCTTGCCCGCGTCGATGTGGGCCATGATCCCAATGTTGCGGACCTTGGCCAGGTCAAGTGAAGTGGTAGCCATAAGGCTTCAGTCTTCTCTCGGTCTCGATGTGGGTAGCGACTACCAGCGGTAGTGCGCGAAGGCCTTGTTGGACTCGGCCATCTTGTGCGTGTCCTCGCGCTTCTTCACAGCGGCACCGAGGCCGTTGGACGCGTCGAGGAGCTCGTTGAGCAGACGCTCGGTCATGGTCTTCTCGCGACGGGCGCGGGAGTAACCGACCAGCCAGCGCAGCGCCAGGGTGTTGGCACGGCCGGGCTTGACCTCGACCGGGACCTGGTAGGTGGCGCCACCGACACGGCGGGACTTGACCTCGAGGGTCGGCTTGATGTTCTCGAGAGCGCGCTTCAGCGTGATGACCGGGTCGTTGCCGGTCTTGTCGCGCAGACCCTCCATGGCGCCGTAAACGATCCGCTCAGCCGTCGAGCGCTTACCGTTCAGCAGCACCTTGTTGATCAGGGAGGTCACCAGAGGAGAGCCGTAGACCGGGTCGATGATGACCGGACGCTTCGGGGCGGGGCCCTTACGAGGCATTCTTACTTCTCCTTCTTGGCGCCGTAACGGCTGCGAGCCTGCTTGCGGTTCTTGACACCCTGGGTGTCGAGCGAGCCGCGGATGATCTTGTAGCGAACACCCGGCAGGTCCTTCACACGGCCGCCGCGCACGAGCACGATGGAGTGCTCCTGCAGGTTGTGTCCCTCACCCGGAATGTAAGCCGTGACCTCGATCCCGCTGGTCAGACGCACACGCGCGACCTTACGCAGGGCCGAGTTCGGCTTCTTCGGGGTGGTCGTGAACACACGCGTGCAGACGCCACGACGCTGAGGGGAACCCTCGAGTGCGGGCGTCTTGTTCTTCTCGACCTTGTCCTGCCGGCCCTTGCGGACCAGCTGCTGGATCGTAGGCACTACTTCTCCGGTTTCTGTGTGCCGATTGGTACAGCTAACCTGGAACTTCGCCGACCCACGCGGTCGGGTGTGTCGAATCCCGCGGACTTCCGCCGGCAGGCAGAAAGAGGCACGGATTACGGTGGCCACGCTCGGCCCCGCGTGCGGTTGAAGGCACGCACGAGGGCCAGGGCACACCCCAGGCACAAGGTCTGAGCGTACCCAGCGTACTGACTCCGGTCAAAACAGAAGCAGCACAACCGACACGCCGGGCGTTACGGCGTGTCCTGTCTGCGGTGTTGTGAAGGAGCGTGCATATACCACAGGGCGGGAAGTTTCGCGACCGGAACGCCTCCGGTACGGGCGCTCTCTTGTCCACTCGCGTGCGCCCTGTGTGTGCCTCGTGGTTTGGGGGTCTACCCAGCCCGGGGTGGGGTCATGCATCGGCTCGGGTTCTGGATGTTCAGAGAATGTCGACGAAATCGTCAACCTCGGTACGGTGGAGCGGGAACTCCCCTCCCAGCCCGCGACTTCCGATTGCACGCGACTCCCCCAAAGGGACTGGAGCAAGGTTGAAGTGAATCTGCACACTGCTCTGCGGGTCGATGGCGGGCGTCGAGCCCACGAGCAAGTGCGGGCCATCGACCGTGACGTTGTACGTGCCGGCGGAGCCGGCCCGGTCAGCAACGTCGGCAACAGGCCGGGCCAGACCCCTTCTTCTCCTGTGCGACCCGCGCACGCGCCTTCCTCGCGCCCAGGCCGTCGAACTCCTCGACCTCGCTCACCCGGGACTTGGCCACGTCAGGCCGACCCGGACAACCAGAAGCCCCAGGCCGAACCGTCCGCCGACGCCCCATGGCGAGCGAGAAGTGCGCCATGCTCCGAGAACGCCGAAGGGCGGCCACCCCGAAAGGTGACCGCCCTTCAACTCAAGCTGCTCGCTTACTGGTTGTACGGACCGTAGTCGTAGTCCTCCAGCGGCACGGCCTGGCCGGAGCCCGTGCCGAACGGCGAGTAGTCGATGTCGTCGTAGCCGACGGCCGAGTACATCGCGGCCTTGGCCTCCTCGGTCGGCTCGACCCGGATGTTGCGGTAGCGGGACAGACCCGTACCGGCCGGGATGAGCTTACCGATGATGACGTTCTCCTTGAGGCCGATCAGGGAGTCGGACTTGGCGTTGATCGCCGCGTCCGTGAGCACCCTGGTCGTCTCCTGGAAGGACGCCGCCGACAGCCAGGACTCCGTGGCCAGCGAGGCCTTGGTGATACCCATGAGCTGCGGACGACCGGAGGCCGGGTGCCCGCCCTCCTGGACCACACGACGGTTCTCCTGCTCGAAGCGGGAGCGCTCGACCAGCTCGCCGGGCAGCAGCTCGGCGTCGCCGGACTCGATGATCGTCACGCGGCGGAGCATCTGCCGGATGATGATCTCGATGTGCTTGTCGTGGATCGACACACCCTGCGAGTTGTACACCTTCTGGACCTCGCCGACCAGGTGGACCTGGACGGCACGCTGGCCCAGGATGCGCAGCACGTCGTGCGGGTTGGTGGCACCCACGGTGAGCTTCTGGCCCACCTCGACGTGCTCGCCCTCGCTGACCAGGAGCCGGGCACGCTTCGAGATCGGGTACGCCGTCTCGTCGCTGCCGTCGTCCGGGGTGACGACGATCTTCTTGGTCTTCTCGGTCTCCTCGATCCGGACGCGGCCGGTGGCCTCGGAGATCGGGGCGACACCCTTCGGCGTACGGGCCTCGAAGAGCTCGACGACACGCGGCAGACCCTGGGTGATGTCGTCACCGGCCACACCACCGGTGTGGAAGGTGCGCATCGTCAGCTGGGTGCCGGGCTCACCGATGGACTGGGCGGCGATGATGCCGACCGCCTCACCGATGTCGACCAGCTTGCCGGTGGCGAGCGAACGGCCGTAGCACATGGCACAGGTGCCGACGTGGGACTCGCAGGTCAGGATCGAGCGGGTCTTGACCTCCTCGACACCGTGGTGCACGAGCTGGTCGATGAGCACGTCGCCGAGGTCCACGTTGGCCGGCGCGATCACCTTGCCGTCGATGACGACGTCCTCGGCGAGCATGCGGGCATAGACGCTGGTCTCGACGTCGTCCGCCTTGCGCAGCACACCGTCGGCACCGCGGTTGGCGATGCGCAGCTTCAGACCGCGCTCGGTGCCGCAGTCCTCCTCGCGGATGATGACGTCCTGCGAGACGTCCACCAGACGACGGGTCAGGTAACCCGAGTCGGCGGTACGCAGGGCGGTGTCCGCGAGACCCTTACGGGCACCGTGCGTGGAGATGAAGTACTCCAGCACGGACAGACCCTCACGGAACGACGCCTTGATCGGACGCGGGATCGTCTCGTTCTTGGCGTTCGACACGAGACCACGCATACCGGCGATCTGACGCATCTGCATCATGTTGCCTCGTGCACCCGAGTTCACCATCATGAAGATCGGGTTGGTCTTCGGGAAGTTCTCGTTCATCGCCTCGGCGACCTCGTTGGTCGCCTGGGTCCAGATCTGGATGAGCTCCTGGGTGCGCTCTTCCTTGGTGATCAGACCGCGCTCGTACTGCTTCTGGACCTTCTCGTCCTTGGCCTCGTACCCGGCGACGATCTCCTTCTTCGCGTCGGGGACGACGACGTCGGAGATGGCGACGGTGACACCGGAACGGGTGGCCCAGTAGAAGCCGGCCGCCTTCAGGTTGTCGAGCGTCGCCGCCACGATGACCTTCGGGTAGCGCTCGGCGAGGTCGTTGACGATCTCGGAGAGCTGCTTCTTGCCGACCTCGTAGTCGACGAACGGGTAGTCCTCGGGCAGCAGCTCGTTGAAGAGCGCACGGCCCAGGGTCGTGTTCAGACGGAACGAGTCACCCTGCTGCCACTCCGGCTCGCCCTCCTCCTGCGCCGGCGGGGTCCAGCCGCGCGGCGGGATGGTGCCCACCGGGAAGCGGATGTCCACGCGCGACTGCAGCGACAGCTCGCCGGCGTCGAACGCCATGATCGCCTCGGCGACGGAGGAGAAGGAGCGCTCCTCGCCCGTCACGTTGCGGCCCTCGCCGTCCGTGGTGAGGAAGAACAGACCGAGGACCATGTCCTGGGTCGGCATCGTCACCGGGCGGCCGTCGGCCGGCTTGAGGATGTTGTTCGAGGACAGCATCAGGATGCGGGCCTCGGCCTGCGCCTCCGCGGACAGCGGCAGGTGCACGGCCATCTGGTCACCGTCGAAGTCCGCGTTGAACGCGGTGCAGACGAGCGGGTGGATCTGGATGGCCTTGCCCTCGACCAGCTGCGGCTCGAAGGCCTGGATGCCGAGGCGGTGCAGGGTGGGCGCACGGTTCAGCAGAACCGGGTGCTCGGCGATGACCTCTTCGAGGACGTCGTACACGACCGTGCGGCCGCGCTCCACCATGCGCTTCGCGCTCTTGATGTTCTGCGCGTGGTTCAGGTCGACCAGGCGCTTCATCACGAACGGCTTGAAGAGCTCCAGCGCCATCGCCTTCGGCAGACCGCACTGGTGCAGCTTCAGCTGCGGACCGACGACGATCACGGAACGCGCGGAGTAGTCCACACGCTTGCCGAGCAGGTTCTGACGGAAACGGCCCTGCTTACCCTTCAGCATGTCGCTGAGGGACTTCAGCGGGCGGTTGCCGGGGCCGGTGACCGGACGGCCACGACGGCCGTTGTCGAACAGCGCGTCGACGGCCTCCTGGAGCATGCGCTTCTCGTTGTTGACGATGATCTCGGGCGCGCCGAGGTCGAGAAGCCGCTTCAGTCGGTTGTTCCGGTTGATCACACGGCGGTACAGGTCGTTCAGGTCGGAGGTCGCGAAGCGGCCACCGTCCAGCTGCACCATCGGGCGGAGGTCCGGCGGGATGACCGGCACGCAGTCGAGCACCATGCCCTTGGGGCTGTTGCTGGTCTGCAGGAACGCGGAGACGACCTTGAGGCGCTTGAGCGCACGGGTCTTCTTCTGCCCCTTGCCGGTACGGATGATCTCGCGGAGACGCTCGGCCTCCTCGTCCAGGTCGAAGGACTCCAGGCGCTTCTGCAGCGCCGCGGCACCCATCGAACCGTCGAAGTACGTGCCGAAGCGGTCACGCAGCTCGCGGTAGAGCAGCTCGTCGCCCTCGAGGTCCTGGACCTTGAGGTTCTTGAACCGGGTCCACACCTCGTCGAGGCGGTCGATCTCGCGCTGCGCACGGTCGCGCAGCTGCTTCATCTCACGCTCGGCGCCCTCACGGACCTTCCGGCGTACGTCGGCCTTGGCGCCCTCGGCCTCCAGCTCGGCCAGGTCGGCCTCGAGCTTCTTGGCGCGGGCCTCCAGGTCGGCGTCGCGGCGGTTCTCGATCTGCTGCCGCTCGACGGAGACGTGCGCCTCGAGGGAGGGCAGGTCGCGCGTACGGCGCTCCTCGTCGACGTACGTGATCATGTACGCCGCGAAGTAGATGACCTTCTCCAGGTCCTTCGGGGCCAGGTCGAGCAGGTACCCGAGACGCGACGGGACGCCCTTGAAGTACCAGATGTGCGTGACGGGCGCGGCCAGCTCGATGTGGCCCATCCGCTCACGGCGCACCTTGGCGCGCGTGACCTCGACGCCACAGCGCTCACAGATGATGCCCTTGAAGCGGACGCGCTTGTACTTGCCGCAGTAGCACTCCCAGTCCCGGGTCGGACCGAAGATCTTCTCGCAGAAGAGTCCGTCCTTTTCGGGCTTGAGGGTGCGGTAGTTGATGGTCTCGGGCTTCTTGACCTCGCCGTGGCTCCACTGACGGATGTCGTCAGCGGTGGCCAGGCCGATCCGGAGCTCGTCGAAGAAGTTGACGTCGAGCACTATGCGTCAATCCCTCTCAGGGTTGTAAGTCTTGGGGTCTGAAACGGGGGTCCCGGGGCCGGCGGACCTTGATCGCTCAAGGTCCGCCGAACTCCCGTCAGACCTCTTCGACGCTGCTCGGCTCACGCCGGGACAGGTCGATGCCGAGCTCCTCCGCAGCGCGGAAGACGTCCTCGTCGGTGTCACGCATCTCGATGGACATACCGTCGCTGGACAGCACCTCCACGTTCAGGCAGAGCGACTGCATCTCCTTGATGAGCACCTTGAAGGACTCGGGGATGCCGGGCTCGGGGATGTTCTCGCCCTTGACGATGGCCTCGTAGACCTTCACGCGGCCGGTGACGTCGTCGGACTTGATGGTCAGCAGCTCCTGGAGCGCGTAGGCGGCGCCGTAGGCCTCGAGGGCCCACACCTCCATCTCGCCGAAGCGCTGGCCACCGAACTGCGCCTTACCACCCAGCGGCTGCTGGGTGATCATGGAGTACGGACCGGTCGAGCGGGCGTGCAGCTTGTCGTCGACCAGGTGGTGCAGCTTCAGGATGTACATGTAGCCGACCGAGATCGGCTCCGGGAAGGGCTCACCCGAGCGGCCGTCGAACAGCGGGGCCTTGCCGGACGGGAGCACCATGCGCTCGCCGTCGCGGTTCGGGATCGTGTGCTCCAGCAGACCGGCGAGCTCGTCCTCACGCGCACCGTCGAAGACCGGGGTGGCGACGTTGGTGCCCGGGGCGACCGCGTCGGCGCCGATGACCTGCAGGCGCTGGGCCCACTCGTCGGCGAGACCGGAGACGTCCCAGCCGCGGCTGGCAAGCCAGCCGAGGTGGATCTCCAGGACCTGTCCCGGGTTCATTCGGGACGGCACACCGAGCGGGTTGAGGATGATGTCGACCGGGGTGCCGTCCTCCAGGAACGGCATGTCCTCGATCGGCAGGATCTTCGAGATGACGCCCTTGTTGCCGTGCCGGCCGGCGAGCTTGTCACCGTCGGTGATCTTGCGCTTCTGCGCCACGTACACGCGCACCAGCTGGTTCACACCGGGGGGAAGCTCGTCGCCCTCCTCGCGGTCGAAGACGCGCACGCCGATGACCTTGCCGGTCTCGCCGTGCGGCACCTTCAGCGAGGTGTCACGGACCTCACGGGCCTTCTCACCGAAGATCGCGCGCAGCAGGCGCTCCTCCGGCGTCAGCTCGGTCTCACCCTTGGGGGTCACCTTGCCGACGAGGATGTCACCGGCGATGACCTCGGCACCGATGCGGATGATGCCGCGCTCGTCGAGGTCGGCGAGGACCTCCTCGGAGACGTTCGGGATGTCCCGGGTGATCTCCTCGGGGCCGAGCTTGGTGTCACGGGCGTCGACCTCGTGCTCCTCGATGTGGATCGAGGAGAGGACGTCGTCCTGCACGAGGCGCTGCGACAGGATGATCGCGTCCTCGTAGTTGTGACCCTCCCACGGCATGAACGCCACGAGCAGGTTCTTGCCGAGCGCCATCTCGCCGTTCTGGGTGGCCGGACCGTCGGCGAGGACCTGGCCCTCGACGATCCGGTCGCCCTCGTTGACGATGACCTTCTGGTTGACCGAGGTGCCCTGGTTGGAGCGGGCGAACTTGGCCAGGCGGTACGTGATGTACGTGCCGTCGTCGTTGGCGGTGGTGATGTAGTCCGCGGAGACCTCCTGGACCACACCCGCCTTCTCGGCCTTGACCACGTCGCCGGCGTCGACGGCGGAGCGGTACTCCATGCCGGTGCCGACGAGCGGGGACTCGGACTTGATGAGGGGCACGGCCTGACGCATCATGTTCGCGCCCATGAGGGCACGGTTGGCGTCGTCGTGCT
Organism: Streptomyces sp. HUAS ZL42; assembly: GCF_040782645.1. Lineage (GTDB taxonomy): Bacteria > Actinomycetota > Actinomycetes > Streptomycetales > Streptomycetaceae > Streptomyces. The sequence goes on from NZ_CP160403.1 coordinate 4,157,632, forward strand.
CGAGGAACGGGATCATGGCGGTTGCGACCGACACCATCTGGCGCGGCGAGACGTCCATGTAGTCCACGTCGTCACCGGCGACGTAGTCGACCTCGCCGCCACGGCGGCGGACCAGGACGCGGTTCTCGGCGAAGCGCAGGTCGTCGTTGAGCGTGGCGTTGGCCTGCGCGATGACGAAGCGGTCCTCCTCGTCGGCGGTCAGGTAGTCCACCTCGTCGGTGACCTGGCCGTCGACGACCTTGCGGTACGGGGTCTCGACGAAACCGAAGGCGTTGACGCGACCGTAGGAGGCGAGCGAGCCGATCAGACCGATGTTCGGGCCTTCAGGGGTCTCGATCGGGCACATACGGCCGTAGTGCGAGGGGTGCACGTCACGGACCTCGAAGCCGGCCCGCTCACGGGAGAGACCACCCGGGCCAAGGGCCGACAGACGGCGCTTGTGGGTGAGACCCGACAGCGGGTTGTTCTGGTCCATGAACTGCGACAGCTGGCTGGTGCCGAAGAACTCCTTGATGGAGGCGACGACCGGCCGGATGTTGATCAGGGTCTGCGGCGTGATCGCCTCGACGTCCTGCGTGGTCATGCGCTCACGAACGACGCGCTCCATACGAGCAAGACCGGTGCGGACCTGGTTCTGGATGAGCTCGCCGACGCTGCGCAGACGACGGTTGCCGAAGTGGTCGATGTCGTCGGTCTCGACGACGATCGTCTGACCGTTGTCACCAACCGTCTCGGTCTCGCCCGCGTGCAGCTTGACCAGGTACTTGATCGTCGCGATGACGTCCTCGACGGTCAGGACACCGGCGTCGAGCGGCGCGTCCGCGGCCAGCTTCTTGTTGACCTTGTAGCGGCCGACCTTGGCGAGGTCGTAGCGCTTGGGGTTGAAGTAGAGGTTCTCGAGCAGCGTCTGCGCGGCCTCACGCGTGGGGGGCTCGCCCGGACGCAGCTTGCGGTAGATGTCGAGCAGCGCGTCGTCCTGGCCCTGGGTGTGGTCCTTCTCCAGGGTGGCGCGCATCGACTCGTAGTCGCCGAACTCCTCGAGGATCTGCTCGGTGGTCCAGCCGAGCGCCTTGAGCAGGACGGTGACGGACTGCTTGCGCTTGCGGTCGATGCGGACACCGACCATGTCGCGCTTGTCGATCTCCATCTCCAGCCAGGCACCCCGGGACGGGATGATCTTGGCGGAGAAGATGTCCTTGTCGGACGTCTTGTCGATGGTGGAGTCGAAGTAGACACCGGGGGAACGGACCAGCTGCGACACCACGACACGCTCGGTGCCGTTGATGACGAAGGTGCCCTTGTTCGTCATGAGCGGGAAGTCGCCCATGAAGACGGTCTGGGACTTGATCTCGCCGGTCTCGTTGTTGGTGAACTCGGCCGTGACGAAGAGCGGGGCGGCGTACGTGAAGTCGCGCTCCTTGCACTCGTCGATCGAGTTCTTCGGCGGCTCGAAGCGGTGGTCCCGGAACGTCAGCGACATCGACCCGGAGAAGTCCTCGATCGGGGAGATCTCCTCGAAGATCTCCTCGAGGCCGGACTTGGTGGGGACGTCCTGACCGTTCTCCAGAGCCTCCTCGACCCGACTCTGCCAGGCGGTGTTGCCGAGCAGCCAGTCGAAGCTCTCGGTCTGCAGCGCGAGCAGGTTCGGAACCTCGAGAGGCTCCTTGATCTTTGCAAAGGAAATGCGCAGCGGGGCGGTGCTGGCGCCGTTGTTCGTATTCGCGGTCGAGGCGTTGCGCGAGGCGGCCAAGAGGGGGTCCTTCCGAGGGCTCGGACTCACTACGCGCGTACCGGCCCCTCTCCCGATGCACGAGACAGGTGTTCCCAGATCAGCCAAAAGGCCAGGTCAGGAACGGTCCAATCGTCGATGCTCAAGCGAGGGCATGCCCCTGGTGACGGGCAGGGGACAGCTAACAGGCAGCGCAAAGGGTCAGTGTAGCCACTTGGCACACTGATGTCCAGTGCGGGTTTTTCGAGACCCTCGTTGTTCTCAACGCCCTCGGCATGCTCGCCCTCAATGCACGTTGATACTGCCCTCTTCGCCGCCGATCCATGCCTCGGAATCCGGATCGTTGTGGCGACGCGTCCTGAGAATTGCGCGCTGCGTGCGGTTCGTCAAGGCCCCCTTGCCCGAACCGGGGGCGCCCGGAGACACGACGAAGATCACCATACCCCTCGCTCCGGCGGGTACAAGGCAACCGCGGCCGCACCCCTGCAAACGCCGAAGAGCGACCACCCGGATGGATGATCGCTCTTCAGTGCGTTCGCGTTACAGCCCCAGGAGGGACTGTTTCAGCGTTTGCGAAGGTCGTCGCCGACCGTGAAGGTCTTACTTGACCTCGACGGACGCACCGGCGCCCTTGAGGGCCTCGGCGGCCTTGTCAGCGGCCTCCTTGTTGACCTTCTCGAGGACCGGCTTCGGGGTGCCGTCGACGAGGTCCTTGGCCTCCTTCAGGCCCAGGGAGGTCAGCTCACGCACGACCTTGATGACCTGGATCTTCTTCTCGCCGGCGCCGGTGAGGATGACGTCGAACTCGTCCTTCTCCTCGACGGCCTCGACCGGGGCACCCGGGGCACCCGGAGCGGCAACGGCGACCGCGGCGGCGGCGGTGACGTCGAACTTCTCCTCGAACGCCTTCACGAACTCGGAGAGCTCGATGAGGGTCATCTCCTCGAACTGCGCGAGCAGGTCTTCCTGAGACAGCTTCGCCATGATGGGCGATCCTTCCACTAATTTCGGCTGGTGCCGGATGTACATGTCTGGCGGGCGTACGTTCGGCCCGCTACGACCGTCGCCTCAGGCGGCCACGGTCATTTCGCGAGCCGAGTTACTCGGCACCGCCCTGCTCGTCCTGCTTGGCGCGAAGCGCGTCCACGGTGCGGACGAGCTTCGACGGGAGCGCCTGGAAGACCTGAGCAGCCTGAGTCTGCTTGCCCTTGAAGGCACCCGCCAGCTTGGCGAGCAGAACCTCGCGGGACTCGAGGTCCGCAAGCTTCTTGATCTCGTCGGCGGACAGCGCCTTGCCGTCAAGGACACCGCCCTTGATGACGAGGTTGGGGTTGTCCTTGGCGAAGTCACGAAGACCCTTCGCCGACTCCACCGGGTCACCGGTGACGAAGGCGACCGCCGTCGGACCGTTGAACAGGTCGTCGAGCGAGGTGATCCCGGCCTCGTTGGCCGCAATCTTGGTCAGCGTGTTCTTCACCACGGCGTACTGGGCGTTCTCACCGAGCGACCGGCGCAGCGTCTTGAGCTGCGCCACGGTGAGACCCCGGTACTCGGTCAGCACGGCGGCGTTCGAGCTGCGGAACGCTTCCGTCAGCTCGGCTACCGCGGCAGCCTTGTCGGGCCTTGCCATAGAGCGTCGGCCTCCTTCCGGGTGATGAGGACCGCTCGGAAGGGGCTGGGACAAACGAAACGCCCCGGCGCAGATGCACGGGGCGTAGCTCGACCAGACGAATTCCGTGGGCGGATCGCGTCCGGGAGCATTCCACTGTCACCTGCGCGGGTCGCCCGCATTTCAGCGGATCCTTCGGCCACCGCACCCTCTACGAGAGCACGGCAACGACCAGCGGTCTTTGGCTTCTGTAGGAGAGTACGGGACCGGATCGCCGCCAGGCAAATCCGGTCGTACGGAGCTCAGCTCCCGGCCTCCTCCAGCATCTTCTCCAGGTCGACGGTGTCCCCGGCCGGCGGGGCCGTGACCGTCACCGGCTCGTTGACGTCGAGGAAGGTGATCGTCATGTCGAGCGGGCCCTTCGCGGCGTGTCCCTGCATACGGAACTTCTTGGTGTGGTCGTCGCCGTCGATCCAGATGTCCATGGTGAGCTTGTCCACACCGAGCTTCATGAACTGGGTGAGGCGCCGCTCCAGGGTGGCGTCGTCCTTGCCCTGCAGGGCCTTGCGCAGCTGCTTGGGGGTGACGGTCCCCTTGTAGTGGGTGGTCCGCACCCCGTCCACGGTCTCGGTGCCGACCTTCTCCACGTCCTCGGAGCCGGTGAGGAAGGTCGACTCGTCGGCCGGGTTCCTGTTGACCTGGTCGCCCATCGCGCTGGAGCCGATCCCCTCCTTGGCGCCCAGCGCGGACATGTCGAGCTTCATCCAGCTCTTGCCGTCGAGCTGCTCGGCGGGCACGGCTGTCCCGCCGATGTACATCACTCCGTCGACGAGGCGGATCTCGGCCGTGCCGTTCGCACCCCGGTCGAGGGACGTCATCTTCATGCTCATGGCGGGCGCGGGCTTGGTGCGCATCGCGGCCTCGGCCCTGATCCGCCCCTGCTCCGGAACCGTGCCGGTCATGGTGTACCGGAAGGACGTGATGTCCTCCGCGTTCTTCGCCGCCTCGGCGACGGCCGCCGCGGGCGTCATCTTCGGCGACTCCTCCGCCGCGCCCTTGTCGCCACAGCCCACCGCACCCCCGGCGAGGACCAGCGCGGCAAGCCCCGCACCCGCGGCCCGGCGGCGCGCGAGAACACGCGAAGAAGACTTCATCGATTCCCCCCAGAAAGCTCACTGCTCATGCACAGCACTGCGGCGAGCGTATCCCCAGATGCTGGTGCGGTGCTCTGAATTACGTGGGGCTCAGGAGGTCGAACTCCGCTTCTCCAGCAGCTCCTTGAAGTCCTGGGTGTCGCCGACCGGGGGCTTCGCCGCGGTGGCCTTCGTGCCGTAGTCGCTGTAGTACGCGGTCTGGGTGTAGGCCCCGGCAGACGTCTCTGCCCTCTCCACCTTCTTGACCAGCAGATCCCGGTCGTCGATCCAGATGTCCACGGTCTCGGTGGTGACCCCGGCCTCTTCGAGCCGTCTCCTCACCTCCGCGTCGGCCACGCCCCCGGCCTCCACCGTGCCCGAGTAGTGCGTGGTGGGCCGTCCGTCGACCGTCTCCTCGCCGACCTTGCGCACGTCCTCCGAGTCCAGGAGCAGCTTCACCAGCTGGTTCGGGGTGGTCGTTCGCATCTGGTCAGCGAGGTTGGCGCCGGCGCCGCCGGCGAGGTCCTTGATGTCGTCGTACACGTACTTGATCCAGTGCTTGCCGCCGGTCTTCGCGGCGAACACGTCGCCCATGCGCGCGTAGTAGGCGTCGGACAGATAGCGGGCCTCCATGGAGGTGACACCGAGGGCGCGCATCGTCTCGGCGGTGGTGCCTCCGGTGTACGTGATCGTCAGGGTGCCGGTGAGGCCGCCGCTCCAGCCGAGGGTGCCGTCGGCCTCGACGGACAGCTGGGTGCCCATGACCGTCGCGGATCTGACCCTGGCCGAGTGGGCGCGGTCGGTGGAGCGCTCGGCGGAGCGCAGGGCGGCGAGGGGGAGGCGGGTCGGCTCGGGGCCGTCCTCGGACTTCCCGGAGGACGTGCAGGCGGCCGTCCCGGTCAGCACGGTCACCAGCGCGACCGAGAGCGCCACGCGGCGCCCTGTCGTGCTCTTCATTCGTCCCCCTGCGGTTCGCCGTCTCCGCACGCTAACTCAGGGCAGCACGAAAGGGTGTTGGGGAAAGGGAACGGGCCCCGCACCTCGGAAGGTGCGGGGCCCGTGACCGGTTGGGGTGAGCCTCAGGCTCAGACCGCGGCCGGGTCCTCCTCGACGAGGAGGTTGCGGGTGCGGTTCGGGTCGACCGGGATGCCGGGGCCCATGGTGGTGCTGACCGCGGCCTTCTTGATGTAGCGACCCTTGGCGGCGGACGGCTTCAGACGGAGGATCTCCTCCAGCGCGGCGCCGTAGTTCTCCACCAGCTTGGTGTCGTCGAAGGACGTCTTGCCGATGATGAAGTGCAGGTTCGAGTGCTTGTCGACGCGGAACTCGATCTTGCCGCCCTTGATCTCGGTCACGGCCTTGGCCACGTCCGGGGTCACGGTGCCGGTCTTCGGGTTCGGCATCAGACCACGCGGGCCGAGGACGCGGCCGAGGCGGCCGACCTTGCCCATGAGGTCCGGGGTGGCGACGACGGCGTCGAAGTCCAGGCGGCCCTTCGACACCTCGTCGATCAGTTCGTCGGCGCCGACGATGTCGGCGCCCGCGGCACGCGCGGCCTCGGCACGGTCGCCGGTCGCGAAGACCAGGACCCGGGCGGTCTTACCGGTGCCGTGCGGAAGGTTCACGGTGCCACGGACCATCTGGTCGGCCTTGCGCGGGTCGACACCCAGACGGAAGGCGACCTCGACGGTGCCGTCGAACTTGGTCGTGGAGGTCTCCTTGGCGAGACGGACGGCCTCGAGCGGGGCGTAGAGCTTCTCCCGGTCGACCTTGGCGTCCGCAGCGCGGAGAGACTTGCTGCGCTTGCTCACTACTGCTCCTGTTGTGTTCTTAGGAGTCGTGGTACGGGCCGAGCAGGCCCTGCCACGGTTCTTCTCTGGTACGGGGGAGGGGCTCAGCCCTCGACGACGACGCCCATGGAACGCGCGGTGCCCGCGATGATCTTCGCGGCGGCGTCCAGGTCGTTGGCGTTGAGGTCGGGGAGCTTGGTCTGGGCGATCTCGCGGACCTGCGCCTCGGTGATCTTGGCGACCTTGGTCTTGTGCGGCTCGCCGGAGCCCTTCTCGATGCCCGCGGCCTTGAGGATCATCTTGGCGGCCGGCGGAGTCTTGGTGATGAAGGTGAAGGAACGGTCCTCGTAGACCGTGATCTCCACCGGGATCACCCAGCCACGCTGCGACTCGGTCGCGGCGTTGTAGGCCTTGCAGAACTCCATGATGTTGACGCCGTGCTGACCCAGCGCGGGGCCGACCGGCGGAGCCGGGTTGGCGGCACCGGCCTGGATCTGGAGCTTGATGAGCCCCGTGACCTTCTTCTTCTTGGGAGGCATTCCGGGTCCTCTGTCTGTCTGTTTTTTCGCTGAGTGCCCGAAGGCAACCGCACAACCCTAACGGGTGGCACTGCGCGGCTAAAAACCGAGCAGGTCAGACGGGCTGCTCGAGCCCGTCTGACCTGGCCGGTGGCTCTGTCGCCGAATGCGCTGAGCTGGGTCGCTCAGTTCTTCTGGATCTGGTCGAAGGACAGCTCGACCGGCGTCTCGCGGCCGAAGATCTCCACCAGGCCCTTGACCTTCTTCGAGTCGGCGTTGATCTCGTTGATGGTGGCCTGCAGCGTGGCGAACGGGCCGTCGGTGACGGTGACCGAGTCGCCGACCTCGAAGTCCAGCACCTGGACCTCGACCTTGCGCTGCGGAGCAGGCTTGCCCTCGGCCTCGGCGGCCTCGCGGGCGGCCTTCTCCTCGGCCTCCGGGGCGAGCATCTTGACGATCTCGTCCAGGGTCAGCGGGTACGGGTCGTAGGCGTTGCCCACGAAGCCGGTGACGCCGGGGGTGTTGCGGACCACGCCCCAGGACTCGTTCGTCAGGTCCATGCGGACCAGCACGTAGCCCGGGAGCTTGTTCTGCTTGATGGTCTTGCGATCGCCGTTCTTGATCTGGACGACCTCTTCCTGCGGCACCTCGGCCTGGAAGATGTAGTCCTCGACGTTCAGCGAGACGGCGCGCTGCTCCAGGTTGGTCTTCACGCGGTTCTCGTAACCGGCGTAGGTGTGGATGACGTACCACTCGCCGGGCAGGGACCGCAGTTCCTCGCGCAGGGCCTCGACGGGGTCGACAGGCTCGGCGGGCTCGGCCTCTTCCTCGGCTTCCTCGGCCTCGTCCTCGACGTGCACGGCGGCTTCCTCCGCGGGCTCGCCCGCTTCGGCGTCGGCAGCCTCGAACTCGTCCTGCTCGTCCGCGCCCTCGACGATGTCGAGCTCGTCATCCACGGACTCGTCCGGCTCGATGGCGTCGTTCAGGTTCGGGTCAGACACGGTGGCTGCTTCTTCCTGGATACATAGGGGTGGAACACGCGAAAGGGGCGCCGGTAACCACGGCGCCCTTCGCTCCTGGCTCAGCCGAAGACGTACTTGGCGGCGTGGCTGAGTCCATAGTCAATCACGGTGACCAGGCCGATCATGATGACGACGAAGACAATGACCACTGTCGTGTACGTCGTCAGCTGGTTGCGCGTCGGCCAGACGACCTTGCGGAGTTCCGCGACGATCTGCCGGTAGAAGAGCGCAAGGCGCTTCAGCGGGCCCTTCTTGGCGCGCTTGCCGCCCTTGCGGGACTTCTTCTTGGTCTCCAGCGCCTCGTCCTGGGCATCAGGCGTGTCGAGGGAGCCCACGGCGTCCGTCATTACGTCCTCACCTGATTCCGGGTCGTGGCCGTGCCGCGCCCGGTCTGAGCCGCACGGCGGTGCATTCGCTGTACGTACATGCGCACACATCCTGGCGGATTGTGTAGCAGGGCCGGAGGGACTTGAACCCCCAACCGCTGGTTTTGGAGACCAGTGCTCTACCAATTGAGCTACGACCCTTTGTGTGCCCCCCAACGTACCGCATCCGGCCGGGTGCTCGGTGTGCCCCGGTTATGGCGCGGCTGCTGAAGGCCAACGAGGTGAGAGTGTACGTGGTCCTGGGCCCCCCGTCGAACAGAAAGCGCCCGTAGGGGCCTTGCCGACGGAAGATCGTCGGGAAATCGCCGGAAGATCACCAGGCCACCGCACGGATACGGACGGGTGTTCACAGGTTTGCCCGGGGCTGTTCAGTCCGTGAAACCCGCGTGCCGGGCACGTTTCCGGTCTGAAACGATGGGCCCATGAGCGCTGCAACCCCTCCCACCGAGCGCCGGGTCTCCGCCCGTATCGGCGCGATCTCCGAGTCCGCCACCCTCGCCGTGGACGCCAAGGCGAAGGCCCTGAAGGCCGCCGGGCGTCCGGTGATCGGCTTCGGCGCGGGCGAACCCGACTTCCCGACCCCCGACTACATCGTCGAGGCGGCCGTCGAGGCCTGCAGGAACCCCAAGTACCACCGGTACACGCCGGCCGGCGGCCTGCCCGAGCTGAAGGCCGCGATCGCCGCGAAGACGCTGCGCGACTCCGGCTACGAGCCCGACGTCTCGCAGGTCCTGGTGACCAACGGCGGCAAGCAGGCCATCTACGAGGCCTTCGCCGCGATCCTCGACCCGGGCGACGAGGTCATCGTCCCGGCGCCGTACTGGACGACGTACCCGGAGTCGATCCGCCTGGCCGGCGGTGTCCCGGTCGAGGTCGTCGCGGACGAGACGACCGGCTACCGCGTCTCCGTGGAGCAGCTGGAGGCGGCCCGCACGGAGAAGACGAAGGTCGTGCTCTTCGTCTCTCCGTCGAACCCGACCGGCGCGGTCTACTCGGAGGCCGAGACCGAGGCGATCGGCCGCTGGGCCGTCGAGCACGGCCTGTGGGTGCTGACGGACGAGATCTACGAGCACCTGGTCTACGGTGACGCGGCCTCCGTGTCGCTGCCGGCGCTGCTGCCCGAGCTGCGCGACAAGTGCATCGTGGTCAACGGTGTCGCCAAGACCTACGCGATGACGGGCTGGCGGGTCGGCTGGATCATCGGCCCGAAGGACGTCGTCAAGGCTGCGACGAACCTGCAGTCGCACGCCACGTCGAACGTCTCGAACGTGGCCCAGGTGGCCGCCCTCGCCGCGGTCTCCGGCGACCTGGAGGCGGTCGCGACGATGCGCGAGGCCTTCGACCGCCGCCGCAAGACCATCGTGCGGATGCTCAACGAGATCGACGGCGTGCTCTGCCCGGAGCCCGAGGGCGCGTTCTACGCGTACCCGTCGGTGAAGGCCCTGCTGGGCAAGGAGATCCGCGGCAAGCGCCCGCAGGACACGGTCGAGCTGGCCGCGCTGATCCTGGAGGAGGCCGAGGTCGCGGTGGTCCCGGGCGAGGCCTTCGGCACACCGGGCTATCTGCGGCTGTCCTACGCGCTGGGCGACGAGGACCTGGTCGAGGGCGTGAGCCGCATCCAGAAGCTGCTGGCGGAGGCACAGGACTGAGGTCCGGCGCTTTCGCGGGGCCGCAACTCCCGGATCCGGGAGTTGCGGCCCCGTCCCTTTGTGCGAGCAAGACCACTAAAGGGGAAACCGCTACCGGGACCCGAGGGACGTACGGCAGGATCCTCGAATGGAGCGTGTACGTGATGTCTCTGAACTACCGAAAGCCCATCTGCACCTGCACTTCACCGGCTCGATGCGGCCGGGAACCGTGCTGGAACTCGCCGACAAGTACGGAGTGCGTCTGCCGGAGGCGCTGACGGAAGCGCTGACCAGCGGAGAGCCGCCGAAGCTGCGGGCCACGGACGAGCGGGGCTGGTTCCGCTTCCAGCGCCTGTACGACGCCGCACGCTCGTGCCTGCGGCAGCCGGAGGACATCCAGCGCCTGGTCAGGGAGGCCGCGGAGGAGGACCTCAAGGACGGCTCGGGCTGGCTGGAGATCCAGGTGGATCCGACGTCGTACGCGCCCCGGCTGGGGGGGCTGATCCCGGCCCTGGAGATCATCCTGGACGCGGTGGAGACGACGGCGCGGGACACCGGGCTGGGGATGCGGGTCCTGGTGGCGGCGAACCGAATGAAGCACCCGTTGGACGCCCGCACGCTGGCCCGACTGGCCGTGCGCTACGCCGACCGCGGCGTGGTCGGGTTCGGCCTCTCCAACGACGAACGCCGGGGCATGGCAAGGGACTTCGACCGCGCCTTCACGATCGCCCGGGACGGAGGTCTGCTGTCGGCCCCGCACGGCGGCGAACTGACCGGCCCGTCCTCGGTCCGCGACTGCCTGGACGACCTGCACGCGCACAGGGTGGGCCACGGGGTGCGGGCGGCGGAGGACCCGCGGCTGCTGAAGCGCCTGGCCGACAGGGGCGTGACCTGCGAGGTCTGCCCGGCGTCGAACGTGGCCCTGGGCGTCTACGAGAAGCCGGAGGACGTCCCCCTGCGCACCCTGTACGACGCGGGCGTCCCGATGGCCCTGGGCGCCGACGACCCCCTCCTCTTCGGCTCCCGCCTGGCGGCCCAGTACGAGCTGGCCCGGGACCATCACGCCTTCACGGACGAGGAACTGGCGGAACTGGCCAGGCAGTCGGTACGTGGGTCGGCGGCGCCGGACGAGGTGAAGCGGAAGCTGCTCGCAGGGGTGGACGACTGGCTCAGCGGCCCGGCCGCTTGAAGTGGGCGTAGGGCGGATGGGGCTTGAAGCAGATCAGCACCTCGACGGGGTGTCCGCCGCCGGGTGGCTGGACCAGCCTCGGCAGCGACGTCATCAGCGCCGAATGCCCCTTGACGACTCCTTTCTGTCGCGGCCCCCAGCCCGCCGCGTACGCGAAGTCCGTGGCGGTCTCGGCGAAGACGTCCCGGCTGCCGAACAGGAAGAACGTTCGGGCGTGGGTGGTGTGCCGCAGCTCGTCCCGGAAGTCCGGCCGTCCCCATCGCGCGCGCCAGGACTCGGCGTCCCGGGCGGTGCGTGCCTCGTCCGTGCGGACGGTCAGCGGAGTGCCCTGGCGCAGTTTCTGGCGCAGTTCGGGCCACTGGCTGGGCCGCAGGCCGAGGGTGTGGTGGGCCAGCACGAGGTCGACCGGCTCGCCCCAGCCCTCGTCGGGCGGGACCCCGTCGCGCAGCGGCACGTGGACGATCGTGTGGCGGGAGTAGGCGGCGAAGGAGAACAGTCCGGCGAGCCGGTTCAGGCCGTCGTGGTCGCCCAGCAGCAGGCCGATCGGGTCGGGGCCGCGCAGGGAGGTGTGGCGCAGGGGCTGCCGGGGCTGGACGACCCGGCGCTCGTACGGACCGCTCCTGGGCCGGAACTCGCGCAGTCTCAGCCTCATGCAGGGTGCCCTGGGTTCCTCATGTGTCCCAGCGTCGCGGTCCCGGGGAGCCGTCGGCAACGGAAATACCGCTCAGCACGTCCTCAGAGGCTGACGCCCACCGTCACCGGCTCGTTGACCAGCGTGATCCCGAAGGCCTCGCGCACCCCGGCCACGACCTCACGGGCCAGCGCGAGCAGGTCCTCGGTGGTCGCGCCGCCCCGGTTGGTGAGGGCGAGGGTGTGCTTGGTGGAGATGCGGGCCGGGCCGCTGCCGTAGCCCTTGGTGAAGCCCGCCTTGTCGATCAGCCAGGCCGCGGAGGTCTTGGTGTGCCCCTCCCCCGCCGGGTAGGCGGGCGGCTGGACGTCCTCACCCAGGCGCTCCTTCACGCGCGCGTGGAACACGGCGAAGTCGGCGTCCTTGAGGATCGGGTTGGTGAAGAAGGACCCTGCCGACCAGGTGTCGTGGTCCTCGGGGTCCAGCACCATGCCCTTCCCCGCACGCAGCTTCAGCACGGTCTCCCGGGCGTCGGCGAGCGGCACGCGGTCGCCGGGCTCCACGCCCAGCGCGCGGGCGGTCTCGGCGTATCTGAGGGGTGCCGACAGTCCGCCGGCGTCCTCCAGCTCGAAGCGGACACGCAGGACGACATAGCGCTCGGGGTCGGCCTTGAAGCGGCTGTGGCGGTACGAGAAGCCGCACTCGGCGTTGGTGAGGGTGACCGTCCCGCCCGCCTCGCGGTCGTACGCGATCACCTCGGTGATCGTGGCCGAGACCTCCTGGCCGTACGCCCCGACGTTCTGGATCGGGGTCGCGCCCGCCGAGCCGGGGATGCCGGCCAGGCACTCGATGCCGGCCAGTCCGGCCTCGACCGTGCAGGTGACGGCGTCGGTCCACACCTCGCCGGCCGCCAGCTCCAGCCGCGTACCGACGAGCTCGAAGCCACGCGTGGCGATGCGCAGGGCTGTGCCCTCGAAGCCCTTGTCACCGATGACCAGGTTCGAACCACCGCCGATGATCAGCAGCGGCGTCCCGGCGGCGTCGGCCTCGCTGACGGCGGCGATCACCTCGGCGTCGGTCGTCGCGGTCACCAGCCGGTCCGCGGGACCACCCAGCCGGAAGGTGGTCAGCGGAGCAAGGGGAGCATCGTGGAGTTCCTGCACGCGCCCAAGACTACGAGACGCGACTGACAGCCCTGTCCGCCGTCTGCTGAGCGAACCCAGCCGCCCGGCACCAGCCCACGGCGCCTGCCACACGAACGCGAACGGCCCCGCCGCAATGGCAGGGCCGCACGTACCGACGGTTCAGGAGCCGACCCCTTCCAGCACCGGCATGGACCCGGCCGGCTCCGAACCCCCCGCCGCGCGCTTCCGCGCCGGAATCAACAGCGTCGCAACCCCGGCCACCGCCACCACCGCACCACCGGTCACCAGCGCCGGCCGCAGCCCGTCCACAAAGGCCTGGCCGCTCTCGTACCCGCCCTGCGCCGAGAAGATCGACGCCATGATCGCGATGCCCAACGCACCGCCCACCTCCCGCAACGCGTTGTTCGCGCCGGAGGCGATGCCCTGCTCCTTGGGCAGGACGCTGGACATCACCAGGTTCGAGGCCGGCGCGAAGAACAACGCCATGCCGACACCGCTGATGATCAGGCCGGGCAGCTGGGCCGCGTAGGAGACGTCGACCGCCACCACGGAGGCCATGTAGCCGAGCCCCGCCGCCTGCAGGAAGAGCCCCGCGGCGACGACCGGACGGCCACCGATGCGGTCGGACAGGATGCCGGCGATCGGCGCGACCAGCATCGGCATGCCGGTCCACGGCAGCATCCTCAACCCCGCCTCGGTCGGCGAGTAACCGAGCACGCCCTGCAGGAACTGGCTGAGCAGGAAGATCGAGCCGAACATCCCGAGGAACATCAGCATGCTCGCCGCGTTGATCCCGGAGAAGGCGCGGGAGCGGAAGAGCCGCATCGGAAGCATCGGGTTCGCTGCCCGCATCCCGTGCAAGACGAACGCGGCCAGCAGCACGCCGCCCGCGATCAGTCCGGTCAGCACGAGCGAGCTGGTCCAGCCGTCGGCCGGCCCGCGGACCAGACCGTAGACGATCCCGAAGAGGCCGCCGCTGGCCAGCAGGGTGCCGGGGACGTCGAGCGCGGCGCCGGTGCCGTGGGACTCGGCGAGACGCAGCCGGGCGAGCGGCAGCAGGGCCAGGCCCAGCGGAACGTTCAGCCAGAAGATCCACTGCCAGGAGATGTGTTCGGTGAGGCTGCCGCCGATGAGCGGTCCGGAGGCGACCGCGAGCCCGTTGACGGCGCCCCAGATGCCGTAGGCCATGCCGCGCTTGGCGACGGGCACGGCGGCCGTGAGCAGGGTCAGCGTCAGCGGCATCATGACGGCCGCGCCGACGCCCTGCACCGCGCGTGCGGCGATGAGTGAGCCGATGCCGGGTGCCAGGGCCGCGGCAGCCGACGCGCCGGTGAAGACGGTGAGCCCGGCGAGGAACATCCGGCGGCGGCCGAAGCGGTCGCCGAGCGCCGCGCCGAACATCAGCAGGACGGCGAAGGTGAGCGTATAGGCGCTCACGGTCCATTCCAGGTCGTCCAGCGCGCCGCCGAGGTCCTTGCGGATGGAGGGCAGGGCGGTGGTGACGACGAGGTTGTCGAGGGCCGCCATGAATCCGGCGACGCTGGTGATGACGAGGGCCCAGACGGCTCCCCCGCGACGTGCGGGTGGCGCGGTCTGCGCGTGCTGCGCGGTCTGCTGTGACATCGCTCCCCCAGAGCGTCTCGCTGAGCCTGATTAGTTATTGCTGACTAACTTAAGTGGTCATGAAAAGGCACACAGGTGCCTTCCCGTTGTTCCCCTACTTCTCCAGCCGCCCGTCCAGCCGCGCCGACGGATACAGCCCTTCCCAGACCCGGTGCTCGGGCGGAAAGCCCATGGCGACGAGGGTGTTGATGAGCATCCCGTACGCCATGAAGGTCGTCGTCTCGCCGATGTCCGCACCGAGCGGCAGATGGACGGTGTCCCACAACCGCATCCAGCCGGCGCGCACGGCCTCGCCGAATCCGTGGTCACCCTCCGCCTCGGCCGCGGCGACGGCGGCGTACATCTGCATCTGCATCATCAGCCGCTCGGGCCGCTCCACGATGACCTTGGTGTACGCGTTCGCCATGGCATGCAGGGCCTCTTCGCCCTCCAGCCCCTTGGCGGCCTCTTCGAAGGTGCGGATGGTCTCCTCCACGCAGCGTTCGGCGGCCGCCAGGAAGATCGCCTTCTTGCCCGGGAAGAGCCGGAAGAGATAGGGCTGCGAGACACCGACACGCTTGGCGATCGCCTCGGTGGACGTGCCGTGATAGCCACCCAGGGCGAACTCGCTCGTCGCCGCGCGGATGACGCTCTCGCGCCTCTCCTCTGCGCTCATCCTGACCATGCGACGAAGTTAGTACTCAATCACTAACTAAGTCAAGGGTGATACGGGGAACCAGGAGAAAGCGATGCGAGGACCGGGAGAATACGGGAACCGACCGAGAGGAGCATCCGTGCCCGACCTGCGCCAGGCGCGCCTTTCCGACCACGGCACGCTCGTCGAGTGCGTCCAGCGGTGGTGGGGCGACTCACGCACTCCGGAGCAGGCCCGCGAACTGTCTCTGCTGTTGCCCCGGCTGTTCCTGCAGTTCTTCGCCGGCACCAGCCTGGTCCTCGAGGACGACGAGGGCATCAGGGCCTTCCTCATCGGCTTCCACGCCGCGGACAACGACGAGGAGGCCTACATCCACTTCGTCGGAGTGGACCCACGCCTGCGCGGGCAGGGCGTGGCCCGGCACCTCTACACGGCGTTCTTCCAGCAGGCTGCCGAGGCGGGCCGTCGCGAGGTACGGGCGATCACCTCCCCCGGGAACGCCGGATCCATCGCCTTCCACCGCGCCATGGGATTCGCGTTCGAGGAAGGCGACCGGCAGCTGGACGGTGTGCCCGTGCACAGCGACTACGACGGGCCCGGGCAGGACCGGGTGTGCTTCCGCCGCGAGACCGGCGGGTAACAGGCGCAGCCACTGGCGGCCGGGCCTTACACGTAAGGGGCGCCCCGCCCTTGGGAGCACCCCTTACAACGTCGTATGCGTCGGTCCGGCCTGTCAGGCCAGCCGTACGACCGCCCGGGACATCCCGAGCACCTTCTGACCGCCACTCGTCGCGGTCAGGTCCACCCGTACGGTGTTGTCCTCGAGCTTGGCCGCGACCTTGGCGCTGACCTCGATCACCGCGCCCTTGTCGTCGTTGGGGACGACCACGGGCTTGGTGAAGCGGACGCCGTACTCGACGACCGCGCCCGGGTCGCCGGTCCAGTCGGTGACCACGCGGATCGCCTCGGCCATGGTGAACATGCCGTGCGCGATGACGTCCGGCAGCCCGACCTCCTTGGCGAACTTCTCGTTCCAGTGGATCGGGTTGAAGTCCCCGGAGGCGCCCGCGTACTGGACGAGGGTGGCGCGGGTCACGGGAAAGGTCTGGGCGGGCAGCTCGGTGCCGACCTCGACGTCGTCGTACGAAATCCTCGCCGTCATCGGTGTCATGCCGCCCCTTCGTGGGAGTCTGCCGCGCGAGCCACGAGCTTGGTCCAGGCGGTCACGACGTGCTCGCCCGCCTCGTCGTGGACCTCGCCGCGGATGTCCAGGATGTCGTTGCCGGCCAGGGACTTGATCGCCTCGATCGTCGAGGTGACCGTGAGCCGGTCGCCGGCGCGCACGGGACGCGTGTAGGCGAACTTCTGATCACCGTGCACCACGCGGCTGTAGTCCAGGCCGAGTTGCGGGTCCGCGACGACCTGCCCCGCGGCCTTGAAGGTGATCGCGAAGACGAAGGTGGGCGGGGCGACGACATCGGAGTGGCCGAGCGCCTTGGCGGCCTCCGGGTCCGTGTACGCCGGGTTGGTGTCCCCCACCGCCTCCGCGAACTCACGGATCTTCTCCCGGCCCACCTCGTAGGGCTCGGTGGGCGGATAGGTCCGCCCCACGAAGGACTGGTCGAGCGCCATGGACTCGGCACCTCCTGGTTGCTCTACTGACCGGTACAGCTCACTCAACGACGCGAGGCCGCCCCCGATCACTCGGGAGCGGCCTCGTCGTACGAGCCTGATTTATCGCGTCTCGCGGTGCGCGGTGTGCGCGTTGCAACGCGGGCAGTGCTTCTTCATCTCAAGACGGTCCGGGTTGTTACGCCGGTTCTTCTTGGTGATGTAGTTCCGCTCCTTGCACTCCACGCAGGCCAGCGTGATCTTCGGGCGGACGTCGGTGGCAGCCACGTGAGTGCTCCTTGACGAACGGATGGGTCAATTCAACGCAAGAAAGAGTAGCCGATCGAAGGACCGACCCCGCAATCGGCTACTGTGAGTAGCGGTGACCGGACTTGAACCGGTGACACAGCGATTATGAGCCGCTTGCTCTACCGACTGAGCTACACCGCTGCGGTGCGATCCGCCCCCGCCTCGCGGCGGGAACCTCTCTCACCAGAGCCCCAATACGGAATCGAACCGTAGACCTTCTCCTTACCATGGAGACGCTCTGCCGACTGAGCTATTGGGGCGAGCGATGAAGACATTACACGCTCCGCCGCCGTTCACCCAAATCCGTTTCGGGTACCCCGAGCGGGCCGGTTCCACGGTCCTCCCGACGGTCTCCCGCGCCCCTCAGGCCCGCGGAACCACACCGGTACGACTATTGCGCTCCTCCCCGTCAGGTGCGGACCACCGTCCTAGGCTCGACTCACTCTGCGTGATCTTGCGCCGTTCCGGGCGCAGTCCCCGAGCCCCTGGAGCGCGATGCCCGACAGCCAGCCGCAGCCGCCCCACTCGTCGTCCTCGTCCTCGGGGGCCTCGGGCTCGGGCTCCTCGGGTTCGGGCTCGGCGGGACCGGCCGACACGGCCGCCCTCCTGCTGTGCGGGGCACGCCTCACCGACGGCCGGACCGTGGACGTACGGCTGGGCGCAGGACGGATCGAAGCGGTCGGCACGGCCGGCAGCCTGGCGACGGGCACCTCGCGCGACTGCGGAACACGGGTGGACCTCAGCGGCTATCTCCTGTTGCCGGCGCCCGCGGAGTCGCACGCCCACGCCGACACCGCCCTGTCGGCCGACGTCGGCGGCCCCGTCTCGTACGCGCCCCAGGACGTCCAGCGCCGGGCGACCGAGGCCGCCCTCCTGCACCTCGGCCAAGGGTCGACCGCACTGCGGGCACACGTGCGCGTGGGCGACGTACAGGGGCTCGGCGCGCTGGCCGCCGTACTGAAGGCACGGCGTGCACTGCGCGGGCTCGCCGAGCTGACGACGGTGGCGACGCCGCGAGTACTGACCGGAGTGGCCGGCGCCGACGGGCTGGCGATACTGCGCGACGCGGTGAAGATGGGCGCCGGCGTCGTGGGCGGTTGTCCGGATCTGGACCCTGATCCGACGGGTTACGTGGAGGCTGTCCTGGAGGTCGCCTCCGAGCACGGCCGCCCCGTCGACCTCCACACCGACGCCGGCGACCCGGCCCGCCTCGCCCGCCTGGCCGCGATGGCCGGCGGACTGCGCCCAGGCGTGACCCTCGGCCCGTGCGGCGGCCTCGGCCGGCTGCCCGCCGAGGCCGCCTCCCGAACCGCGGACCAGCTCGCGGCGGCCGGAGTGACGGTGGTGTGCCTGCCGCAGGGCGGCTGCGGCGGCGTCGAGCGGCGCGGTACGGCGCCCGTGCGGCTGCTGCGCGCGGCCGGTGTGCGGGTCGCGGCGGGCAGCGGAGCACTGCGGGACGTGTCGAACCCGGTGGGGCGCGGCGACCCGCTCGAGGCGGCGTACCTCCTGGCCTCCCGCCACGGCCTGCGCCCCGAGGACGCGTACGACGCCGTGAGCACGTCGGCGCGAGAGGTGCTGGGGCTTCCCGAGGTGCGCGTGGAGGCGGGTTTCCCGGCCGAGCTGCTCGCCGTGCGGGCAGACCGGCTGGCGGGGGCGCTGTCGCTGGCGTACAGCCGGATCGTGATCCACCGGGGGCGCGTGGTGGCACGCACGAGCGCGGTGCGGGAGTACTGCGACTCGACGGCGAACGCGGAGTTGGGGCTGCCGCGGCAGGGGCGGGGGAAGCTGTCGTGAGGTAGGGGCCCCACGTGAACGCGCGGGCCCTGGTGCGCGGTCGCGGTCGTGCGGAGGCCATGCGGCGGACGGGGCCGTCCGGGCGTACGGTCGAAGACATGCGCATTGTCATCGCTGGTGGTCATGGTCAGATCGCGCTGCGGCTGGAGCGGCGGCTCGCAGTGCGCGGGGACGAGGTGGCGGGCATCATCCGCAACGCCGAACAGGGCGACGACCTGCGGGAGGCGGGCGCCGAACCGGTCCTTCTCGACCTGGAGTCGGCCTCGGTCGAGGAGGTCGCGGCACATCTGCAGGGAGCGGACGCGGCGGTCTTCGCGGCGGGCGCGGGCCCGGGCAGCGGAGCGACGCGCAAGGAAACGGTGGACAAGGCCGCGGCGGTGCTCTTCGCGAACGCGGCGGTCCGGGCGGGCGTACGGCGCTTGGTGGTGGTGTCGTCCATGGGGGCGAACCCGAAGCACGAGGGCAACGAGGTCTTCGACGTCTACCTGCGTGCCAAGGGCGAGGCCGACGCGCACGTCCAGCGTCTGGACGCCCTGGACTGGACGATCCTGCGCCCCGGTTCGCTGACGAACGACGCCGGCACCGGTCTCGTACGCCTGGAGGCGCACACGGGCCGCGGCTCGGTCTCACGCGACGACGTCGCCGCCGTACTCGCGGAGTTGGTGGACACCTCGGCGACGGCCGGTCTCACGCTGGAGCTGATCGGCGGGTCGACGCCGGTGTCGGTGGCGGTGAAGTCCGTGGCGGGGAACTGACGTGCGATGACGGGCTGACCGTCTCCTGGAGCACTCCTAGAACAACGGAAGCTGCCCGGGAAAATCCGGGACCGCGTACCCGTCCAACGAGGCTTGGACGGCACCGAGTTGCGCCTGCCTGCGCGAGCCGGGACACGAGACGAGCTCCCCGCTCTCCCGCGCCCCCGGCGGGTCGTGCCGCGCGAAGCGCCCCGCGACGACGGCGATCTCACGACGGCATTCGGGGCAGGTTCTGCGACGGGCGGACATGGGGCCAGTGTGCCCCAGTGCGCCACGCGGGTACCGCCGCTCCGCCCGCTCACCGCGCGGAAGTGCGATCTGCTCCCTAGCATCCGTTTTGTGGCACATACCTTCGATGAACTGGTGGAGAAGCAACGCGCGGCCAACGAGGCGCACGCGAAGGTCCTGCAACTGCGCGACACCTACGGAGCCCCCACGGCGACCCCGTGGACGGAGACGCAGACGGACACATACGAAACGGCATGGCGCGCATGGCGCGATCTGGCACGGGACGTACAGGCCGCGGTGACCGAGTACGCCAAGGACGAGGGGAAGCCGCGCAACGAGATCGAGGCGGACGTGAAGAGGGAGGCGAGGACGGGCGGCGAGGAGTCGGCCGAGGAGGAGTAGCGCGCCCTGCTGCTCACTCCCCTTCCTGCCGCTTCCCAGGCGTTCGGGACTTCCGGTGGGCCATGGCCTCCGCACCGAAACCGGCCTGTTTCCCTCCTCGGCCAGAAGACCCCGCCAACCGCGTGATCAAGGTCACGAGACCGCGCCACGAGTACACGAAAGCCAAGAGAACAGCGCAGAACGAAGAGCACACGAGCCGACGTGGAAACGAGAGCGGCCCCCGACCAGACGTGCTGGTCGGGGGCCGATTCCCACTAGCGTGGCGGCGCCAGGATTCGAACCTGGGAAGGCTGAGCCGGCAGATTTACAGTCTGCTCCCTTTGGCCGCTCGGGCACACCGCCGGGTTTGCTGCCGCTCGAACCGCTTTTCGGCGGTGCTCCGTGGCAACGACGTAAACGATACCCGATGCCGAGGGGTGCTTCGCCACTCGATTGCTCGCCTCCCGGAGAGGGCTGGGTGGCTAGGCTTATGCGGATGCGGCCCGGGACTCATGCCGGGCTCGGCGGCAGCCCCGTCTACGCCGAGGCGCCCCCGATACGCACCCGATTACGCACCCCGATACAAGGAGCCACAGGACATGGCCGACTCCAGTTTCGACATCGTCTCGAAGGTCGAGCGGCAGGAGGTCGACAACGCCCTCAACCAGGCCGCCAAGGAGATCTCGCAGCGCTACGACTTCAAGGGCGTGGGTGCCTCGATCTCGTGGTCCGGTGACAAGATCCTCATGGAGGCGAACTCCGAGGACCGGGTGAAGGCCGTCCTCGACGTCTTCCAGTCCAAGCTGATCAAGCGCGGCATCTCGCTGAAGGCACTGGACGCGGGCGAGCCCCAGCTCTCGGGCAAGGAGTACAAGATCTTCGCGGCGATCGAGGAGGGCATCTCGCAGGAGAACGCCAAGAAGGTCGCGAAGATCATCCGTGATGAGGGCCCGAAGGGCGTGAAGGCCCAGGTGCAGGGCGACGAGCTGCGCGTCAGCTCCAAGAGCCGCGACGACCTGCAGGCCGTCATCGCCCTCCTGAAGGGCAAGGACTTCGACTTCGCGATCCAGTTCGTGAACTACCGGTAAGCCGACAGGGCGCCGTACGAGGAAGGGTGGGCACCCTGCGGTGCCCACCCTTCTCGCCTGCTGGCTGCGGTCAGGGGCGCGCTAGTTGCGCGAGTTGCCGAACAGGATGCGATAGGCGATCAGGAGGACCAGCGCGCCGCCGATCGCCGACGCCCAGGTCGCGCCGTCGTAGAAGTTCTTGGTGATCGGGTGGTCCATCCAGCGTGCCGATATCCAGCCGCCGATGAACGCGCCCGCGATGCCGATGAGGGTCGTGCCGATGAAGCCGCCCGGGTCACGGCCCGGCAGCAGGAACTTGGCGATGGCTCCGGCCAACAGTCCCAGGATGATCCAGCCGATGATGCTCATGCCCTGAACCTGCCCTTCCGCCCTGTGCCCGCACTGTCCCCGCACCGTGATTTTGCTCCGGACATGCTGTTTTTTTGCCCAGGGCCTGTGCCTTGTTGCGGCGTTTCTACGTGGTTCCCGGTCGTGCTTCGTGGTTCTCGGTCGTTCTCGGCGCGTGCTTGTTCGTGCCGTGTTGATGAAGAGGACGCCACGGCATCACCCGGCGGTTGCAACGATCAGTAGGGTGCCGCTCATGAAACCGTCCGGATCCGATGAGCTGCAGCGCACCCTGGGCGTCCCGGACGCCGTCGTCATCGGACTCGGCTCGATGGTCGGGGCCGGTATCTTCGCCGCCCTGGCCCCCGCAGCGCATGCGGCAGGGTCCGGACTGCTGCTCGGGCTTGCCGTCGCCGCCGTGGTCGCCTATTGCAACGCCATGTCGTCGGCACGCCTGGCCGCCCTGTATCCGGCCTCGGGCGGCACGTACGTGTACGGGCGCGAGCGGCTCGGGGCCTTCTGGGGGTACCTGGCGGGCTGGTCGTTCGTGGTCGGGAAGACGGCCTCCTGTGCGGCGATGGCGCTGACGGTGGGGGCGTACGTCTGGCCGGGGCAGGCGCACGCGGTGGCGGTCGCGGCCGTGGTGGCACTGACCGCGGTGAACTACGGCGGCATCCAGAAGTCGGCCTGGCTGACGCGCGTGATCGTGGCGGTGGTTCTGGCGGTCCTCGCTTCCGTGGTCGTGGTGTGTCTGGGGTCCGGGGCGTCGGATGCCGGGCGGCTGGACATCGGTGCGCCGGATGGGGCGGGCGGCGTGCTGCAGGCCGCCGGCCTGCTGTTCTTCGCGTTCGCCGGGTACGCACGCATCGCCACGCTCGGCGAGGAGGTGCGGGAGCCGGCCCGCACCATTCCGCGCGCCATCCCTCTGGCCCTCGGCATCGCGCTGGCCGTCTACGCGTGCGTGGCGATCGCCGTTCTTTCCGTGCTGGGCTCGGACGGTCTGGGGCAGTCGAGCGCGCCATTGGCCGACGCGGTGCGGGCGGCCGGGGTGCCGGGGCTGGTGCCGGTGGTGCGGGTGGGTGCGGCGGTGGCCGCGCTGGGCTCGCTGCTCGCCCTCATCCTGGGCGTCTCACGGACGACACTGGCCATGGCCCGGGACCGGCATCTGCCCGGCGCCCTGGCGGCCGTGCATCCGCGCTTCCAGGTACCGCACCGGGCGGAGCTGGCCGTGGGCGCGGTCGTCGCGGTCCTGGCCGCCACGGTGGACGTACGGGGAGCCATCGGGTTCTCCTCCTTCGGTGTGCTGGCCTACTACGCGGTGGCCAACGCCTCGGCCTGGACGCTCGATTCGGCTCCCGCGAGCCGCTTGGTACCGGCGGTGGGGCTGCTCGGGTGCCTGGTGCTGGCGTTCGCGCTGCCGAGCATTTCCGTGGCGGTGGGCGCGGGGGTCCTGATGGTGGGCGTGGTCGTCTATGGCGTACGGCGGTGGGTGCGCGCTCGGTAGGGGAGTTGCCCGTCGGCTATGGCGCCGGCTCCCCCGTCGCGCGTATGCGGAAGTCGTCCCACGGAGCCATCTGCAGCTCGTCGTCCATGATGTCGTACCAGCCGGTGCCGTCGACCCAGGCGCGCAGCCAGTCCGCGAGACCGGGGCTGTCCACGAACCAGGCGCGGTCGGATTCGCCCGCGTTCGGTTCGAAGAGCAGGACGGTGGCTTCCGGGGAGCGGCAGTCCACGCACGCGTACATCGCGCAGCCCCAGTGGGATATGGGCAGGACGCCTTCGGGCCAGGGCCAGTCGGGATCCTTGCGGCCGCTCTCGCGGTTGGCGAGGTACTGCGAGACGGCGGCGGACTCCCCCGCCGGCGGGTTGTCGAGCAGGGGCAACAGGCCGTACTCCGGGCCGAATCCGCCGTCTCCTATCCGCACGTAGAGCTCGGCGAGCAGTGAGGGCAGGCGGAAGCCGAGGGACGCCTCGGCGCGGGCGAGCGTGGCCGCGTCCACGGGGTCGGGAAGCGTGGGCCAGCCCCAGGGGCGGGTGTTGCGGGCCTTGGTCTCCACCCGCGCCAGCAACTGCTCGATCTCGGTCATGCGTTCATGATGCAAGCCGCCACTGACAGTCGGGCCGGCCTGTGGACAACTGGCCCCTTGTGGAAAACCGGCAGGCCCGACGCTGCGTCACCAGACCTTGCGCGGCCCTACCAGCGCGAAGAGAACGGCTGGTCCGTGCGGACGATCTCGCGGCCCAGCGGGAGCAGCGAGACCGGGATGAGCTTGAAGTTGGCGATGCCGAACGGGATGCCGATGATCGTGAGGCACAGGGCGATGCCCGTGGTGATGTGAGCGATCGCCAGCCACCAGCCCGCCAGGACGAGCCACAGGACGTTGCCGACGCAGGAGGGGCTGCCGGCGTCGCGGCGCTCGACCGTCGTGTACCCGAAGGGCCACAGGGCGTAGACGCCGATACGGAAAGCCGCGATGCCGAACGGAATGCCGATGATCGTGAGGCACAGCAGGATGCCCGCGGCCATGTAGCCGAGGAACAGCCAGAAGCCGCTCAGGATCAGCCAGATGATGTTCAGAATGGTCTTCACTGGTGGCCTGCCATCTTCTCGAGCCGGGCGATGCGCTCCGTCATCGGCGGGTGTGTGGAGAACATCTTGGACAGTCCCTGGCCGGGGCGGAACGGGTTCGCGATCATCATGTGGCTCGCGGTCTCGATGCGGGGCTCCGGGGGCAGCGGGAGCTGTTTGGTGCCCGATTCGAGCTTGCGAAGGGCGCTCGCGAGTGCCAGAGGGTCGCCGGTGAGCTGGGCGCCGGACGCGTCTGCCTCGTACTCCCTGGAGCGGCTGATGGCGAGCTGGATGAGGGTGGCCGCGAGCGGGCCCAGGATCATGATCAGCAGCATGCCGAGGAGGCCGGGGCCGTCGTCGTCGTCGGAGCGGCCGATCGGGATCAGCCAGGCGAAGTTGACCAGAAACATGATCACCGAGGCGAGGGCACCCGCGACCGAGGAGATCAGGATGTCGCGGTTGTAGACGTGGCTGAGCTCGTGGCCGATGACGCCGCGCAGCTCGCGCTCGTCGAGGATGCGCAGGATGCCCTCCGTGCAGCACACGGCGGCGTTGCGCGGGTTGCGGCCGGTCGCGAAGGCGTTCGGCGCCTCCGTCGGGGAGATGTACAGGCGCGGCATGGGTTGGCGGGCCTGGGTGGAGAGATCGCGGACCATCCGGTAGAGCCGGGGGGCCTCGAACTCGCTGACCGGGCGGGCGCGCATAGCGCGCAGTGCCAGTTTGTCGCTGTTCCAGTACGCGTACGCGTTCGTGCCCAGGGCGATCAGGACCGCGACGACGAGCCCCGTACGGCCGAAGAAGCTGCCGATGACGATGATGAGTGCCGACAGCCCCCCGAGGAGTACTGCGGTCCTGAGCCCGTTGTGCCGGCGGTGCACGGTACGCCCTCCAAGTGGTGCAGCAGGGGAACCCTTTGCTTGCTGATCTCTGGTGCCACTGGTGCCGTGGTGTCACGTCCAGTGGACCCTCCCGTACTGGTCAACGCCAGGCGAGGGGCACTAGTTCCCTTGTGCGTACGGGCCCCGCTTGCGCCGACCGGGTGATGGCCGGGGGCGGGTGGCGGACCGCGGTGTCAGAAGAGTCCTGTGTCGGTGAAGCGCAGGACCAGCTGGGGTGCCCCGGAGAGGGCGATGCCGAGGATGCCGGTGAGGGCGATGGCCGCCGTGAGGGGTGCGGGGAGCCGGTGCTGTTCGGGCTCGCCTTCGGGGGCGCGGAACAGCAGTGCCGTCCACTGGAGGTAGTAGAAGAGCGCGATCACCACGTTGACGGCCATGACCACGGCCAGCCAGCCGAGGCCGGCGTCGACGGCTGCGGAGAACACGGTGACCTTGGCGAAGAGGCCGATGATGCCCGGCGGCAGTCCGGCCAGGCAGAGCAGGAAGAAGGCCAGCAGGAGGGCGGCGACGGGGTTCTTGGCGTAGAGGCCGCGGTAGTCGGTGATGCGGTTCAGGGACCTCGTACGGCCCACGAGTGCGGCCACCGCGAAGGCGCCGAGGTTCACGGCCGCGTACATGAGGGCGTAGGCGAGCGTGGAGCCGATCGAGTGCTCGGCGTCGTCGGAGTAGGCGGCCGCGGCGATCGGTACGAGGAGGTAGCCGGCCTGGCCGACGGAGGACCAGGCGAGCAGTCGTACCGCGCTGTACGCGCGCGTGGCTTGCTGGCGCAGGGCGCCGACGTTGCCGACGGTCATGGTGAGGGCGGCGAGTGCGGCGAGTGCCGGGCCCCAGGCGTCGGCGTAGGACGGGAAGGCCACGACGGTGACGAGGATGAGGCCGGTGAAGCCGACCGCCTTTCCGACGACCGACAGGTAGGCGGCGATCGGCAGGGGCGCTCCCACGTAGGTGTCGGGCACCCAGAAGTGGAAGGGGACGGCGGCCGTCTTGAAGGCGAAGCCGACGAGTGTGAGGACGACACCGGTCTGCGCGAGGGTTTGCAGCTGCCCGTCGACGTCCTGGATGCGGTCGGCGACCTGGGTGAGGTAGAGGGTTCCCGTCGTGGCGTACACGAAGCTGATGCCCATCAGGCTGACGGCGGTCGCGGTGACCGACGACAGGAAGAACTTCAGGGCCGCTTCGGAGGACTTCCTGTCGCCATGTCGCAGGCCGACGAGGGCGAAGGCGGGCAGGGAGGCGACCTCCAGGGCGACGACGAGGGTCGCTAGGTCGCGGGAGGCGGGCAGGAGGGCGGCTCCGGCGGCGGAGGAGAGCAGCAGGAACCAGTACTCCCCTTCGGGGAGTTCCTTGCGCGCGTCCTTGAGGACGGTGACCGACAGGAGCGCGGCGAGGAGGGCGCCGCCGAAGACCAGGAATTGGATGACGAGGGTGAAGCGGTCGGCGGTGTAGCTGCAGACGTCGGCGTGGCCGGTCAGGCAGAAGGTGGAGCGGTCGCCGTCGAGGAGTGGCAGCAGCAGGGCCGCGGAGGCGGCGAGGCCCGCGACGGAGACCCAGCCGAGGGCGGGCTTCTTCGCGTCGGTCACGAACAGGTCGGCGACGAGCACGACGAGTCCGACCACCGCGGCGAGGGTGGGCGGCGCGATCGCGAGCCAGTCGACGGACTGGACGAGGGAGCTCATCGGGTGCCTCCTGCGAGGAGTTGCTGCACGGCCGGGTCGGTCAGGCCGAGGAGGGCCTTGGGCCACAGGCCGGCGACGACGGTGAGGGCGACGAGCGGGGTCCAGGCCGCGAACTCGTAGGTGTGGACGTCGGCGAGCTTGGGGGCTTCCTGAGGTGCGGCGCCCATGCAGACGCGGCGGACGACGACGAGGAGGTACGCGGCCGTCAGCAGAGTGCCGAACGCGGCGATCGCCGTGAAGGTGAGGAAGGCGGGGCGGCTGAGGTCGGCGGCGGGGTTGAACGCACCGAACAGTGCCAGCATCTCGCCCCAGAACCCGGCGAGGCCGGGCAGGCCGAGCGAGGCAACCGCGGCGAAGGCGAGCAGGCCGCCGAGGCGCGGGGTCTTGGCGTACAGTGCCGCTCCCGTCTCCTCGGCGAGGGTGTCGAGGTCGGTGCTGCCCGTACGGTCCTTCAGCGCGCCGACCAGGAAGAAGAGGAGGCCGGTGATGAGGCCGTGGGCGACGTTGGCGAACAGGGCGCCGTTCACGCCGGTGGGGGTGGTGCTCGCGATGCCGAGCAGGACGAAGCCCATGTGGCCGACGGAGGAGTAGGCGATGAGCCGTTTGAGGTCGCCCTTCGCGCCCTGCTTGGCGAGGGCCAGGCAGGCCAGGGATCCGTAGATGATTCCGACGACGGCGAAGGCGGCGAGGTAGGGCGCGAAGGTGTGGAAGCCGTCGGGCGCGATCGGGAGGAGGATCCGGACGAACCCGTACGTACCCATCTTCAGCAGCACGCCGGCCAGCAGGACCGAGCCGACGGTCGGCGCGGCGGTGTGGGCGTCGGGCAGCCAGCTGTGCAGCGGCCACATCGGCGTCTTGACCGCGAGCCCGACTCCGATCGCCAAAACGGCGATGACCTGCACGGATGTGGTCAGCGAATGGCCGTTGTCAGTGGCGAGTGCCACCATGTCGAATGTGCCCGCCTTGATTCCGATCAGGAGCAGGCCGAGCAGCATGACGACGGAGCCGAGCAGTGTGAAGAGGATGAACTTCCAGGCGGCCTGGGTCCGTTGCTCACCGCCCCAGCGGGCGATGAGGAAGTACATGGGGATGAGGACCGTCTCGAAGGCGAGGAAGAAGAGCAGCAGGTCGAGGACGGCGAAGGTGGCGAGGGTGCCGGACTCGAGGACGAGCAGCAGGGCCACGAAGGCCTTCGGGCTCGGGCCTGCCGGCATCTTGAAGTAGGAGTAGAGCGCGCAGAGGAAGGTCAGCAGCGCGGTCAGGACCATAAGGGGGAGGGAGATGCCGTCGATGCCGAGGTGGATGCGCACGTCGAGTGCGGGGATCCAGCTGATGTCGGTGCTGGCCTGCATCTTCGACGGATGGTCGTGGTCGAACCCGAGCGCGAGGACGATCGCGGCGATGAGGACCGCCCCGGTCACGGTGACGCCGTGCCGCAGCACGGCCTGCTCGGGCGACTTCCCCTTCAGCCCGGGCGGGGCCGGCAGGAGAGCGGCGGCGGCGCCGAGGAGCGGGCCGACGACGACGAATGCCAGAAGGAACTGCATCACGGACTCGTTGATATCGATCACGCCTGCTCACGCTCCCGTGGCGACGAGGACGGCGGCGACCACCAGGACGACGGTGCCGGCGAGCAGCGCGCTCACATAGGTCTGCACATTGCCGGTCTGGGCGCGCCGTACGGCGATGCCGAGCCAGCGGGGTAGGGCGCCCGCCCCACGGACATAGGTGTCGACGACCTCGCGGTCGAGGAACCGGACGAGGCTCGCTCCGGCCCGGACCGGGCGGACGAACAGTGCCGAGTACACGGCGTCGAGGTGGAAGCCGACGGCCGCGTGCCGGTGCAGTGGGCCCAGTAGGGCCCGCCCCGGGTCGGCCGGGTCGGGTGCGTACGCCACGCCGCCGTACACGGGCTCGTGGCTGGCGATGGCCTCTGCCTCGACGAGTCCTGCGTCGCCCTCGGGGTGGGCGGCGACGGCGCCCAGGGGTACCCGGGCGGCCGCGGCCGACGTGCGCTGCCAGACGCCGTACGTGAGGAGTCCGCCTACCAGGGCGAGGCCCGTGCCCAGGACGGACGTGGCCAGGGTCGGGGCCAGGTCGCGGCCGTCGAACCAGTCGGGGAGCGTGCGGTAGGTGAGCCCGCCGAGGGCGAGGGACGGCACGGCGAGCACCCACAGCACGACGGTCATGGTGAGGGGCTGGCGGCCGTGGTCGGGGGCCTCGGCGCCCCGCCCGCGGAAGGCGAGCAGCCACAGGCGCGCCGCGTACGCGGCGGTGAGGACGGCGGTGAGAAGGCCCGCGACGAGGACGATCCAGCCCGCCGCGGCGGGGGCGTGCTCGGTGTGGCCGGTGGTGATGTGCTCGGCGGCGCCGAGGACGGACTCCTTGGAGAAGAAGCCGCTGAAGGGAGGGATCGCGGCGAGCGCGAGGAGCGCCACGGTCATCGTCCAGTAGGCGTCGGGGACACGGCCGCTCAGGCCGCGCATGCGGGACATGGCGGCCAGGGAGTTGGTGCCGGCGGCGTGGATGATCACGCCGGCTGCGAGGAACAGCAGTGCCTTGAAGGCGCCGTGCGAGAGGAGGTGGAAGACGGCGGCTCCGCGGTCGCCGACGGCGAGGGCGCCGGTCATGTAGCCGAGCTGGCCGATCGTCGAGTAGGCGAGAACGCGCTTGATGTCGTCCTGGGCGAGGGCGGCGAGGCCCGAGCCGGTCATCGTGACGGCGGCCATGACGGCGAGGACGACCATCGCGGCCCGGGAGGCCTCGAAGACGGGAAGGAGACGGGCGATGAAGTAGACGCCGGCGGCGACCATCGTCGCGGCGTGGATCAGCGCGGAGACGGGTGTCGGGCCCGCCATCGCGTCGGGGAGCCAGGTGTGCAGCGGGAACTGCGCCGACTTGCCGGCCACGCCCGCCAGGAGCAGGAGGGCGATGAGCGTCGGGTGGTCGAGTCCGCCGTGAGCGACGGCGGCGAGGACCTTCGTGATGCGGAAGGAGCCGGCGTCGGTGGCGAGGGCGAACAGACCGATGAGGAAGGGGACGTCGCCGAGCTTGGTGACCAGGAAGGCCTTGAGGGAGGCGGCGCGGGCCTCCGGGGTCTCCCAGTAGTGGCCGACCAGGAAGTAGGAGCAGATGCCCATGACTTCCCAGCCGACCAGCAGCACGATCAGGTCGCCGGAGTAGACGACGAGGAGCATCGCGGAGGTGAACAGGGAGACGAGGGCGGCGTACGAGGGATAGCGCGGGTCGTCGCGCAGGTAGCCCGTCGAGTAGATCTGCACGCAGGTGGCGACGAAGCCGACCAGGACGGCGACGAGGGCGGCGAAGCCGTCGATGTTCAGGGCGAGTTCGACGGGGATCGAGCCGGTGGGTGTGAGCTCGGTGGCGGCGTCGACGGCCGCGTCTCCGCCCTGGCGGACGGCAACCACCACGGCCAGCACGAGGGCGGTGAGGGTCGGCAGGACCGCGATCGGGCGGACGAAGCCGGGGGCCGTGCGGCCCAGGAGGAGGCCGGCGGCCGCCCCCAGGAACGGAAGGAGGGGGACGAGGGCGGCGAGGGTGGTCGTGGTCACGCGGTGGCCTCAGCCTTCCCGGTCCGGTCGGCCTGCTCGGCCGTGAGGGCTTCGCTGTCCTGGCCGTCGGGCTCGTGGCTCTCGGCGGAGTCGCGGAGCCTGTCGATGTCCGAGGTGCCGCGGTTGCGGTAGACGGCGAGGACGATCGCCAGGCCGATGCCGATCTCGGCGGCGGCGATGGCGATGGTGAACAGCGTCAGGGCCTGGCCCGAGTGCAGGGTCTCCTCGGCGGTCCTGCTGAGCCAGACGTCGAAGGCGACCAGGTTGAGGTTGACGGCGTTGAGCATCAGCTCGACCGACATGAGGACCAGGATCGCGTTGCGGCGGGCGAGGACGCCGTACAGGCCGGTGCAGAAGAGGAGGGCGGAGAGGACCGCGGGATAGGCGAGATGCATCAGCGGGCGCCTTCCTTGTCGGCCTGGTTCGTCCGGGTGCCGGGGAGGGTCGGGGCCGGCGCGTCGTCCGCCTTGGCCTTGCGGGACAGGACGATCGCGCCGACCAGGGCGGCGAGGAGGAGGACGGAGAGGGCCTCGAAGGGGAGGACCCAGTTCTGGAAGAGGCTGGCGCCGGTGACCTTCGTCGAACCGGCGGCCGGGCCGTCCAGGTCGATCCAGGTCGTGCGGAAGGCGTCGACGACGACCCAGACCAGGGCGGCGGCCGCGGCGATCGCCACGGTGAGGGCGGCCCAGCGGTTGCCGGAGTCGGCGTCCGGGGAGCGGCCGATCGGGGCCTTGGTGAGCATCAGCCCGAACAGGAGGAGGACGACGACGGAACCGACGTAGATGAGGACCTGCACCCAGGCGATGAACTCGGCGGTGAGCAGGAGGTATTCGACGGCGAGGCCGCCGAGGGTCACCACCAGCCACAGGGCGGCGTGGACCAGCTGCCGGGTGGTGACGGTGACGAGTGCGGCGCCGAACGTGACCAGACCGACGAGGAGGAAGGCGATTTCGACGCCGGTCGGGGAGAGGAAGCCGTGCTGTGCCTGAGCGAGGGTCACGAATCGCCTCCCTGAGGGCCTGCGGGGTCGGAGGGGGCGGTCGGCCCGGTCGGTCCGGTCGGTTCGGTCGGCCCGGTCTGCTCCGTTTGGGCCGCTGCCAGCTTCTCGGCGGTCTTGCGGGCTGCGGCGATCTCCTTCGGTTCCTCGGCGGCCGGGTCGAGGGCCGGCGGAGCCGGGACCGTCCACATCCACTCGCGGAGCTTGTCGCGTTCGTGGGTGAGGTCGCGGATGTCGGTCTCGGCGTACTCGAACTCCGGGGACCAGAACAGGGCGTCGAAAGGACAGACCTCGATGCAGATACCGCAGTACATGCACAGGGAGAAGTCGATGGCGAAGCGGTCGAGGACGTTGCGGCTGCGTTCGCGGCCGCCGGGGGTCGCCGCCGGGATCGTCTCCTTGTGGGAGTCGATGTAGATGCACCAGTCCGGGCACTCGCGGGCGCACAGCATGCAGACCGTGCAGTTCTCCTCGAACAGGCCGATCACACCGCGGGTGCGGGGCGGGAGGTCGGGCTGGGCGTCCGGGTACTGATCGGTGACGGACTTCCTGGTCATCGTGCGGAGGGTGACGGCCAGGCCCTTGGCCAGGCCGCTGCCGGGGATGCGGGGCCGGGTGGGCGGGAGAGGCTCGGCCATGGTTACTGGATCACCACCTTCACGACGCCGGTGAGGGCGATCTGGGCGAGGGAGAGGGGGACGAGGAGAGTCCAGGAGAGTTTCTGGAGCTGGTCCTCGCGCAGGCGGGGATAGGTGACGCGCAGCCAGATCACGAGGAAGGCCAGCACCGCCGTCTTCAGGAGGGTCCAGACCCACCCGAGGCCCTCCGCGCCCCAGGGGCCGTGCCAGCCGCCCAGGAAGAGGACGGTGGTCAGGGCGCACAGGACGACGATTCCGGCGTACTCGGCGAGGAGGAAGAGGGCGAAGCGCAGGCCGGTGTACTCGGTGTACGCGCCGAAGATGATCTCCGAGTCGGCGACGGGCATGTCGAAGGGGGGGCGCTGCAGCTCCGCGAGACCGGCGACGAAGAAGACGAGTGCGCCGGTGATCTGCCAGGGCAGCCACCACCACTCGAAGGCGTTGACGATGCCGGGGAGGGAGACCGTGCCGGCCGCCATCGCCACGGAGGCGGCGGCGAGGAGCATCGGGAGTTCGTAGGCGAGGAGCTGGGCGGCGGTGCGCAGGCCGCCGAGGAGGGAGAACTTGTTGGCAGAGGCCCAGCCGGCCATGAGGGCGCCCAGAACACCCACGCCCATCACGGCGAGGACGAAGAAGACGCCCGCGTCCAGGACCTGGCCGACGGCGCCCTCGCTCGGGCCGATGGGGATGGCGAGGAGGACCAGGAGGTACGGGAGAAGGGCCACGGCGGGGGCGAGCTGGAAGATACGGCGGTCGGCGCCTGCCGGGACCACGTCCTCCTTCTGCGCGAACTTCACTCCGTCGGCGATGAGCTGGGCCCAGCCGTGGAAGCCACCGGCGTACATCGGGCCGAGTCGGCCCTGCATATGGGCCATCACCTTGTGTTCGGTCTGGCCGATGATCAGAGGGAAGGTGAGGAAGACGCCGAAGACGACCAGGAGTCGCAGGGCGACGTCGAGCGCGTCGTTCACCGCGGGCCTCCTGTGGGGTTTTCGGGGGTGGGCTTGTCAGGGGCGGGGTCGTCGTCGGGCTGCGGTGCTTCGGGGGCCCGGTCCGCGGGCGGTACGGCTTCGGCGTCGGCGTCCGGTTCCGGCCGCTCCGGCTCCGGCCGCTCCGGCTCCGGCCGCTCCGGCTCCGGCCGCTCCGGCTCCGGCCGCTCTGGCTCCGGGCGCTCCGGTTCCGGCCGCTCTGGCTCCGCGTCCTTCTGTCCGGGCTCGTCGAAGGCCGGGCGGGCGTGGTGCCACGGGGCGTCGGAGCTGCGGGGCGGCGTGGTGGGGCGAGCCGGAGTCGGCGAGGTGCCAGGGGCGCCCGCCTGCTGAGTCGCCGGGCCCTCGGTGGCGCTCGGCTGCTGACTCGCCGGGCCCTCGGTGGCGACCGTCCGCTGACTCGCCGAGCCCTCGGCTGCGCTTCGCGCCCTCCGCTGTCCCGTCGGAGCCTGGGGAGTCGCCGGCGTCTCGGAACCCGTCGGAGCGTCCGCGCCCTCCGCGCCCTCCGCACCCACCGCCGCCTGGCTCGCCGAGCCCTCCGCCGCCGTACGGGTACGCCGAGCGGGACGTTCCCCCGCAGCCCGCGCCGGGCGTTCGCCCGCCGCGCGGCCCGCGCCCCGGGCCGGGCGGGCCGGGGCAGGGGGAAGCTGGCCCTTCAGGGGGCCCCACTCGTTCGGGTCGGGGACGCCGGGGGGAAGCATCTGGCGGCGCTTGGGGCCGCCGTGGTCCGACTCTCCGGGCTCCTTCGCCCCGGGCCAGGCCTTGGCGACCCGTGCCGCCAGGACGAAGTCCTTCCGCAGGGGGTGCCCCTCGAAGGCCTCCGGCAGGAGCAGGTGGTCCAGGGCCGGGTGGCCTTCGAAGACGACGCCGAACATTTCGTGGGTCTCGCGTTCGTGCCAGGCCGCGCCCGCGTAGACGTCGACGGCGGACGCGAGGGCGGGCGACTCGTGCGGGACCGTCGTGCGGAGCAGCAGCCGTCGTACGGGCGCCAGGGCGACCACGTGGGCCGAGACGCGGAAGCCCGTGCCGGGTTCGTCGACGGCGCTCAGCCAGTCGAAGTAGGTGCACCCGAGGTCGTCGCGGGCGGTGCGGAGCGCCACGGTCCAGGATGCCGGCGGTACGTCGACGGTCAGGACCTCGTACGACTCCTCCGCCGTGGCGTCCGTGCCGAAGAGGTCCTCGACGGGTGCCGGGAGCCAGCCCACTGTGGTCATCGCCCGTCCCCCTGGGTGACCGGGGCAGCGGGCGGCTTCACGAGCCCGCTCTGCAGGGCGGCGGCCGACGGCCGGGAAGCGCCGTACCGCTCCCCCAGCGACTCCCGCGCGATCTTCTCCTGGAGCTTCAGGATGCCCTGGAGAAGGGCCTCGGGGCGGGGCGGGCAGCCGGGGACGTACACGTCGACGGGGATGATCTGGTCGACGCCCTTCGTGACGGAGTAAGAGTCCCAGTACGGGCCGCCGCAGTTCGAGCACGCCCCGAAGGAGATGACGTACTTCGGCTCGGGCATCTGCTCGTACAGGCGCTTCACGGCGGGCGCCATCTTGTCCGTCACCGTGCCCGACACGACCATGAGATCGGCCTGGCGCGGGCCCGGAGCGAAGGGGATGACGCCGAGGCGGATGAAGTCGTGGCGGGCCATCGACGCGGCGATGAACTCGATCGCGCAGCAGGCCAGGCCGAAGTTGAAGACCCAGAGGGAGTAGCGGCGGCCCCAGTTCAGGATGACCTTCATCGGCTCGGGGGCGAGGCGGGCGAGGGCACCCAGCCGCTTCGGCTCCGGCAGCAGAACCGGCTCAACCGCCTCAACCGCCACAACCGCCACAACCGCCACAACAGGCTCCACCGGCCGACCCGCCTGCGCCGGCTGCCCGTTGGTGCCCGGCGTCACGTCCATGCCAGAACGCCCTTCTTGTATGCGTACAGCAGGCCCACGGCCAGGAAGCCGAGGAAGATGAACATCTCGACGAGGGTGGTGGCGCCGTAGCCGGGGGCGGCGAAGACCGTCGCCCAGGGGAACAGGAAGATCGAGTCGACCGCGAAGATGACGTACAGGAAGGCGTAGACGTAGTAGCGGACCTGGGTGTGGGCCCAGCCCTCGCCGACGGGGTCGACGCCGCACTCGTACGTCAGGAGTTTCTCGGGGGTGGGGACCACCGGGCGCAGCAGGCGGCCCGCCCCGAACGCGACCGCCACGAACAGCACGCCCACGACGGCGAGCAGTCCGACGACCGAATAGGACTGGAAGTAGTCCGCCGCGACGACGGTCGGTTCCCGCACGTCCGTCCCTCGCTCCCTGAGCTCGTGACCTGCACTCCTGGTGAACGCCGTTGTTCGACGATCTGTACGCACGGGAGTCTAGGCCCTGATAAAGACACGGTAAGCAGCGCTTCACGCCTTGAGCCACGGGGGTGGGGTTTTCCCCCGTCGGCAGGGGCGGCCGACCTCATGGCGCCGAGGGGCGCGGCGCGGCACGCTAGCCCATATGACCGCACCCAACCCCTCGACGGGCCCGGCCCGTTCCGGTGACGACGACCGTCTGCCCCCGGCCGGATTCGCCTACGACCCGCAGACGTGGAAGGAGATCACGCATCTCCTGGCGAACCTGCCCATGTCGCTGATCGGTTTCGTGTACGTGATGACGGTGCTGTTCACCGGCGCCACGCTGACGCTCACGGTGGTCGGGCTGCCGCTGCTGGCGCTCGGGCTGATGGGCGCGCGGCTGATGGGCAGGTTCGAGCGGGCGCGGGCGAGGGCGCTGCTCGGGCTGCGGATCGACGAGCCGAGCCCGCTGCCGCTGCGCCGGAGCGGAGGCCCGTTGCAGCGGCTGTGGCTGGTGCTGAAGGACTCGGTGGGCTGGCGCACGGTCCTGTACGACTTCATGCGGCTGCCCTGGGGGATTCTCACCTTCACGGTCACTCTGACCTCGCTGTTCGTGCTGTGGCCGGTGCTGCCGTTCCTGGCGCGCGGTCTCACCAACGCGGACCGGGCGATGGTGCGCGGGCTGCTCTCGCCCTCCGACGAGCTGGAGCGGCGCATCGCCGAACTGGAGTCCGACCGGGGGGTCGTGGTCGACACGGCCGCCGCCGACCTGCGGCGCATCGAACGCGATCTGCACGACGGGGCGCAGGCCCGCCTGGTCAACCTGGCCATGGGGCTCGGCCTGGCCAAGGAGAAGCTGCTGGAGGGCCAGGCCGACGAACACGTGGCGGCGATGGTCGAGGAGGCGCACGGCGAGGTGAAGCTGGCGCTGCAGGAGCTGCGGGATCTGGCCCGTGGGATCCACCCGGCCGTCCTCAC
Source organism: Streptomyces sp. HUAS ZL42 (assembly GCF_040782645.1). Lineage (GTDB taxonomy): Bacteria > Actinomycetota > Actinomycetes > Streptomycetales > Streptomycetaceae > Streptomyces. The sequence continues at coordinate 4,193,787 of NZ_CP160403.1, forward strand.
CGACCGCGGCCTGGACGCCGCCCTGTCGGCGGTCGCCTCCCGCTGCACGGTACCCGTGAAGGTGACGGCCGACCTGGCGTCCAGACCGGCCGCGGCGATCGAGGGCATCGCCTACTTCACCGTCTCCGAACTGCTGCAGAACATCAGCAAGCACAGCGGGGCGAGGTCCGCGGCCGTGGACGTCTGGCGGGCGGAGGACCGGCTGCTCATCCAGGTGTGGGACGACGGGCGCGGCGGCGCGCGCCTCGACGGGGGTACGGGCATGCGGGGTCTGGCCGAGCGCCTCGACGCCGTCGACGGCCTGTTCGTCGTCGACTCGCCGCCGGGTGGTCCCACGACCGTGACGGCGGAACTGCCGTGGCGGGACCGGGCGGAGGATGCCCGCAGGGGGTAGGGAAAACCCCCCGCCCAAGACGCCGACGGACTCCATGGCCCGCCTGGCTGCGGCTGAGCAGAGTGGGCGTACGACAGCCGAGCCGCACCATGAGCAGAACGGACGAGCCGATGGCCACGCAGTTCGACGACGGACACGGGTACGGGTACCGGCACGGGTACGGGTTCGGGCATGACGGTCGGCCCGGCTTCGAGGAGGCTCGGCGGCGCCGGCTGCCCGCCGCGCTGCGCGCTCCCGTCGAGGCACGCCACTGGCGTGAACTCGCGTACGTCGTGCTGAGCCTGCCGATCGGCATCGTGCTGTTCACGTACGCCGTCACGATGGTGTCTCTGGGGGCGGGACTGCTGGTGACGTTCCTCGGTATTCCCGTGCTGGCGGCGGCGCTGGCGGGGTGCCGGGGCTTCGGGGCGCTGGAGCGGATGCGGGCGCGCGGGCTGCTCGGTCTGGAGGTGGCCGACCCCGAGCCGCTGCGGGTGCGGAAGAACGGTGTGACGGCGTGGATGGGCGCCGTCCTCAAGAGCGGCACGTCGTGGCGGAACCTGCTGTACGCGGTGGTGCAGTTGCCGTGGGCGGTGTTTTCCTTCGGGGTCGCGGTGGCGTTCTGGGCGTACGGGTGGACGCTGCTGACGTATCCGCTGTGGTTCTGGCTCTTCCCCCTGTACGGCGGACAGGACGGGCTCCAGCTGTACGGCGACGAGACCCACCGGATCTACCTCGACAACCCCTTCGAGATCGGCGTGACGGCGCTGGTGGGGCTGCTGTTCACGCTCGCCACGCCGTGGATCGTGCGGGCGCTGACGATGGTGGACCGGGTGATGGTGCACGGGCTGCTCGGGCCGTCGCGGCTGGCGTCGCGGGTGGTGGAGCTGGAGTCGGACCGGGGGGTCGTGGTCGACACGGCGGCGGCCGATCTGCGGCGCATCGAGCGGGATCTGCACGACGGGGCGCAGGCGCGGCTGGTGTCGCTGGCGATGGATCTGGGGCTGGCGAAGGAGAAGCTCGCGGAGGACCCGCGGGCGGCGGCGCGGATGGTGGACGAGGCGCACGGCGAGGTGAAGACGGCGCTGCAGGAGCTGCGGGATCTGGCGCGGGGGATTCATCCGGCGGTGCTGACGGACCGGGGGCTGGACGCGGCGCTGTCGGCGGTGGCGTCGCGGTGTGCGGTGCCGGTGCAGGTGGACGTGGATCTGCCTTCGCGGCCGGCTCCGGCGATCGAGGGGATCGCGTATTTCACGGTGTCGGAGCTGCTGCAGAACATCAGCAAGCATGCGCGGGCCACGTGGGCGGCGGTGGATGTGTGGCGGGTGGAGAACCGGTTGATGTTGCAGGTGGTGGATGACGGGGTGGGTGGGGCGGATGCGGGCCGTGGGTCGGGGCTGGCCGGGCTTGCGGGGCGGTTGGATGCGGTGGACGGGATTCTGGTGGTGGAATCGCCGGTCGGGGGGCCTACGCGGGTGACTGCGGAGCTGCCCTGGCGGGGGTGAGCGGGGGGTGCCGAGGGGAGGTTTTCGCCCCGCCGCCAGGGGGCTGCGCCCCCTGGACTCATGGGCCTGTGCCCATCCACCACCCGACTCGGTTTCCTGAGGGAACACGCCCTTTTCCCGTTGCCCGACACAAGCGGCTGCCGATGCTGGAATGCTGGACTTGTGCCGGGGGGCGGGACGGAGTCGGGCTGTGGGGGGCCGAGGATCGTGGAGGACAGGGTGCGGGTGGTCATCGCCGAGGATTCAGTGCTGCTCAGGGAGGGCCTGACCCGGCTGCTGACGGACCGCGGTCATGAGGTCGTCGCCGGTGTCGGGGACGCGGACGCGCTGGTGAAGACGATCACCGAGCTGGACGGGGAGGGCACGCTGCCCGACGTCGTGGTGGCGGACGTGCGGATGCCGCCGACGCACACCGACGAGGGGGTGCGGGCCGCCGTACATCTGCGCAAGGCGCATCCGGGACTCGGGGTGCTCGTGCTGTCGCAGTACGTGGAGGAGCGGTATGCCACCGAACTGCTGGCCGGTTCCAGTCACGGGGTCGGATATCTGCTGAAGGACCGGGTGGCCGAGGTCCGGGAGTTCGTGGACGCGGTGGTGCGGGTCGCGCAGGGCGGTACGGCCCTCGATCCCGAGGTCGTCGCGCAGCTGCTCGGGCGGAGCAGGAAGCAGGATGTGCTGGCGGGGCTGACGCCCAGGGAGCGGGAGGTCCTGGGGCTGATGGCCGAGGGGCGGACCAACTCCGCCATCGCCAAGCAGCTGGTCGTGAGCGACGGGGCCGTGGAGAAGCACGTCAGCAACATCTTCCTGAAGCTGGGGCTGTCCCCGAGTGACGGGGATCACCGGCGCGTTCTGGCGGTCCTGACCTACCTGAATTCGTGACTACCTGACACCGTGTCAGTGGACATGTGTCCACGAGCGAGAACCGAACCATGAGCGGGGTGCGTCTTCACCAGCAACGCCGGGGGGCGGGAAATCATGACAAGTCAGGGTGTCGCGATCACGACACGTCGCGGTGTCGCCGCCGCGACGCGACAGAGCGTCGAGTCGTCTCGAAGGGGGGACCATCATGCGGATGACCCGGGGAAGGCGACCTTCACGGACGTAGGGTTGGTCCTGGGAGGGCCTGCGGGAAGGCCGCTCCCGAACAGCCGCCTCGAGGGAGGTCCAGTTCAGTGACCAGTCAGGTCAGCAGCCCAGCGGAGCAGGCCGACGGAGCCGTCGTAGGAGAGCAGCGCAAAGCGGCCGGGGCGAAGGACGTCCGCCGCCTCGACCGGGTGATCATCAGGTTCGCGGGGGACTCGGGTGACGGCATGCAGCTCACCGGTGACCGCTTCACATCCGAGACCGCGTCCTTCGGGAACGACCTGTCCACCCTGCCGAACTTCCCCGCCGAGATCCGCGCCCCCGCCGGCACGCTCCCTGGCGTCTCGTCCTTCCAGCTGCACTTCGCCGACCACGACATCCTCACGCCCGGCGACGCGCCGAACGTGCTGGTGGCGATGAACCCGGCCGCCCTGAAGGCGAACATCGGCGACCTGCCGCGCGGCGCGGAGATCATCGTCAACACGGACGAGTTCACCAAGCGGGCGATGCAGAAGGTGGGGTACGACACCTCGCCCCTGGAGGACGGCTCGCTCGACGGCTACAGCCTGCACCCGGTGCCGCTGACGAGCCTGACGGTGGAGGCGCTGAAGGAGTTCGACCTCACCCGGAAAGAGGCCGAGCGCAGCAAGAACATGTTCGCGCTGGGCCTGCTGTCCTGGATGTACCACCGGCCGACCGAGGGCACCGAGACGTTCCTCAAGTCGAAGTTCGCCAAGAAGCCCGACATCGCGGCCGCCAACATCGCCGCCTTCCGCGCGGGCTGGAACTTCGGCGAGACCACCGAGGACTTCGCGGTCAGCTACGAGGTGGCCCCGGCGGCGAAGGCCTTCCCGGTGGGCACGTACCGGAACATCTCCGGGAACCTGGCGCTGGCGTACGGCCTGGTCACGGCCTCGCGCCAGGCCGATCTACCGCTGTTCCTGGGGTCGTACCCGATCACGCCGGCCTCGGACATCCTGCACGAGCTGAGCAAGCACAAGAACTTCGGCGTACGGACCTTCCAGGCCGAGGACGAGATCGCGGGCATCGGCGCGGCGCTGGGGGCGGCCTTCGGCGGGTCGCTGGCCGTGACGACGACCTCCGGCCCCGGTGTGGCGCTGAAGAGCGAGACCATCGGGCTGGCCGTCTCGCTGGAGCTGCCCCTGCTGGTGATCGACATCCAGCGCGGCGGTCCGTCCACGGGTCTGCCGACCAAGACCGAGCAGGCGGACCTGCTGCAGGCCATGTACGGCCGCAACGGCGAGGCCCCGGTCCCGGTGATCGCCCCGCGCACCCCCGCCGACTGCTTCGACGCGGCCCTCGAGGCGGCCCGCATCGCGCTCACCTACCGCACGCCGGTGATGCTGCTGTCCGACGGCTACCTGGCCAACGGCTCCGAGCCGTGGCGCATCCCGGACCTGGACACGCTGCCCGACCTGACCGTGCAGTTCGCGCAGGGTCCGAACCACACCCTGGACGACGGCACCGAGGTCTTCTGGCCGTACAAGCGCGACCCGCAGACCCTCGCCCGCCCCTGGGCGGTCCCGGGCACGCCCGGCCTCGAGCACCGCATCGGCGGCATCGAGAAGGAGGACGGCACGGGCAACATCTCGTACGCCCCCGCCAACCACGACTTCATGGTGCGTACGCGACAGGCGAAGATCGACGGGATCGAGGTCCCCGACGTCGAGGTGGACGACCCGCACGAGGCGCGCACCCTCGTCCTGGGCTGGGGGTCGACGTACGGGCCGATCACCGCGGCGGTACGGCGGCTGCGCACGGCCGGGGAGTCGATCGCGCAGGCGCACCTGCGCCACCTCAACCCGTTCCCGCGGAATCTCGGCACGGTTCTTCAGCGTTACGAAAAGGTGGTGATCCCCGAGATGAACCTCGGCCAGCTCGCCACGCTGATCCGGGCGAAGTACCTGGTCGACGCCCACTCGTACAACCAGGTCAACGGCATGCCGTTCAAGGCCGAACAGCTCGCCAAGGCGCTCAAGGAGGCCATCGATGGCTGAGACGTCCACGGAAGGCACGGGCACGATCGAGGCGCTCTCGCTCGTCCCCAAGGCCGAGGCCAGGCAGTCCATGAAGGACTTCAAGTCCGATCAGGAAGTGCGCTGGTGCCCCGGCTGCGGTGACTACGCGATTCTGGCCGCGGTCCAGGGCTTCATGCCGGAGCTGGGCCTGGCCAGGGAGAACATCGTCTTCGTCTCGGGAATCGGCTGTTCGTCGCGCTTCCCGTACTACATGAACACGTACGGAATGCACTCCATCCACGGCCGTGCGCCGGCGATCGCGACGGGGCTCGCGACCTCGCGGCGGGATCTGAGCGTGTGGGTGGTCACGGGTGACGGCGACGCGCTGTCGATCGGCGGCAACCACCTGATCCACGTCCTGCGTCGCAACGTCAACCTGAAGATCCTGCTGTTCAACAACCGGATCTACGGCCTCACGAAGGGCCAGTACTCGCCGACCTCCGAGGTCGGCAAGATCACCAAGTCGACGCCGATGGGATCCCTGGACGCGCCCTTCAACCCGGTGTCCCTCGCCATCGGCGCGGAGGCGTCCTTCGTGGCGCGGACGATCGACTCCGACCGCAAGCATCTGACGGAGGTCCTGCGGCAGGCGGCCGCCCATCCGGGCACCGCGCTGATCGAGATCTACCAGAACTGCAACATCTTCAACGACGGTGCGTTCGATGCGCTGAAGGACCGGCAGTCGGCGGCGGAGGCGCTGATCAGGCTGGAGCACGGGCAGCCGATCCGCTTCGGCGCCGACGGTGCGCGGGGCGTCGTACGGGATGCGGTGACGGGTGACCTGAAGGTCGTCACGGTGACACCGGAGAACGAGGGGCAGATCGTCGTGCACGACGCCCACTCCGCCTCACCGACCACCGCTTTCGCCCTGTCCCGCCTGGCCGATCCGGACACCCTCCACCACACGCCGATCGGTGTGTTCCGTTCCGTGGAGCGGCCGGTGTACGACACGCAGATGGCCGACCAGCTGGACACGGCGATCGAGCAGAACGGGAAGGGTGATCTGGCGGCGTTGCTGGCGGGTGGGGACACCTGGACGGTCGTCGGCTGACCGGGCCGGGCGAGGACCCTTCAGGGCCTGGGCGCTGTCCATGGCGCCCAGGCCCGTGGTCTGCCGCCGGTCCGCAGCACCGCTCGCTCCCCCGCCCGGCAGCCCTGCGCCGCCGCGGTCGGCGGGCGCTCGGTCTCCCGCCGGGAGAGCACGCCGCTGCTCACCCCACGACCCACCACTCCTCCAAGTCGTCGAGCCGTTCCTCCATGAGGGCGTCGACAGCCCTGCCGATGCGAGCCTCCAGCGATTCCGGCGGCAGCTCCCGCCGGGCGTCGGCCGTCCGTACCCAGTACTCCACGAAGAGGGGATTGCGGCGCAACGTCTTGAGGACCCCGAGCAGTTCGCTCCGGTCGATCGCACCGACACGGTGAGCCAGCAGTATGAGCGAGTACTGCCGATTGGCAGTGATCATCTGTCGGCGTCGGTCCTCGGACAGGTCGGTCAAGGTGCTCAGGGTGTCGGCCAGTGACGGATCGTCGATCGACCGGTCCATCTGCTCCACCAGTAGGCTCTGCAGGCTGATCAGGTTCGCCCGGTGCATCTCCTCCGCCACCCGAGCCAGGCCCTCAGCCACACGGGCTGTGCCCTCAGCCATGGCGACGCCCATTCGGACGAGTTCCCGGAAGCGGTCTTCCTGGTGAGGCTCAGCCACTCCGGCACCCCCGCGCAGTAGTCGAAAACCTCGGCCTTCATGCTGCCCGACGGCGCAAGTCTGCGCGGGAGGCGGACGGGGGGCGCATGGATGGATGCACGGCCCGCGACGTCCGCCCCCTGCATCACCTCACGACGCCCGACGTCGGACGTGACGCAGATTCGTCCCTCACACACCGCACCAGGGCGCCCGGGGGTCACACGTCCGGGATGTCCCTCTTGGCACGAATCAGCGTCTCGCGGGTGATGACGACGATGCGCTCGTGATCGCCGCGGACCGCGCCCGGCGGAAGGGAGGCGTCCAGGGCAACGGTGGCTTCGGTGCCGATGACGGCAAAGGTCCCGTCACTCAGCTCGAAGATGTCCGGACAGGTTTCCCCGGTTTGGCTGCCCCTCAGCCTGGGTGGATCTCCGAGGCGGCGGACGATGTCAAGGGCAGGAATTTCGCGCGGCACTCGGAGCCTCTTCTATGACCGAACAGAGTCCGGTTTCCGTGACCGAACTGAGTCCGGTCACGTTATCAAGATCTTCTCTGCGAAGCTGGGCCTTCGACACCCTTTGCTGTGAAGAAGTACCTTCGATCGGAGGCATCCGAGCCGGCCCGGTGCGGATCCCCTGAAGCACGTCGACCGAGTTCCTCATGATGACTGGTTCTCGCCGGACGGACCCACGATCCACCATTCGTCCGGATCTTCGGCCAGTTCCTCCAGCATGATGTCGACGGCGGCACCCACTCGCGCCTCCATGGAGTCCGACGGGAGGCTACGACGGTGCTCGGCCGTCCGGTCCCAGTACTCGGCAAAGACCGCATTCCTGCACAAAACACGCAGGTGCCCAAGGAGTTCGTCCCAGTCACAGACACCGACACGATGAGCCAGCAGCAGGTTGCCGTACTCCCTGTTGGCGAAGAGCATCTGACGGCGCCTGCCCTCGGACAGCCCTGGCAATGTACTCAACACGTCGGCCAGAGAAGGGTCGTCGATCGTCCGGTCCACCTGCTCCACGGTCAGCCGGTACTGCTGGATCATGTTCGCCCGGTGGATCTCCTCGGTGATCAGCGTGAGCTGTCGGAGCAGTTCCAGCAACAGTTCCTCCTGGCGCCGACGACGAGCGCCGCGAGCGAAGAACGCCCGCATCAGGCCGAGTCCCGCGATTGCCGCAGAACCGATACTGCGCGCAACCCTTTTCTGTGTGGCCATGTCAAGGCATCCCCCTGGGTCCGGTACCCGTGCACCGGGTGGCATCGCGGGAGGTGCACGGTGGGCGTAGCTCTCCACATCCAGCGTGCCGGGCGACACCTGTCGGCGCGGGAGGCGGAGAGGGGGCGCATGGAAGGACGTGTCTCGCATGTCGACCAACGCCCCGACGTATATGTGCCCCCTCGACGCTGCCCACATTCCTTCAGTCATACCCGGCCCGACGCGTCACCCCTGCTCAGAGCCGTTCTTGCGCGCGTCGTACGCCTCTCGCGCCTCCAGCACGTCCACCATCCGCTCCTGCGTCCACGCCGCGAGACCCCGCACCTGCTGGGCCGCCTCACGCCCCAGGTCCGTCAGCGAGTAGTCGACGCGCGGCGGGATCACCGGCTTGGCGTCGCGGTGGACCAGGCCGTCGCGCTCCAGGGTCTGGAGGGTCTGGGTGAGCATCTTCTCGCTGACCCGGCCGATGGTGCGGCGCAGCTCACTGAAGCGGTACGGGCGGTCGAGGAGCTCGATGAGGACGAGGACCCCCCAGCGGCTCGTCAGGTGCTCCAGGACCAGGCGGTACGGGCACATCGCCTCGCCGGTGTCGTACTTGCTGCTCACTACCTGGGTACTTACGGCCATGCCAGTACCTTACTTCCAAGTGGGTACTTTCCAGAAGTTAGCGCACCTCCTAGGGTTAGTGACAGAAAGGCACCCCACAAGGAGATCCCAGATCATGAGCATCGTTGTCACCGGAGCCACCGGACACCTCGGCCGTCACGTCGTCGAGCAGCTGCTGGAGAAGGTTCCGGCGGAGCAGATCACCGCCGTCGTACGCGACGAGGCGAAGGCCGCCGACTTCGCGGCCCGCGGCGTGAAGCTCGCGGTCGCCGACTACAACGCCCCCGAGACCTTCGACACCCTCTTCGACGCCGGCGACAAGGTGCTGCTCATCTCCGGCAACGAGTTCGACAAGGGCCGTGTGCAGCAGCACAAGGTCGTCATCGAGGCCGCCAAGGCCGCCGGTGTGGCGCTGCTCGCCTACACCAGCGGCCCGGGCACCCTGACCGCCGCGCTCGCCGACGACCACCGCGGCACCGAGGAGGCGCTCCTCGCCTCCGGCGTGCCCTACACGCTGCTGCGCAACGGCTGGTACCACGAGAACTACACCGAGAACCTCGCGCCGGTGCTCGAGTACAACGCCGTCGTCGCGGCCGCCGGCGAGGGCCGCGTCTCCTCCGCCTCCCGCGCCGACTACGCGGCCGCCGCCGTCGCCGTGCTGACCGGCGAGGGCCACGAGAACAAGACGTACGAGCTGGGCGGCGACGAGGCGTGGAGCTTCGCCGAGTACGCGGCGGAGATCGGCAAGCAGACCGGCAAGGAGATCGGCTACAACTCCGTCTCCGTCGAGGCCTACACCGAGATCCTGGCCGGCGCGGGGCTGCCGGGTCCGCTCGCCGCGATCCTGGCGGGCGTGGACGCCTCCATCGAGAAGGGCGAGCTGGTCGTCGGCAGCGGTGATCTGTCCCGTCTGATCGGCCGTCCGACGAGCCCGATCTCCGAGGCGATCGCCGCCGCGGTCAAGGGCTGACACTCCGACCCTCGCCTGTCATGACCGTATAGCGATACGGGCATGACAGGCGAGGGTGCTCGGCGCTACCTTCGTGCAGGCGAGCAGGACGTACGAAGGAGGGCCCCGTGGGCGGGACGTCGAAGGGCGAGCGGCGGACAGGTCTGCTGAACGGCTTCGCGGCCTATGGGATGTGGGGCCTCGTCCCGCTCTTCTGGCCGTTGCTCAAGCCCGCCGGGGCGGTGGAGATCCTCGCCCACCGGATGGTGTGGTCGCTCGCCTTCGTGGGCGTCGCCCTCGTCGTCATCCGTCGCTGGTCCTGGGCCGGTGAGCTGCTGCGGCAGCCGCGCAGGCTGGGGCTCGTCGCGGTCGCCGCGGCCGTCATCACCGTCAACTGGGGCGTCTACATCTGGGCCGTGAACTCCGGGCACGTCGTCGAGGCCTCGCTCGGGTACTTCATCAATCCCCTCGTCACCATCGCCATGGGCGTGCTGCTCCTGAAGGAACGGCTGCGGCCCGTGCAGTGGGCGGCGGTGGGCGTCGGGTTCGCCGCCGTTGTTGTGCTCACCATCGGGTACGGGCGGCCGCCGTGGATCTCCCTGTGCCTCGCCTTCTCCTTCGCCACCTACGGCCTGGTGAAGAAGAAGGTCAATCTCGGTGGCATCGAGTCGCTGGCCGCCGAGACCGCGATCCAGTTCCTGCCCGCGCTCGGATATCTGCTCTGGCTCGGCTCGCAGGGCAATTCCACCTTCACGAGCGAGGGTGCGGGGCATGCGTCGCTGCTCGCCGCGACCGGGGTCGTCACCGCGCTGCCGCTGGTGTGTTTCGGGGCGGCCGCGATTCGCGTGCCGCTGTCCACGCTGGGGTTGCTGCAGTACCTTGCGCCCGTGTTCCAGTTCCTGCTCGGCGTCGTCTACTTCCATGAGGCGATGCCGGCCGAGCGGTGGGCGGGGTTCGCGTTGGTGTGGCTGGCGTTGACGCTGCTTACCGCCGATGCGTGGCGCTCCGCGCGGGGGGCGAGGCGGCCGGTGGACTTGCCCGAGGTTTCCCGGCCGGCCTCCACCCGAGTGGACGTCTGACCGGGGGCTCCGCCCCCGGACCCCCGACCTTCGCCCCCCACCACCCGACTCGGCCGGACAAGAGGTGACCCCCGCCTGGGACTCCGCGCCAGACCCCGCGGGACCTCCGTCCCCCACACCCCTGCACCCGACCACCCAACTCGGCCGGACCAGAGGTAACCCCCGCCCTGGGACTCCGCCCCAGACCCCGCGGGACCTCCGTCCCCCACACCCCTGCACCCGACCACCCAACTCGGCCGGACCAGAGGTAACCCCCGCCTGGGACTCCGCGCCAGACCCCGCGGGACTTCCGTCCCGCACACACACCCCTGCACCCCTGCACCCGACCCGGCCGGACCAGAGGTAACCCCCGCCCTGGGACTCCGCCCCAGACCCCGCGGGACCTCCCTCCCCCACACCCCTGCACCCGACCACCCGATGGCCCGAACGAGGCCGCCCCGGCCGGCACGGGTTCTGGGGCGGAGCCCCTGCCAGGCTTGCGGCGAAGCCGCATGGTGGTGGCCCTTCGGTTGACCGACCTCAAGCGCCGGACGGGCTTTGTTGCTGGGCTGATCAGCTGCTCCGGCTCTGGGTGTCCGCAGCCCTTGCTCTGTGGGCCCGTACCTTTTCCCGGTTGCCGCAGTGTTCCATCGCGCACCAGCGGCGGCGGGCCGGGCGGGAGGTGTCGACGAACAGCAAGTAGCAGTCGTGGGCGGCGCATTCGCGGATGCGGTCGGCGTGGGGGCCGGTGAAGAGGTCGATCGCGTCTCGGGCGATGGTTGAAAGGAGGTGGGTGGTTGTGGCGCCGGGGGCCCAGGTGCGGGTGCCGTCCGGGGCGATGCGGGACACCAGGGGTGGTTCGGCGGCGGCCTCGTTGATCACGGCCAGGTGGCGGGGGTGCAGCGGGCGGCCGTGCGCCCGGTCCGCCGTGAGGAGGAAGAGCGCGTTGCGGAAGGTGCGGGTGCGCTCCAAGTCAGCTTCTTCTACGGCGAGTTCGAGACCTTCTGGCAGGCGGCTGCGGTCGGCCCAGGCAGTCAGGTCGGACGGCTCGTGCAGCGTCTCGTAGCGGGCGAAGGCGCCCGGGCCGCCGGTCGTCAGCAGTTCCAGGCAGAGTGCGCCGGGGTCGAATCGGTAGGGCTTCCCGTCGTGCGAGATCAGGGTCAGGCCGGGTGACGGTTGCGGTGATTCCGGCGATTCGGTTGCAGGCCCGCTCATGTAACCAATATAACCGGTTACATGACGCAGACAGCCCCCGCACCCGTGCACTGGAAGCTCGTCATCGACTCCGCCGACCCGCACGCCCAGGCCGACTTCTGGGCCGCCGCGCTGCACTACGAGGTCGAGGACAACAGCGCGCTCGTCGAGCGGTTGCTGGAACTCGGCGCGCTGCCGGGCGCGGCGACCGTCGAGTTCCACGGCCGCCCGGCCTTCCGGGACCTGATCGCCGTACGGCATCCGGACGATCCGTACGACGGGGACAGCGGCACCGGGCTCGGGCGGCGGCTGCTGTTCCAGCGCGTACCGGAGGCGAAGACCGTCAAGAACCGGCTCCATCTGGATCTGCATCCGGGCGAGGGGCGGCGAGCCGGTGAGGTCGAGCGGCTGACGGGGCTGGGGGCGAGTGTGCTGCGGGAGGTGAAGGAGCCGTCCGGGTCGTGGGTGGTGATGGCGGATCCGGAGGGGAACGAGTTCTGCGTGCACTGACGCCAAAGCATCCCGAGGGGGTTCGGTTCCGTTATCTGAACTCCCTGTCCAAATAGCGCTCTTGACGGAGAGTTTGCCTCAGCTTCACCATCCAGGCACCCCATTCACTGAGGAACCCTGTGGCCACCCCATGGGGTTTCCCTCTGGAATTCGGAGCCCCCCACCATGAAGCTCTCCGTTTCCGGGCGGGCGACGGCGGCTGCCGTCGTCGCGACCGTCACGCTGCTCGCCACCGGGTCCATGGCCGACGCGGCACCCCCATCACCGAAGGTCGCCGCGGCACCCGACATCCCCCTGGCCAACGTCAAGGCCCATCTCACCCAGCTGCAGTCCATCGCCACCGCCAACGGCGGCAACCGCGCGCACGGCCGCGCCGGTTACAAGGCGTCGCTCGACTATGTGAAGGCGAAGCTGGACGCGGCCGGATTCACCACCACGATCCAGCAGTTCACGTCCTCCGGACGCACCGGCTACAACCTGATCGCCGACTGGCCCGGCGGCGACACCACCAAAGTCGTGATGGCGGGCTCGCACCTCGACAGCGTCACGTCCGGCCCCGGCATCAACGACAACGGCTCCGGATCGGCCGCCGTCCTGGAGACCGCGCTCGCCGTGGCACGGGCGAACTACCAGCCCGCCAGACATCTGCGGTTCGCGTGGTGGGGTGCGGAGGAGCTGGGCCTGGTCGGCTCCCGCTACTACGTCAACAACCTGTCCGCAGCGAACCGTTCACGGATCAGCGGCTATCTGAACTTCGACATGATCGGGTCACCGAACCCCGGCTACTTCGTCTACGACGACGACCCCGCCATCGAGAAGACCTTCAAGGACTACTACGCCGGCCTCGGCATCCCGACCGAGATAGAGACCGAGGGCGACGGCCGCTCCGACCACGCGCCCTTCAAGAACGCGGGCGTTCCGGTGGGCGGGCTGTTCACCGGCGCCGACTACATCAAGACGGCGGCACAGGCGGCCAAGTGGGGCGGCACGTCGGGGCAGGCCTTCGACCGCTGCTACCACTCGTCGTGCGACACGGCGTCCAACATCAACGACACGGCGCTGGACCGGAACAGCGACGCTGTCGCCTACGCGGTGTGGGGGCTGTCCGCGTAGGCCGAGCCAACCCGGCCGGACCCCCGGCCGTACTACCTACTGGGCCTCCGCGGCGCGGGCCCGTTCCGCCAGGCGGCCCATGCGGGTGCGGGCCGACTCCAGCTGCTCGACGTCCTCGGCGGCCGGACCGCCCTCGGCCGTGAGCTCGGTCCACAGGCCGAGCAGGTCGCACCCCAGGGCCAGGCCCTGCACGGGGTCGCGTACGGCACGCCAGGCCGCCGCCGCGCTCTGGACGTTGCCGTACGCGGCCTCCGCGTCCCGGGTGCGGCGGCGGATGCGGGCCAGGTCGAGGGAGAGGTGGAAGGAGCGGAGCGGGTCGCCGGCCAAGTAGGCGATGTACGCGGTGAGTTCACGCAGCCGGAGCACCTCGGGGTGCTCCGGCCCCAGCGTCTGCGAAGCCTCTCCCACGGTTTGCTCCGCGAGGGCGGCCGCGGTCTCGATCCTGCCCGCCTTCACGGCCTCGTTGATGCGTCCCATCGGCTCGGCGAGCAGCGCCGGAGCGCTGCCGTCGCCGGGGGCGGTGAGCGGTTCGTCGCCGAGGACGGCTTCGGCGACGGCGTCGAAGCCTCGGGCGGGGGTCGGCTTGGGGTCGGGTTCGGGGCCGGGGTTGAGGCCGGCGGCGAGGTCGGACTCACGGTGGGCGGTGGACTTGCCGGTCACGACGGGTACGGGTGCGAATGTCGCCTCCGGTTCCGCGTCCATCGCCGGCGGGGGGCCGAACTCGCCCGTGGGGGCCGCGACCGTGCCGGGCATGGGCGCCGGCGGGACGGGGCCTGCGGCGGCCGTCTTCTCCGGCCCCTCCGACACCGCCCGCAGGGCGAACGTCGGCGCGGGGTCGCCGGCCGAGTGCGGCTCGGGCAGCGACCGCAGCGGGAACGTCGGGGTGGCGTCCCGCACCGGCTCCCGCACCGCCGCCTCCATCGACTCCCGCACCGGCTCCTCCATCGACTCGTGCACCGGCTCGTGCACCGGCCGAAGCACGTGTGTGGGCTTGTCGTGGTGCGGCCGCGGCGGTTCCACGGAGGCTGCGGGCGACTCGGACGGCGCGGTCGCCTCTGCCCGCGCCCCCTCCGGCCCGGCCTCCTCCGGCGCAGCCGCGCGCACCGGTTCCGCCGTGAAGTGGCTGGAGCCGTCCATGTCCACCCTCAGGTGTACGACGTAACCGATGCGCTCGTCGTGGACCGTGGCGAGGACGGGGTGGCCGGTGGCGAGGGCGATGCGGTGGAGGTGGCTCAGGACGGCCTGCTGGATCTCCTGGCCGGGCGCCGCGACGACCGGGACGCCCCCGATCGACGCACCGACCGCACCCGGGCCCTCCCCGGTGACGCTGACGTCCAGCGGCGCCACCACGGGTCCCGCCGAGCTTGCGGCGTAGTTCTCTTCCCGCTTCTTGTCGCGGCTGAGTCGAGACATCGGTTCCCTCACTCGCAGGCGCCGGTCGGACGACGGGACGGCTCGTCCGGGATCCATGGTGCTCCCTTCCGCGCCGCGTCCGCCGCCTCTCGGCACCGGGGACCCGGCGTGGTACCAGGATCCCGTCGTACACGTACTGTTGAGTCTCTCCGCTCGCTCCCGATCCTCACGTCACCACGACGTCACAGCCTCGTTCCAGGAACTCATGCTCCGTCAGGAAACCACGCGGGAGCCGTTGAGGATCAGGGCGGCCGGGTGATCGGAGCGACGACGGAGGAGTACGAGGATGCGGACGACGGTCGTGCGGCAGGGGCCGGAGATCTGGCTCCGCGGGCCGGTGGACATACCGGAACAGGAGCCGGCCCACCCCTCCGTCACCGCCCGGCGCTTCTCCTGGGTGGCCACGCACGGAGGGGCGGGCACCACCACACTCGCGGCGGTCTACGGCGGTCACGACTGCGGACGCGACTGGCCCGGCCCCGGCCATCCGCACTCCGTCCTCCTCGTCGCCCGCACCCATGCCGCCGGGCTCACCGCCGTTGTGCGCACCATCGAGGTCTTCCGGCGCGGGGAGGCTCCGGCCGGGCTCGACCTCGACGCCGTGGTGCTCGTCGCGGACGCGCCGGGACGGCTGCCGCGCCCGCTCGCCCAGCACGTCCGGCTGATCGAATCGGTGATAGACGTCTACCGCGTGCCGTGGGTGCCCGCTTGGCGGGTGGGCGATCTGAGCGGCCGTCCGCCCCGCGAGACGGAAGCCCTGGCCCGGCTCACGGGCGGGCGGTCCCGCTGACCGTGGAGGGAAGGCAGGACGCCGCCGACGGCCGGGACTGCGCCGAGGCGAACCGCCCCGGTGATTCCGTCGCCGATGTCGCCGGTGCCGTACGGTCGGGGCGGATGCGGGCCGTCGACGTCGTCGCGGCCGCCCTCGAACGGATCGGCCGGGTCGACCCGGCCCTGTGCGCGTTCGCCGAGGTGTGGGAGGAGGCCGCGCTGCGACGGGCCGCCGAGGTGGACGCGCGGGTCGCCGACGGGGAGCGGCCGCCGTTGGCCGGGGTGCCGATCGGCGTGAAGGGGCGGCGCGGGCTGCGTACGGCGGGCCCGCTGATCGCGGCCGGGTGTGTGCCCGTGGGCGCCACCTCCGTGCCCGGCCCGGGAACTCCCTGGCAGACGTGGGGACTTGGGGCGCACGGCCGTACGGTCAACCCTTGGCGGGCCGATCGCACGCCGGGCGGTTCGTCGGCCGGGTCCGCCGCCGCTGTGGCCGCCGGGCTGGTGCCGCTCGCGACCGGGAGCGACGGGGCGGGGTCGGTGCGTATCCCCGCGGCCTGGTGCGGGGTGGTCGGGCTCAAGACCACCAACGGGCGGCTGCCGTCGGGCGACCGTACGGGACTCGCGGCTCCAGGGGTGCTCGCCCGGTGCGCGGCGGATGCGGAGGCGTGGTGGCGGGTGGTGTCGGGGGGCGCGGCGGCTGATGCCGCACCGGCGCCCAGTCCCCTTGCCGCCCTCGCCCCGACACCCCTTGCGGCCTGGTCCTCGGACCTCGGCTTCGCCGACCCCGATCCGGAACCGGTCGCCCTCGCCCGCGCGGCGGCCTCACGCCTCGCGGACGCGGGCGTCGTACGAACCGTACGACCGCACCCCGCCCTCCGGCTCACCGACCCCGCCCCCGCCTGGCTCGCCCTCCGCTCCCCCGATACCGTCCCCGACCCTCGCGCGGCCCTGCACGTCCGCGCCGAGACCAACCGGCGGCTGGACACCCTGTTCACCCGCGCCGACCTGCTGCTGACACCCACGACCCCCACGGCCCCACACGGCCACGAAGGCCCCGGCGACCGCTACTCCACCGCACTGACCTGGGCGTTCAACCTCAGCGGGCATCCCGCGATCAGCATCCCGGCGGGGTTCGGCGCGGACGGCTGTCCGGTGGGGCTCCAGGTGGTGGCGCCGCACGGCGGGGAGGCGCTGTTGCTCGCGGTGGCACGGGCCGCCGAGCGCACCCTCGACAATTGAATGCACAAGCATATAATGCATGAGCGTGTAATTGTCGTACGCCGATCACTTGGGGATCCCATGACGACCCGCCGCTTCCTGTTCGTGCTGGGCAGCAGCCGCACCGACGGCAACACCGAGCTGCTCGCCCGCAAGGCCGCCGAGCAGCTGCCCTCCGACGTGGAGCAACAGTGGATCAGCCTGGCCGAGCACCCGCTGCCCGACTTCGTGGACCTGCGGCACGACAGCGACCACGTCCGCCCCACCGAGGGCAACGTGGCGCTGCTGCTCGACGCCACGCTCGCGGCGACGGACATCGTGATCGCGTCGCCGGTGTACTGGTACTCCGTGTCCGGCCACACCAAGCGTTACCTGGACCACTGGTCGGGCTGGCTGCGCACCCCCGGCCTCGACTTCAAGGCGACGATGGCCGGGCGCACCCTCTGGGGCGTCGCCGCGCTCGCGGACGATCAGCCGTCGGTCGCCGACCCGTTGGCCGGAACGCTCCACAACTCGGCCGCGTACATGAGGATGCGCTTCGGCGGGATGCTGCTGGGCAACGGCAGCAGGCCGGGCGACGTACTGAGGGACACGGAGGCACTGGCGCACGCCAAGACGTTCTTCGCGCGGGAGGCTCCGCCCGCCCGGTTCGCCCACGAGCCGGCCTGACGGCTACGCCGTGATGTCCTTCGCCGTGAAGCGCGCCCAGGCCGCTGTGCCGAAGAACGCCGCGTACAGGGCCTGGACGCCGAGGTTCTTCTGCAGGTCGTCCCAGTAGACCGGGTCGCGCATGAGATCGGCGAAGGACAGCCAGTAGTGGGAGAAGAAGTACGGCTGGACGGCGTGGAGCTGGGGGATCTGGTCGAGGATCTGGACGGTGATCAGCAGCCCGACGGTCGTCGCCATGGCCGCGATGCCGCTGTTGGTGAGGGTGGAGACGAACAGGCCCAGCGCGGCGACACCCAGCAGGGACGCCGCCACGAGCAGGGCGATCATCAGGGCCCGGGCCAGTCCTTCGCCGAAGCCGATCCGGGTGCCGGAGATGGTCGTGAGGTCGCCGAGTGGGAAGAGGAGTGCCCCTACGGCCAGCGCCGAGACCGCGACCACGAGCGTCGCCAGCAGGCAGAAGGCCATCGTGGTCGCGTACTTGGTGAGGAGGAGGCGGGTGCGGCCGGCGGGGGCGACCAGGAGGTAGCGGAGCGTGCCCGCGTTCGCCTCGCCGGCGATCGCGTCGCCCGCGACGACGCCGACCGCCATCGGCAGGAAGAACGGGAGCGTGGCGGCCAGCGCGGTGAAGACCAGGAACAGGCCGTTGTTGGTGATCTGCGAGATGAACGCCGGGCCCTCGCCGCCCCCGCGGCCGGCCGAGGAGCCGTCGCTCGTCTCGATCTTCACGGCGATCCCGACCAGGATCGGCACGGCGGCCAGCACGGCGAGGAGTGCGAGGGTGCGCCAGCGCCGCAGGGTGATGACCAGCTCGCTTCTCAGGAGCCCGAAGGTCCACAACGGGTTGGCCCTGCCCGCCACTTCAGCCTGCGACATCGAACCCCTCCCCCGTGAGCGCCACGAACGCGTCCTCCAGGGAGGCCCGTTCGACGCCGAAGCCGCGGACGCGGACGCCCGCCGTCACCAACGCGGCGTTCAGTTCTGCGAGATCACGCTCCGGCGGCTCGCCGGTCACCCGGTCCTCGGCGATCACGACGTCACCGACGCCCTGTTCCTTCAGCACCCGGGCCGCGTCCGCGGCGTCGGGCGTGATCACGACGAGGCGCCCCCGCACACCGCCCGCGAGGTCGGCCACCGGCCCCTGGGTGACGAGCCGCCCCTGGGTCATCACCGCGGCGTGGGTGCAGACCTGCTCGATCTCGTCGAGGAGATGGGAGGAGAGGAAGACGGTCGTGCCGTCCGAGGCCAACTCCCTCACCAGGGAGCGGATTTCGCGCATGCCCTGCGGGTCGAGGCCGTTGGTCGGTTCGTCGAGGACGAGCAGCCTGCGGGGCTGGAGGAGGGCGGCGGCGAGCCCGAGCCGCTGCTTCATGCCCAGCGAGTACGCCCTCGCCTTCTTGCCCGCCGCGGCCGCCAGGCCCACCCGGTCCAGCGCCGCCGCGACACGTGTCCGCCGGGTGCGCGGATCGGCGGTCGGGTCGGCGGCGTCGTACCGCACGAGGTTGTCGCGGCCGGAGAGGAAGCCGTACAGGGCGGGTCCCTCGATGAGGGCGCCGACGTGCGGCAGCACGGCGCGCGAGGCCCGGGGCATGGGGTGCCCCAGGACGCGCGCCGTGCCGGAGGTGGGCTCGATGAGCCCCATCAGCATGCGGATGGTGGTGGTCTTGCCCGAGCCGTTCGGACCGAGGAAGCCGAAGACGCTGCCCGCCGGGACGGTCAGATCGAGGCCGTCGACGGCGAGTTGTCCGCCGCGGTAGCGCTTGGTGAGGGCGCGGGTGGCGATGACGCCGTCACCCGCGATGGCACTGTCACCCGCGGCGGGACCGTCACCCGCTTCCGCCTCTTCCGGCTCCGTGGCGGCCGCCTCGTCCATGGGCTCCCTCGATCGGCTCGTCGTCCGTGTACGACCCTTCCTACCCGGCGTTGGCCGCCTTCACCAGCGCGTCCTTGGTGACGGCGCCGACGTAGACCTTGCCGTCGTCCGTGATCAGGGCGTTGACCAGGCGGGTGGAGAAGACCGTGCCCGAGCCGAACTTGCCGCTCACCTTGTCGCCGAGGGAGCCGAGGAAGCCTCCGAGGTCACCGCCGACGTCCGAGCCCGAGGGGACGCCCTCGCCGCCGGTGTCGAAGGTGGCGATGGAGGTCCAGCCCTTGCCGATGACGTTGAGGCCGTCGAGTCCCTCGGCACCCTTCGCGAAGTCCTCCTGGGCCTTGCGGCCCTCCTCGGACTTCTGGAAGTGCTCCTCGGCCGCGCTGCTGTCCTCCTCGGTGACCTTCGCGCCCTTGGGCGGGGTGAAGTCGAAGGTCGAGGCGGCCGGCTTGGCGAAGCTGATCTGGGTGAAGCCGGCGTCGACGACGGCCGCGCCGCCGCTCGCCGGGGTCAGCGTGAACTTCAGCGGAAGCCCGGTCTTCGCGTCCACCGCGACACTGATCGCGCCGACCGTGGTGCCGGACTGCTTCGGCTTGATGACCAGCTTGTACGCGTCCCGGCCTGCGACCTGGGCGGTGCCGTCGACGGTGACGGACGTGGTGTCGTCGACCGACTTCAGGGCCTCTTCGGTGAGGTCCTTGGGCGTGGTCGGCATGTCTTCCTTGCCGCTTTCGCCCGTGCCCTCGTCGGCCGTGCCGTGGTAGACCTCGTTGGACTTGCTGTCGTAGCCCCAGACGTCCTTGCCGTTGTGGATGATGCTGTATTCGGCGGCGTTCTCCAGCAGCGAGAGCTTCTGCTTGTCCGGGCCGTCGGCGGCGACGCGCAGGGTGTGCGTGCCGGAGGCGAGTTCGGTGAGCTTGGTGGAGGGGTCGGCGGACGATCCGTCACCGCTGCCCCGGGTGGCGCCGGAGAGCAGACCGCTCTCCAGTCCGCCGAGGTCGGGCAGCCCCAGATCCGTGCTGATCTTCACGGTTCCGGACAGCTGCTGTACGTCCGACTCGGCGATCTTCTCGATGAGTTGCTGCGCGCTGATCTTGGGCAGGTCGGGGTCGCCGGAGTCGGCGAGTGCGGGGACGAGCCCGATGGTCGCCGCGGCCACGCCCACGACCGTGACCGGGACGACGTACCGTACGGCCCTGCGCCGCCCGGCGCGGAGGTCGTCGGCCTCCCCGGTGGTCGTAACGTCGTCGGATTCGTACGGTGCCATGTGTGCCTTACCTCCGTCGTCGGCGGCGGCTGCCCATCTCGCGTGTACGTCTTTTCCGTCCCACCCTGAGCCGCCATTCTCACCCGAATCGGTGAGGAGTGGTGATTTCCGTGGTATCCATCTGACCAAATCGGCCGGGGGGAAGCGTCAACCCGCGGGCTCAACTCCGTGTACACCTTCGGTATGACATGAGGAGGCGGCGCCTCCCCCGACCCGTAGGGGTCGTACGGGGATGACGCCGCCGTTCCCGGTTGTTCCGGTGTGGCTCAGTCCTGCAGGAACACGTAGTCCGCCCGGTAGGGCACACCGACGACGGTGCCCGGGGTGCAGGAGCCGCTCGGGGCCACGCCGCCCACGGTGTTCAGGCGCAGGATCTCCGTGGTGTTCGCGAGCAGCCCGTGGTGCTTGCCGGCCTGAGTGGCCTTCAGGTCCAGTTCGGGGATGTTGCCGTTCCCGTTGGGAGTCCTGCTGATGACCGCCCCGGTGACCGCGCTGCCGTCCGGTGCGACCCACTGCGGAGTGCCGGAGTTGGGCTTCACGAAGGAGTGCACGATGTGCCTGCCGAGGACGGCGCTGACGTCGCGCTGGGCGAAGGCGTATCCACCGCCCTCGGCCGGCTTGCACTCGTAGATCTGCTTGCCCTTGACGACCGACGCCTGGAAGTTGTCGAACACGTCGCGGAAGTCGAAGGAGGCGGTGGTGACCTTGTGGAGCTGGCCGCGGACGGCACCGCCCGGGAACTCGGCGGTGTGGAGGTTGGCGTAGAAGGAACCGGGATCGGTGGTGAGACGGCCGAGCAGGGCGGGGTCGTCGACGGTGACGGTCCCGATGAGGCGGTGCCCCTTGATGTGGCGCTTGTCGAGCAGCTTGCCGAAGTCGACCTTGACGCCGCCGTTGGTGCCCTTGGCGCCCTCGTGGATGTGGAGCAGGGTCGGCCGGCCGGTACCGCGCCAGGTCACGGCGACGGACACCTTGTTGCCCTTGACCTTGATGAACTCCAGCGCGGCGCCGTCCTTGTCCCCCACGGCGGGCCCACCCTGCACGGGCACCTCGTTGGCACCCCGCAGACCGGCGGCGAGGAGGGTTCCCCCGGTGTCGCCGGATGTGGTGCCGCTCTGGACGACGATGCCCTGGCCGGCGTGGCCCGCGTGGTCGGCGCGGGTGCCTCCGGCGGCGAAGGCCGGGATCACCGCGGCGGCGATGCCACCGGCGGCGGCCACCGCGACAGCGGTGACGACGAGGCTCTTACGGCGCGTTGCGAACGTCCCGTTCATGCCCATGATTCTTTTTTTCTCCCCGTATTGCAGCTGACACCCCCTGCGTCAGCTTCCGGGCATGAATACGGAGGCGATCTCAGATTGGACTCAGTCCAGCGATGTGATGTGCATCACAGCGGCCTGGGGGTGCTCAGCCGGCGCGGTGGACCACCGCGTCGCACAGCTCCATCAGAGCGGCCTTCGCATCGCACTCGACCAACGGCGCCAGCGCGGACCGCGCCTCCTTCGCATACCGCACGGTGTCCCGCCGCGCCTGCTCCAGCGCGGGGTGCTCCCGCAGCGCCGCCAGCGCCTGCGCGTGCCGCGCGTCGTCGCTCAGGTCGGAGTCGAGGAGCTCGCACAGCGCGACGTCCTCCGGCAGCCCGAGCCGCGCCGCCCGCTCCCGCAGCCGCAGCACGGGCAGCGTGGGAATGCCCTCCCGCAGATCCGTCCCCGGCGTCTTGCCGGACTCCCGGGAGTCGCTCGCGATGTCGAGCACGTCGTCCGCCAGCTGGAAGGCGACCCCGAGCCGCTCCCCGTACTGCGTCAGGACGTCGACGACCGTCTCGTCGGCCCCCGACATCATCGCGCCGAACCGGCACGACACCGCCACCAGCGAGCCGGTCTTGCCGCCCAGCACGTCGAGGTAGTGATCGACGGGATCCCGGCCGTCCGTCGGCCCCGCCGTCTCCAGGATCTGCCCGGTCACCAGCCGCTCGAACGCCTCCGCCTGAACCCGCACCGCCTCCGGCCCCAGGTCGGCCAGGATGTGCGACGCCCGGGCGAACAGGAAGTCGCCCGTCAGCACGGCGACCGAGTTCCCCCACCGGGTGTTCGCACTGGGCACCCCGCGGCGCACCGACGCCTCGTCCATCACGTCGTCGTGGTACAGCGTGGCGAGGTGGGTCAGCTCGACCACCACCGCCGACGGCACGACCCCCGGCGCGTACGGGTCACCGAACTGGGCGGCGAGCATCACGAGCAACGGCCTGAACCGCTTCCCGCCCGCCCGCACGAGATGCTGGGCGGCCTCGGTGATGAAGGGAACCTCGCTCTTGGTGGCCTCGAGCAATCCCTCCTCGACAGCCACCAACCCGGCCTGGACATCGGCTTCCAGAGCCTGGTCCCGCACGCTCAGCCCGAACGGCCCGACGACGGTCACGAGGGGTCTCCTGTCTGCTGGTGTCTACTGGCGGTTACACGGTTTGTCGATAGGTCGCTGCCATCACTCAAGTCAGCGTATCCGGTCACGTTTCGATCACCGATGCCGCCCACCCGCCCCAGCTCCCGACTTCGCCTGAGCGGGAGGCACGGCCGCCGACCCGGGCGGGGTCCGACCACGTCCGGCGTGTCCCGGCATCCGGGCGCCCGAGTGAGCGGGTGTCCGAGTGACCGGGTGCCCGAGTGACCGGGTGCCCGAGTGACCGGGTGACCGGGTGACCGGGTGCCCGAGTGACCGGGTGTCCGGGCATCCGGCTCGCCGACCCCGGCCCGGTCACGGCCGCTCCTGTGTCCGGGTGCGCCGGGACACCCCGCCCGCGGCCGAAGGGCCGGCGAGCCCGTCCACGCCCTCCCGGCGTGACGACCGTCACGTACGACCTACAGGGCACCCCCTCCCCGCAGGGTCACCGGTGCACACGCGAGCCATCCCCACGCGTGGCGCTTTGACGATGAGTTGGGCTCATTGCCCGATTTGCCAGCCTTGTCAACGCCCGTGAGCTGGCTCACGCCTACGGGCGAGCCGACCCCACCCCGACACCCCTCGACCACCTTCGGACAAAGGCCAGTTGAGGCTTGGCAACAGCAAAGGATCAAGTACCCCATACACCACAGATCAAGGTCAACCGGCACGATATATGAATCCGCCACTTGTTCCGGACATGTGCTCTCGCATACGTTCCGTCCCTGCCGGGCGGACGCCGAATCCTGCCGCCGCCCGGGCACCACTCACCTACTTCACTCAACGGCAGGAGCGGGGGACCCAGGTCAGTCGCCGAGCCGGCGTCGTACGAGGCATCGCGTACGGCACACCGGACCGGCTCGGGGTGAAGTCGCGCCCGTCAGGGCGTGGCCGGGCATCTCCCTCCCGAACCCGACAGCTCACCTCGCAGGCGCCGGAGAGGAATTCGCCATGCCCGCAGCCGGTCGGCCCCGCCGCACCAGAACCGCCCGCATCGCCCGCAAGCTCGCCGTCGCCGGCACCTCGGTCGCCGTGCTGGCGCTCCCGCTCATCGGCGCCACCAGCGCGTCCGCGGCCACCCCGACCGTGGCCACCGCCTCCTCGCTGGGGTACGCCGACAACCTCGACGGCTGGATCCGGGCCTCCCTCCAGGTCATGGCGGAGCACGGGATTCCGGGAACGTACGACGGCATCTACCGCAACATCATCCGCGAGTCCTCGGGCAACCCGGCCGCCATCAACCTGTGGGACTCCAACGCGGCCGCGGGCACGCCCTCCAAGGGCCTGCTGCAGGTGATCGACCCGACCTTCCTGGCCTACCACGTCGACGGCACGTCGTGGGACCCGTACGACCCGCTCGCGAACATCACCGCGGCCTGCAACTACGCGGCCGCACGCTACGGCTCGATCGACAACGTCTTCGGCGCGTACTGACGATCAGCCCTGCGGGAAGAGACGCTCGAGGACGACGGCGATGCCGTCGTCCTCGTTCGACAGGGTGATCTCATCGGCCACCTCCTTGAGTTCGGGATGCGCGTTGGCCATCGCGACGCCGTGGGCGGCCCACCGGAACATGGGGATGTCATTGGGCATGTCGCCGAAGGCGACCGTGTCCGCCGGGCTCAGGCCCAGGTGTTCGGCGGCCAGCGCGAGACCGGTCGCCTTGGTGATGCCGCAGGGCTGGAGTTCGACGGTCCCCGGCCCGGACATGGTCACCGTGGCGAGAGAGCCGACCACCGACCGGGCCGTCTGTGCCAACTCGTCGTCGGACAGGGCGGGATGGCGCAGCAGGACCTTGCTGATGGGGGCGCACCACAGGTCGGCGCGCCGTTCGACCCGCAGCGCGGGCAGGGTCGGGTGCGGCATCAGGTACCCGGGTTCGATGAGGGTGAGCCCGTCGACGCCGTCCTGGTCGACGGCCGCGTGCACCTGACCCACCTCGGCCTCGATCTTGCCGAGCGCCGTCTCGGCCAGCTCCCGGTCCAGGGTGACCGACCACAGCAGGCGGTCCGCGCGGGGGTCGTACAACTGCGCGCCCTGTCCGCACACCGCGAGCCCCGTGCTGCCCAGGTCCTCGAGCAGTGGCCGCACCCGCGGCGCCGGCCGCCCCGTCACCACCAGGTGCCGGGCGCCGGCCTCCGCCACCCGCGCGAGCGCGGCGAAGGACCGGTCGGAGACGGTGTCGTCGCCGCGCAGCAGCGTCCCGTCCAGGTCCGTGGCGATGAGCGAGTACGCGGTGGAAGCGATGCCTGCGGTGGGAAAGCTGTGTGCGGTGTACGCGATGGGTGCGGCCATGATCAGAGAATACGGACAGGACGCCCCGCCGACTCAGCCCCGGCCGAAGGGCAGCGGCGTCCACCGCTGCCCCGGCCTCGCCTTTCAACTCCCCGGCGTTGCCGAGTACTTCGCCGTTTTCACCCCCAAGTGGTGCCCGCGGGCTCCTTGATGGTGGTGTTGATGCGGTTGAACATGTTGGTGAGGGAGATGACGAGGATCAGACCGGACAACTGCTTCTCGTCGAAGTGGTCGGCCGCCTCGTCCCACAGTTCGTCCGGAACCGACTCCTCGGACCGGTCGGCGAGCCGCGTGACCGCCTCCGTCAGCCGCAGCGCGGCGCGCTCGGCGTCGCCGAAGAACGGGGCCTCGCGCCAGGCGCCGACGGACGCGATGCGCTCCTCGCTCGTCCCGGCCTTGCGCAGGTTCTGGACGTGTGAGTGCACGCAGGCGCTGCATCCGTTGATCTGGCTGGCGCGCAGCCCGGCGATCTCCTGGAGCTCCTGGGAGAGGCCGCTCTCGCCGACGGCCTGGAAGATGCCGCCGATGCCCTTGAGCGCGCCGGGGAGGACGTAGGCCGGGTTGGTCATACGAGCCTGCATGGTGAAGTCTCCTGCGTCCGTGGTGAGGTGCTGTCACCTCACTGACGGAGCGGGGGCCGGCGTTGTGACAGCCGGCCCGAAGATCTTTTCTGCCCGTCTCCGCATGCGCCTCAGCCGTGCGCCGCCGCCACGTGCTTCGCCAGCCTCGGGGACGCGAACTCCGTGCCGCACACGAAGCGCATCACCGGCCCGTACGACGACGCCGCAGGCAGGCCCGTGAAGTACAGCCCCGGCACGGACGACACGAATCCCGCGCGCAGCTTCGGCGTGCCCCGGCTCACCGCGAGCTCGGTGCGCAGTTCGTGGCCGAGGAAGTCCATCGACGCGATGGCGACCCGGTAGCCGGTCGCGGCCATGACGTGGTCCGCGGACAACTCCTCCGTACGGCCCATGGAGGTCCCCCCGCTCGAGCGAAGTCGAGAGTGGTGGAGCGTGCGGACCGTCAGCGCCGTCCGGCCGTCCTTCGCGTCCGTCCGTACGATCCGCTCGATCTCGCTGACCCGCACCTTGCTCTGGAAACGGTCCCGCAGCCACCACGCGCCGAGCGGGCCGAGGACGCGGCGGACCAGGTAGTGGCGGGTCTGGGCCGGGAGGAGTCGGTACGGATGCGGGTAATAGCTCAGGGCCCACAGGGACCAGGCGCGGCCGAAGGGCGACTCGGGGCGCAGCCTCGGCTGCTCCCAGGGCGGGGCGCCGAAGGCGACGCTGCCCCGGCCGCGCGCCACCACGTGCACCTGCGCGCCCGCCTCGGCCGCCAGCGCCGCCGTCTCGAGCGCCGACTGGCCCGAGCCCACGACGATCAGCTCGCGGCCGGAGAACCGGGTGAGGTCGTGGTGCTGGGAGCTGTGGGAGACCGGGCCCGTGGGGGTGGGTCCGTCGCCCACGTTCAGCTCGGGGGGCAGATGGGCGAGGCCCGACAGACCCGTGGCCACGACGACCGCGCGGGCCGTGAACGACTCGCCCGAGTCCAGCTTCAGTTCAAAGCCGCCGCCCTTGAGGCGGTCCACCGCCACGACCCGGACCCGCTCCAGCTCGGGCACCAGTTGCTGCTGGAACCACTCGCCGTAGGCGATGAACGTCTCGACGGGGATGATGTCCTCGTCCGTCACGAGCCGGCGTATTCCGGCCGCGTCGCAGTAGTCCAGCAGGTTGTGGCCGGCCTGTGGTGCGTCGATGTTCGAGGCCGCGGGGGTGGACTTGAGGAGCATGCCCGTCGGCATGTGGTCGCGCCAGCTCACCATGGGTTCGCCGAAGACGCGGACCGGGATGCCGCGGGCCCTCAGGTGCGCCGCGGTCGACAGGCCGAACGGCCCCGCACCGATGACTGCTACTGGATGAATCACGAAGTCCCTCCCCAGGACCGACTCGCCAACTCCGTGTGTGCCTACTTCGTGGAGGTGGTGGTGCTGCCGCGGCGGTTGGTCCGCCACAGCTGATAGAGGTGCTTCGCGCCCGGCCGCACGAAGCGCGCGAGCATCGTGAAGAACGGCCGCAGGTCGTCACCCGCGAGCCAGGCCAGCTCCGTGCCGCTCGCACGTACCGGCGCGTGCGGCGTCGTATAGCCGCTGCGGCGGTAGGCGAGCAGGGCGGGCAGGTCGATGTTCTCCACGATGTACCGGTGGCCGGCCCGCTGTTCCCCCTCCGGAACGGGGCGCCCGGTCAGATCCAGATGCATGGCGCGGACGACGTCCACCCCCGACTCGTTCTCGAAGAGCCGGAACTGGGCGCCCATGCGCGGGTTGAAGTCGAGGAGCTTGTACTGTCCGTCGCGCCGGTCGAAGCGCAGATCGAGGTCGATGATCCCGGTGAAGCCGATCTGTTTGATGAAACGAGCGGCGAGGTCCGCGAGTTCCGGATTGTCGACGACATACGCGTTCGCCGTCATGCCGGCGTGCGGCGGCCAGGAGCGGACCTTCACACCGGTGAACATCGCGAGCGGCGTCGAGTCCCCGTCGAAGTAGGCGTGCACGATCCAGTCCTCGGCCTCCTCCCTCGGCAGGTACTCCTGGAGGATCACCCCCGGGTGCTCGCCCCAGTCGCCGGCCAGGGTGAGCAGCCCCTCACGGGTGGCGATCCTCGTCGTCCCGTTCACGGCCGGCCGCTTTCGCCGTACGAACGCCTCGCGGTTCTTGGCCACCACCGGGAAGCGGGCCTTCTCGGCGAAGGCGACGATGTCGTCGTACGACTGCGGGAACGCGGCCGTCGGGCTGGGGATGCCGTGCTCCGCGCACAGTTCGTGCAGCCCCTGTTTGCTGGCGAGGCGGCGCGGCAGGGCCGGGTCGACCCGCGGGAAGAGGAAGAAGTCCTCGAGTTCCTCCTGGTGTTCCGCGACCAGGACGGCGGCCTCCTCGTCGGTGGGGATGAGGACGGCGGGCCGCCCGATACCGCGGCCGATCCGCCGCAGCCCCTCCACCAGACGGTCCGGCTGCTCCGTCCCCGTCGTCGGCCAGACGAACGCGCGCTCCAGGTAACGGGAGACTGCGGCAGGTGTGTAACGGTCCTCGGTGATCGCATACATCGGGACGCCCAGCCGGCCCAGGCTGCGGATGGCGCCGACACCGCCGTGGTGCAGGGGGTAGTCGCCAAATTTGACGATCAGGCCCGGCACGTCACGGTCGGCCTCGAAAGGCCCACGAACAG
Organism: Streptomyces sp. HUAS ZL42; assembly: GCF_040782645.1. Taxonomy (GTDB): domain Bacteria; phylum Actinomycetota; class Actinomycetes; order Streptomycetales; family Streptomycetaceae; genus Streptomyces. The sequence goes on from NZ_CP160403.1 coordinate 4,222,275, forward strand.
CGTTACTGGCCACGGGTCCCCCCACGTGTCCCCCCTACGGAGCGGACCCACCCCGTCCGCGTTCCCCCAAAAGACGCTAAGCCGGAATTGACACCTCCGACAAGCCCAATTCGGACATTGCAAACTCTTTAGACACTGCCCAAGGCAGGCAACTCAGCCGTAACGTGTGGCCTGACCACTTGGAACGCACGGTTCGCGGGGCGCGCACCGCGTCCGTTCCGTGCCCGCGTGCACGAAAGAGAGGCAGCAACCCCATGCCCCCGTTCGACCTCCCCGAGGGTGACCCCTTCGGTCCGCACAACCTTCCGTACGGCGTCTTCTCCCCCGCCGGCTCCACCGAGCCGAGGGTCGGCGTGCGGCTCGGGGACCACGTCCTCGACGCGGGCGCGGCGGCCCGGGCGCTCGGCTCGCCCTACGCCTCCCTGCTCGCGCAGCCGACCCTGAACCCGCTGCTCGCCGCGGGCCGCACCGCCTGGTCGGACCTGCGCCGCGCGCTGACGGCGTGGGTGACGGTTCCGGCGCACCGGGACGCCGTCGAGCCGCACTTCCATCCGTTGTCAGCGGTGAGCCTGCACCTGCCGTTCGAGGTCGCGGACTACGTCGACTTCTACGCCTCCGAGAACCACGCCCGGAACGTGGGCCAGATCTTCCGCCCGGACGCCGCGGATTCGCTGACCCCCAACTGGAAGCACCTGCCGATCGGCTACCACGGCCGCTCCGGGACGGTCGTCGTCTCGGGCACGGACGTCGTACGCCCGTCCGGCCAGCGGAAGGCCCCCACCGATCCGGCCCCCGTCTTCGGCCCCTCCGTCCGCCTGGACATCGAGGCGGAGGTCGGCTTCGTGGTCGGCGTCCCGTCGGAGATGGGGAGGCCGGTGGGACTGGGCGACTTCCGGGAGCACGTCTTCGGGCTGTGCCTGCTCAACGACTGGTCGGCCCGCGACATCCAGGCCTGGGAGTACGTCCCCCTCGGCCCGTTCCTCGGCAAGTCCTTCGCCACCTCGGTGTCGGCGTGGATCACCCCGCTGGACGCCCTGCACGAGGCCCGGGTGGCGCCGCCGGAGCGCACGCACGCGCTGCTGCCGTACCTGGACGACGCGGACGAGGAGCCCGGCGGCTACGACCTGCGGATCTCCGTCGCGATCAACGGACACGTGGTGTCCGAGCCGCCCTTCTCCAGCATGTACTGGACCGCCGCCCAGCAACTCGCCCATATGACGGTCAACGGCGCCTCGCTGCGTACCGGCGACCTGTACGGCTCGGGCACCGTGAGCGGCCCGGCGGAACGCCAGCGCGGCTCGCTGCTCGAGCTGACCTGGAACGGCCGCGACGCGCTGGAACTCCCGGACGGCAAGCGGACGTTCCTGGAGGACGGCGACGTGGTCACCCTCTCGGCGTGGGCGCCCGGAGCCGACGGGTTCCGGGTGGGGCTCGGGGAGGTCACGGGGCGGATCGTCTCGGGCTGACTCACGGCGGAAACCGCCGTCATACTGGCGGCGGACGCCGGTGCCAGTGAAGCGTCCGCCGCCTGCACCTCCAGCCTCCCTTCCGTCCTCCGACCAGCATCCGGAGCCCGTGGCATGACCGTCTGTCTGCTCCTGCTGAGCGTCGTCGCCCTGACGGCCGCCGTGCCCGTTCCGCGCGCTCTGACCCGGGCCGTGTGGCCCGAGCGGGATCCGGTGGTCGCGCTGTGGGTGTGGCAGTGCCTGGTCGCCACCGTCCTGCTGTGCTGTCTGACGGCCCTGGCCCTGGGCGCCGCCACCGTCTTCCACACCGTGCGCGCCCAGATCTTCGCACCCGCGCCACGGGCGGTGGCCGCGGTGTACGACCTCTCCACCGCATCGCCCTGGGCGGCCGCTCTGACGCTGCTGCTGGCCTGCGGGGCCGCCTGGACCACCGCGATGCTCGCCCGCGAACTCGTCGAGGCGCGCCGGCGCCGCGGCCAGGCCCGCGCCCACCTGCGTGAACGCGCCCCGGACCTGCCCGCGGCGCTGCCGTCCGCGCGCGGCCCGCTGCTCGTGCTGGAGGACGAGTACCCCGACGCCTGGTGGCTGCCCGGCCACCCGCCCCAGCTGGTGGTGACCACCGGGGCCCTGCACCGCCTCACCGCCCACCAGCTCGACGCGGTCCTCACCCACGAGCGCGACCACGCCCGCGCCCACCACGACTGGCTGCTCCACCTGTCCACCGCTCTGGCCACCGGCTTCCCCCGCATCCCGCTGTTCGCCCACTTCTGCGACCAGACCCACCGCCTGGTCGAGCTCGCCGCCGACGACACGGCGTCCCGCCGCTGCGGCCACCTGACGACGGCGCTGGCCCTCATCGAGCTGAACCAGCACCGAGGTGTCCTGTCCTGTGCGTCCAGCCACCGGCTGCTGGGCGAACGGGTGGACCGCCTCCTGGAACCCCCACCCCGCCTCGGCCGCAGACACAGGGCCCTCACGACGACGGTGGCGGCGCTGGTGCCGTTGCTGCCGCTGGTGATCACGTTCGCGCCGGCGTTGACGGTGCTGTCGTAGCCGCGAGTCCCTATGTCCAGTCGTCCGGCTCCGGCTCCGGCTCCACTTCGGTCCAGTCGTCCGCACCGTCCCGACCGGCGTCGCCCGCGGCCGCGGCCGGAGCCGTCCCGGGTGGGCCGCCGAGCGTGTCCAGCACCGCCAGCACACCTTCGCCGTAGGTCGCCAGCTTCTTCTCGCCGACCCCGCTGATTCCGCCGAGCTCCCGCACGGAGGTGGGCCAGGCCGTCGCGATCTCCCGCAGCGTGGCGTCGTGGAAGATGACGTACGCCGGGACGCCCTGCTCCCGTGCCTGCTCGGCGCGCCAGGCGCGCAGCGCCTCGAAGGCGGGCAGCAGTTCCTCGGGCAGTTCGGCCGCCGCGGCCTTCGGCTTGCGCTCGCCCCGGCCGGAGCCCAAGGCTCCCGAGGAGGCGGACCGCGAGGTCACCGCCTTCTTCGGCTCCTTCCGCAGCGGCACGTCCCGCTCCCGCCGCAGCACCGTTCCGCTCGCCTCGGTCAGGACCAGCGTCCCGTACTCCCCCTCGACCGCGAGCAGTCCTTGCGCCAGCAACTGCCGTACGACGCCTCGCCATTCGCCCTCGGTCAGCTCCTCGCCGATGCCGAACACGGACAGCTGGTCGTGGTCGAACTGGATCACCTTGGCCGTGCGCCGCCCCAGCAGGATGTCCACGATCTGCACGGCACCGAACTTCTGCCCCCGTTCCCGCTGCAGCCGCACCACCGTCGACAGCACCTTCTGCGCCGCGATCGTGCCGTCCCACGTCTCCGGCGGGGTGAGGCACGTGTCGCAGTTGCCGCAGCCCGCCGCGTCGGGGTCCTGTCCGAAGTAGGCCAGGAGTTGGCCGCGCCGGCAGTGCGCCGTCTCGCACAGCGCGAGCATCGAGTCCAGGTGGGCCGCGGCCCGGCGCCGGAAGGCCTCGTCGCCCTCACCGGACTGGATCAGCTTGCGCTGCTGTATGACGTCGTTCAGGCCGTAGGCCATCCAGGCCGTCGACGGGAGGCCGTCGCGTCCCGCGCGGCCCGTCTCCTGGTAGTAGCCCTCGACCGATTTGGGCAGGTCGAGGTGGGCGACGAACCGCACGTCCGGCTTGTCGATGCCCATGCCGAAGGCGATGGTGGCCACCACGACCAGTCCGTCCTCCCGCAGGAAGCGGGACTGGTGCGCCGCGCGGGTGCCCGCGTCCAGTCCCGCGTGGTACGGCACCGCCTCGATGCCGTTGCGGGAGAGGAACTCGGCGTTCGCCTCGACCGACTTGCGGGAGAGGCAGTACACGATGCCCGCGTCGCCCGTGTGCTCCTCGCGCAGGAAACTCAGCAGCTGCTTCTTGGGGTCGGCCTTGGGCACGATCCGGTACTGGATGTTGGGCCGGTCGAAGCTCGCCACGAAGTGGCGGGCCTGAGGCATGTTCAGCCGCTGGGTGATCTCCTGGTGCGTCGCGCGCGTGGCGGTCGCCGTGAGCGCGATCCGCGGCACGTCCGGCCAGCGCTCGCCGAGCAGGGAGAGGGACAGGTAGTCGGGCCGGAAGTCGTGGCCCCACTGGGACACGCAGTGTGCCTCGTCGATGGCGAAGACCGAGACCTTGCCGCGGGAGAGCAGGTCAAGGGTGGAGTCCAGACGCAACCGCTCCGGCGCCAGATACAGCAGATCCAGTTCGCCGGTCAGGAACTCGGCCTCCACCGTCCGCCGCTCGTCGAGGTCCTGCGTGGAGTTGATGAACCCGGCGCGCACGCCCAGTGCCCGCAGCGCGTCCACCTGGTCCTGCATCAGCGCGATGAGCGGGGAGACGACGACCCCCGTACCGGGTCTGACCAGGGCCGGGATCTGGTAGCACAGCGACTTGCCGCCGCCGGTCGGCATCAGCACCACGGCGTCCCCGCCGGCCACCACATGCTCGACGACCGCTTCCTGCTCGCCGCGGAAGGCCTCGTAACCGAAGACCCGGTGCAGTGTGGCCAGCGTCTCGCTGTCGGTCACCCCTGGCATCTCGCTGTTACCGCCCGTCCCACCCATCGTCCTGTCCCCCGTACGTCGTCCCTCGACCACTGCCTCCACGATAGGGGGCCGGACCGACAGCGTCGGAGTTATCCACAGGCGGCCCCGCGCAGGTGCGGCCGTCAGTCAAATGGACCCCGTGACATGGCAGGGACCCAGGCGCCGGGACATGCTGCTCGGGCGGGACGGGGGAGGCCCGCCCCCTCTCGTCGGACGGTGCGCCGCTGCCCGTGCGCGCCTCTCGCCCCAAGGAGTTTCACCATGTCATCTCGGGCCCTCAAAGCAGTCGTCGGCGCAGCGATGGCCGCCGGCTTCTCCCTGGCCGCCGCACCCGCCCACGCCGCGCCGGGCAACACCTTCGACCCCGTCGTCTGGAACGATCTGGCCGAAACGTACATGGCGACCGGCCACTACGCGTACGAGCCGTTCGCCCCGGCGGCCGGATACACCCGCAACGACACCTGTGCCGCCGACAAGACCCGCGGCGGCATGGGCTACCACTACATCAACAAGGCGTACCTCAACTCACTCGACCCGGCCACGCCCGCGGCCCTGGTGTACGAGGACAGGGCGGGCGGCACGCGCAGGCTCGTCGCGGTCGAGTGGGCCGTCAAGGACACGGGCCAGGCCGCACCGACGCTGTTCGGCCAGACCTTCCGGAACGACCAGAAACCCGGCTACTACACGCTTCACGCGTGGATCTACAAGCCCAACCCCGAGGGGCTCTTCGCGCCGTACAACCCCACGGTGACCTGCCCCGCGTGACCCCGACCGCGCAACGGCAACGGGCCCCGGCCCCCCACAGGGGGGAACCGGGGCCCGTCCGAGCAGCGCAGGTCAGCGCACGAACACCCCCGCCTGGTTCGCCAGGTCCAGGAAGTACTGCGGTGCCACGCCCAGCACCAGCGTGACCGCCACGCCCAGCCCGATCGCCGTCATCGTCAGCGGCGACGGCACGGCCACGGTCGGGCCCTCGGGCCGCGGCTCGCTGAAGAACATCAGCACGATCACGCGGATGTAGAAGAACGCGGCGATCGCCGACGAGACCACACCGACCACGACCAGCGGCGCCGCACCGCCCTCCGCCGCCGCCTTGAACACGGCGAACTTCCCGGCGAAGCCGGAGGTCAGCGGAATGCCCGCGAAGGCCAGCAGGAACACCGCGAACACGGCTGCCACCAGCGGCGAACGGCGGCCGAGACCGGCCCACTTGGACAGGTGCGTCGCCTCGCCGCCCGCGTCGCGGACCAGCGTCACCACCGCGAACGCCCCGATCGTCACGAACGAGTACGCGGCCAGGTAGAAGAGGACGGACGACACACCGTCCGGCGTGGTCGCGATGACACCCGCGAGGATGAAGCCGGCGTGCGCGATGGACGAGTACGCCAGCAGCCGCTTGATGTCGGTCTGCGTGATCGCGACGATCGCACCGCCGAGCATGGTGACGATCGCGACGCCCCACATCACCGGCCGCCAGTCCCAGCGCAGGCCCGGCAGCACGACGTACAGGACCCGCAGCAGCGCGCCGAAGGCGGCCACCTTGGTCGCCGCCGCCATGAAACCGGTCACCGGCGTCGGGGCGCCCTGGTAGACGTCCGGCGTCCACATGTGGAAGGGAATCGCGCCCACCTTGAACAGCAGGCCCATGACGAGCATCGCGGCGCCGACGAGCAGCAGCGCGTCGTTGCCCATGGTGTCCGCAAGCGCCGGGTCGACGTTCGTGACCGTGCCGTCGACGACCTGCGCGATCCTCGCGTACGACACCGAGCCCGCGTAGCCGTACAGCAACGCGATGCCGAAGAGGGTGAACGCCGAGGCGAACGCGCCGAGCAGGAAGTACTTGACCGCGGCCTCCTGCGACATCAGCCGCTTGCGGCGGGCCACAGCGCACAGCAGGTACAGCGGCAGCGAGAAGACTTCCAGGGCCACGAAGAGCGTCAGCAGGTCGTTGGCCGACGGGAAGATCAGCATTCCGGCGACGGCGAACAGCAGCAGCGGGAAGACCTCGGTGGTGGTGAACCCGGCCTTCACCGCCGCCTGTTCGCTGTCGCTGCCCGGCACGGAGGCCGCCTGCGCGGCGAACGAGTCGACCCGGTTGCCGTGCGCCGCCGGGTCCAGCCGGCGCTCGGCGAAGGTGAACAGGCCGACCAGCGCGGCGAGCAGGATCGTGCCCTGCAGGAAGAGGGCCGGTCCGTCGACCGCGATGGCACCCATCGCCGCGATGCGTGCCCGGGTCGTGCCGTATCCGTCGGCCGCGAGCGCCACGACCGCGGCGAACGCGGCGCACAGCGCCACCACGGACACGAACAGCTGGGCGTGGTATCGGGACTTGCGCGGGACGAACGCCTCGACCAGCACTCCGACGATCGCCGCGCCCACGACGATCAGGGTGGGCGACAGTTGCCCGTATTCGATCTTCGGCGCGTCGATCTTCGAGATCGGGTCGGCCGCGGTTGTCCACAGGCTGTGGACGGCTGCTGCGCTCACTTGGCCTCCTCCACCTCGGGCTGGGGGTCCTTCTTCTGTACGTCGGACAGGGTCTGCTTGACCGCCGGGTTGACGATGTCCGTCAGGGGCTTCGGGTAGACGCCCAGGAAGATCAGCAGTACGACCAGCGGGGCGACGACCACGAGTTCACGCACCCTGAGATCCGGCATCGCGGACACCTGCGGCTTCACCGGGCCGGTCATCGTCCTCTGGTAGAGGACGAGGGTGTAGAGCGCGGCGAGCACGATGCCGAAGGTCGCGATGATGCCGACCACCGGGTAGCGCGTGAACGTCCCGACCAGGACCAGGAACTCACTCACGAACGGCGCGAGCCCTGGCAGCGACAGAGTCGCCAGGCCGCCGATCAGGAACGTGCCCGCGAGCACCGGAGCCACCTTCTGCACACCGCCGTAGTCGGCGATGAGCCGCGAGCCGCGCCGCGAGATCAGGAAGCCGGCCACCAGCATCAACGCGGCCGTGGAGATCCCGTGGTTGACCATGTAGAGCGTCGCGCCGGACTGGCCCTGGCTGGTCATCGCGAAGATGCCCATGATGATGAACCCGAAGTGCGAGATCGACGCGTACGCCACCAGCCGCTTGATGTCCCGCTGGCCGACGGCGAGCAGCGCCCCGTAGATGATGCTGATCAGCGCCAGTACGAGGATGGCGGGCGTCGCCCACTTGCTCGCCTCCGGGAACAGCTGGAGGCAGAAGCGGAGCATCGCGAAGGTGCCCACCTTGTCGACGACCGCCGTGATGAGCACGGCGACCGGGGCGGTGGCCTCCCCCATGGCGTTGGGCAGCCAGGTGTGCAGCGGCCACAGCGGGGCCTTCACCGCGAAGGCGAAGAAGAAGCCCAGGAACAGCCAGCGTTCGGTGTCGGTCGCCATGTCCAGCGTGCCGTTGGCGCGGGCCTGCGCGATCTCCTGGAGGCTGAAGTTCCCGGCGACCACGTAGAGGCCGATCACCGCGGCCAGCATGATCAGACCGCCGACCAGGTTGTAGAGCAGGAACTTGACCGCCGCGTACGACCGTTGCGTCGACGCCGCCTCCTCGCCGTGCTCGTGGGCACGGTCCCCGAAGCCGCCGATGAGGAAGTACATCGGGATGAGCATGGCTTCGAAGAAGATGTAGAAGAGGAAGACGTCTGTGGCCTCGAAGGAGAGGATCACCATCGCCTCGACGGCCAGGATCAGGGCGAAGAAGCCCTGCGTGGGACGCCAGCGGCGGCTTCCGGTCTCCATCGGGTCGGCGTCGTGCCAGCCCGCGAGGATGATGAACGGGATCAGCAGGGCGGTCAGCGCGATGAGCGCCACCGCGATGCCGTCGACGCCCAGGTCGTACCTGACTCCGAATTCCTTGATCCAGGAGTGGGATTCGGTGAGCTGGTAGCGGTCACCGTCCGGGTCGAAGCGCACCAGCACGGTGATCGCCAGAGCCAGCGTGCCGAGCGAGACGACCAGGGCCAGCAGTTTGGCGGCGTTGCGCCGCGCGGCCGGTACGGCGGCCGTGGCGACCGCCCCGATGGCCGGGAGCGCCGCCGTCGCTGTCAGCAGAGGAAAGGACATCGGTATCAGACCGCCCTCATCAGCAGGGTCGCGGCGACCAGGAGTGCCGCACCGCCGAACATCGAGACCGCGTACGACCGCGCGAAGCCGTTCTGCAGCTTGCGCATCCGCCCGGAGAGGCCGCCGACCGAGGCCGCCGTGCCGTTGACGACGCCGTCGACCAGGGTGTGGTCGACGTACACCAGGGACCGCGTGAGGTGCTCGCCGCCGCGGACCAGGACGACGTGGTTGAAGTCGTCCTGCAGCAGGTCGCGCCGGGCGGCCCGGGTGAGCAGCGAGCCGCGCGGGGCGACGACCGGGACCGGGCGGCGGCCGTACTGGGCGTAGGCGATGGCGACGCCGACGACCAGGACCGCCATGGTGGCCAGGGTGACCGTCAGGGCGCTGACGGGCGGGTTGCCCTCGGCGTGCCCCGTGACCGGCTCCAGCCAGTGCAGGAAGCGGTCGCCGATGCTGAAGAACCCGCCGGCGAAGACCGATCCGACGGCCAGCACGATCATCGGGATCGTCATGACCTTGGGCGACTCGTGCGGATGCGGCTCCGCGTGCTCACCACCGGTCTCGGCGGCCGGCTCCACACTGGGCTCGGCCGGGGACGGCGTCGGCGCGTGCCGCCAGCGTTCTTCTCCGAAGAACGTCATCAGCATCACGCGCGTCATGTAGTACGCGGTGATCGCCGCGCCCAGCAGGGCGCAGCCGCCGAGGATCCAGCCCTCGGTGCCGCCCTTGGCGAAGGCCGCCTCGATGATCTTGTCCTTGGAGAAGAAGCCGGACAGGCCCGGGAAGCCGATGATGGCGAGGTAGCCGAGTCCGAAGGTCACGAAGGTGATCGGCATGTACTTCCTCAGGCCGCCGTACTTCCTCATGTCGACCTCGTCGTTCATGCCGTGCATGACCGAGCCGGCGCCGAGGAACAGCCCGGCCTTGAAGAAGCCGTGCGTCACGAGGTGCATGATCGCGAAGACGTAGCCGATGGGGCCGAGGCCCGCGGCGAGCACCATGTAGCCGATCTGGGACATGGTCGAGCCGGCCAGCGCCTTCTTGATGTCGTCCTTCGCGCAACCGACGATCGCACCGAAGAGGAGCGTGACGGCACCGACGATCGTGACCAGCAACTGGGCGTCCGGGGCGGCGTTGAAGATCGCCGCGGAGCGGACGATCAGGTACACGCCCGCGGTCACCATCGTCGCCGCGTGGATCAGGGCCGAGACCGGGGTCGGGCCCTCCATCGCGTCCCCGAGCCAGGACTGCAGCGGCACCTGGGCGGACTTGCCGCAGGCGGCGAGCAGCAGCATCAGGCCGATCGCGGTGAGCTTGCCCTCGTTTGCGTCGCCGACGAGTCCCGCCTCCTCGTGGGTGCCGAGCAGCGGCCCGAAGGCGAAGGTGCCGAACCACGTGAACATCAGCATGATGGCGATCGACAGGCCCATGTCGCCGACGCGGTTGACCAGGAAGGCCTTCTTCGCCGCGGTGGCCGCGCTGGGCTTGTGCTGCCAGAAGCCGATGAGGAGGTAGGACGCGAGACCGACGCCCTCCCAGCCGACGTACAGCAGGAGGTAGTTGTCGGCGAGGACGAGCAGCAGCATCGCCGCGAGGAACAGGTTCAGGTAGCCGAAGAAGCGGCGGCGCCGCTCGTCGTGCTCCATGTACCCGACCGAGTACAGGTGGATCAGCGAGCCGACGCCCGTGATCAGCAGCACGAACGTCATCGACAACTGGTCGAGCTGGAATGCGACGTCGGCCTGGAAGCCCTCGACCGGGACCCAGCTGAACAGGTGCTGCGTCAGCGTACGGTCGTCGGCGCTCTTCCCCAGCATGTCGGCGAAGAGGATCACGCCGAACACGAAGGAAAGGGCCGAGAGGAGCACGCCGATCCAGTGGCCGACGGCGTCGAGGCGCCGGCCGCCGCACAGCAGTACGGCCGCTCCGAGCAGAGGCGCCGCCACCAGCAGCGCAATCAGGTTCTCCACGATTCAGCGACCCCTCAGAGCTTCATCAGACTGGCGTCGTCGACCGAGGCCGAGTGGCGGGAACGGAACAGGGACACGATGATCGCGAGCCCGACCACGACCTCCGCGGCGGCGACGACCATCGTGAAGAAGGCGATGATCTGGCCGTCGAGATTGCCGTGCATCCGGGAGAAGGCGACGAACGCGAGGTTGCAGGCGTTGAGCATGAGCTCGATGCACATGAAGACGACGATCGCGTTGCGCCTGATCAGCACGCCCGTGGCACCGATCGTGAACAACAGGGCGGCGAGGTAGAGGTAGTTGACGGGGTTCACTTCGACGCCTCCTCCGTCCGCTTGAGGTTCGGCGGCTCGACGGCGGCCCGCTCCAGGCGGTCCTCCGCGCGCTGCTCCAGGGCCTTCAGGTCGTTGAGGGCCTCGGCGGACACGTCACGGATCTGGCCGCGCTCACGCAAGGTCTTGCTGACGGTGAGATCGGACGTGGTGCCGTCCGGCAGCAGGCCCGCGATGTCCACGGCGTTGTGCCGGGCGTACACGCCGGGTGCGGGCAGCGGCGGTACGTGCTTGCCCTCCCGCACGCGCTGTTCGGACAGCTCGCGCTGGGTCTTGGCGCGCTCGGTGCGCTCGCGGTGCGTGAGCACCATGGCGCCGACGGCGGCCGTGATCAGCAGGGCGCCGGTGATTTCGAAGGCGAAGACGTACTTGGTGAAGATGAGGGCCGCCAGGCCCTCCACGTTGCCGTTCGCGTTGGCCTGGGCGAGGCCGTTGGACTCCGTCAGGGACGCGTTGCCGATCCCGGCGAACAGCAGGATGCCGAAGCCGAGGCCGCACAGAAGGGCCAGCCAGCGCTGGCCCTTGATGGTCTCCTTCAGGGAGTCCGCAGCGGTGACACCGACAAGCATCACCACGAACAGGAACAGCATCATGATCGCGCCCGTGTACACGACGATCTGCACGATGCCCAGGAAGTAGGCGCCGTTGGCGAGGTAGAACACCGCCAGGACGATCATGGTTCCGGCCAGGCAGAGCGCGCTGTGCACCGCCTTCTTCATGAAGACGCAGGCCAGGGCGCCGATCACGGCGACGCTGCCGAGGACCCAGAACTGGAAGGCCTCACCGGTGGAGGTGGTGTAGGCGGCGAGCTGGGCGCTCATGCGTCCACCCCCTCTTCTTCCGGCTGCTCGCCCTTGGAGACGGCGACCTGGCGCTCCGTGCCGGGCGCGGCCTCCGTCACCAGTCCCCGGTAGTAGTCCTGCTCGTCCATGCCGGGGTAGATGGCGTGGGGCGAGTCGACCATGCCCTCTTCGAGGCCGGCGAGCAGCTGCTCCTTGGTGTAGATGAGGTTGGCGCGGCTGCTGTCCGCCAGCTCGAACTCGTTGGTCATCGTCAACGCGCGCGTGGGGCACGCCTCGATGCACAGGCCGCACAGGATGCAGCGGGCGTAGTTGATCTGGTAGACGCGGCCGTACCGCTCGCCCGGCGAGTAGCGCTCCTCTTCCGTGTTGTCCGCACCCTCGACGTAGATGGCGTCGGCGGGGCAGGCCCAGGCGCACAGCTCGCAGCCGACGCACTTCTCCAGGCCGTCCGGATGGCGGTTGAGCTGGTGCCGTCCGTGGAACCGCGGAGCCGTGGTCTTCTTCTGCTCCGGGTACTGCTCGGTCAGCCGCTTCTTGAACATGGCCTTGAAGGTCACGCCGAAGCCGGCCACGGGGTTCTGGAAACCGGGCTTGGTCTCCTTGGGCTCCTCAGCCATCGGACGCCTCCTTTCCATCCGAAGATCCGTCACTGGCAGTGTCCGACCCACCACTGACAATCAGCTCCCGCTCGCGGCGCGGGCGGCGTCGCGGCACCGCGGGCAGTTCCTGTCCAGGCAGCGGAGGCACGGGGAATCCGCCTGCCATCGGGTCGAAGGCGGCGGGCCCCGCGGGGGCCTCGGCCTGCTTCCCGCGGTCGCGGAACATGTCCGCCACGAAGGAGAGCAGGAGCAGGACCAGGACGCCGCCGCCGATGTAGAGGGCGATGTCGGCGAAGTCGTAGTTCTCGTTCCGGAGGGTCCGCACGGTGGCGACGAGCATCAGCCACGCCACTGAGACCGGGATGAGGACCTTCCAGCCGAGCTTCATCAGCTGGTCGTAGCGGACGCGGGGCAGAGTGCCGCGCAGCCAGATGAAGAAGAACAGCAGCAGCTGGACCTTGACGACGAACCAGAGCAGCGGCCACCAGCCGTGGTTCGCGCCCTCCCAGAAGCCGCTGACCGGCCAGGGGGCCCGCCAGCCGCCGAGGAAGAGCGTCACGGACACGGCCGAGACCGTCACCATGTTCACGTACTCGGCGAGCATGAACATCGCGAACTTGATCGAGGAGTACTCGGTGTTGAAGCCGCCGACCAGGTCGCCCTCGGACTCCGGCATGTCGAAGGGGGCGCGGTTGGTCTCGCCGACCATCGTGACGATGTAGATCAGGAAGGAGACCGGCAGCAGGACGATGTACCAGCGGTCGTGCTGCTGCTCGACGATCGTCGAGGTCGACATCGACCCCGAGTAAAGGAACACGGAGGCGAAGGCCGCGCCCATGGCGATCTCGTACGAGATCATCTGCGCGCAGGAGCGGAGCCCGCCGAGCAGCGGGTAGGTGGATCCGGAACTCCAGCCGGCGAGGACGATGCCGTAGATGCCGACCGAGGCGACCGCCAGGATGTAGAGCACGGCGATCGGCAGGTCGGTGAGCTGCATCGTGGTGCGCTGGCCGAAGATCGAGATCTCGTTGCCGGCCGGGCCGAAGGGGATCACCGCGATCGCCATGAAGGCCGGGATGGCCGCGACGATCGGCGCGAGGACGTAGACCACCTTGTCCGCGCGTTTGACGATGACGTCTTCCTTGAGCATCAGCTTGATGCCGTCGGCGAGCGACTGGAGCATGCCCCAGGGGCCGTGCCGGTTGGGGCCGATGCGCAGCTGCATCCAGGCGACGACCTTGCGCTCCCAGACGATGGAGAACAGCACGGTCACCATCAGGAAGGCGAAGCAGAACACCGCCTTGATGACGACCAGCCACCATGGGTCGCGGCCGAACATGGACAGGTCTTCAGCGGCGAGGTACGGGCTCATGCCTCCACCTCCTTGGGGGCCTCGCCGTCGAGCGTGGCCGGGCCGATGCGGACGAGGGATCCGGGCAGCGCCCCGGTGTCGGAGGCGACTCCGCCGCCCACCGAGTTCAGCGGGAGCCAGACCACGCGGTCCGGCATCTCCGTGATCTGCAGCGGGAGTTCAACCGTTCCGGCGGTTCCGGTCACGGCGAGTGCGTCGCCGTCCTTGACGCCGGCCTCGGCGGCCGTGGCCGCCGACACGCGCGCGCGTGCCGCGTGCCGTGTCCCTGCGAGCGCCTCGTCGCCCTCCTGGAGGACGCCCTGGTCGAGCAGCAGCCGGTGTCCGGCCAGTACGGCCTCTCCGGCGGCGGGCCGCGGCAACGGGGCGGCCGTCTCGAGGGGTTCGGTGGCCCGGGGTCCGTCCCAGGCACCCAGCCGGTCCAGCTCCGCGCGCGCGGTGCGCAGATCCGGCAGTCCCAGGTGTACGTCCATGGCGTCGGCCAGCATCTGCAGCACCCGCCCGTCGGTGGGGGCCACGCGGCGGGTCATCTGGTCGGGCTTGAGCGCCGCCTCGAAGAAGCGGACCCGGCCCTCCCAGTTGAGGAAGGCACCAGCCTTCTCGGCGACCGCGGCGACGGGAAGTACGACGTCGGCGAGCTCGGTCACCTCGCTGGGCCGCAGTTCCAGGGACACCACGAAGCCGGCCTCGCCGAGCGCTTCACGCGCGCGTGCCGGATCGGGCAGATCGGCGACCTCGACGCCTGCCACCAGCAGGGCCTGCAGCTCACCGCGGGCGGCGGCCTCGACGATCTCGCCGGTGTCGCGGCCGTAACGGTGCGGGAGTTCGGCGACGCCCCAGACCGCGGCGACCTCCTCACGCGCGCGCGGGTCCGTCGCCGGGCGTCCGCCCGGCAGCAGCGACGGCAGCGCACCGGCCTCGATGGCGCCCCGCTCACCGGCGCGGCGAGGGATCCACACCAGCTGTGCGCCGGTCGCGGACGCGGCCCGAACGGCGGCGGTGAGACCGCCGGCCACCGCGGCCAGCCGCTCGCCGACGACGATCACCGCGCCCTCGGTGCGCAGCGCCTCGGCGGCCACACCGCCCGGTTCCTCCAGACCGACCCCGCTCGCCAGCGCGTCCAGCCACTCGGTCTCGGTGCCGGGAGCCGCCGGCAGCAGCGTGCCGCCCGCCTTCTCCAGGCCGCGCGTGGCATGCGTGGCCAGCGAGAACACCTTCTGGCCGTGCCCCCGCCAGGCCTTGCGCAGCCGCAGGAAGACGCCGGGCGCCTCCTCCTCGGACTCGAACCCGACCAGCAGGACGGCCGGCGCCTTCTCCAGGGAGGTGTACGTGACGCCCGAACCGTCGAGGTCACGGCCGGCGCCCGCGACGCGCGCCGCCAGGAAGTCGGCCTCCTCGCCGCTGTGCACGCGCGCGCGGAAGTCGATGTCGTTGGTGTCGAGCGCCACGCGCGCGAACTTGCTGTACGCGTAGGCGTCCTCGATGGTGAGACGGCCGCCGGTCAGGACACCGGTCCTGCCGCGCGACGCCAGGAGCCCCTGAGCGGCGATCTCCAGCGCCTCCGGCCAGGAGGCCGGTACCAGCTCGCCCTCGGGATTGCGCACCAGAGGCGTCTCGAGCCGGTCGCGCTGCTGCGCGTACCGGAACGCGAACCGCCCCTTGTCGCAGATCCACTCCTCGTTGACCTCGGGGTCCTCGGCGGCGAGCCGTCGCATGACCTTGCCGCGCCGGTGGTCGGTGCGTGTGGCGCAGCCGCCGGAACAGTGCTCGCAGACGCTCGGGGAGGAGACCAGGTCGAACGGGCGGGAGCGGAAGCGGTACGCCGCCGACGTCAGCGCGCCCACCGGGCAGATCTGGATCGTGTTCCCGGAGAAGTACGACTCGAAGGGATCGCCCTCACCGGTGCCGACCTGCTGCAGCGCGCCCCGCTCGAGCAGTTCGATCATCGGGTCGCCCGCGATCTGGTTGGAGAAGCGGGTGCAGCGGGCGCACAGCACGCACCGTTCGCGGTCGAGCAGCACCTGGGTGGAGATCGGGACGGGCTTCTCGTACGTCCGCTTCTTCCCCTCGAAGCGCGACTCGGCGTGCCCGTGCGACATGGCCTGGTTCTGCAGCGGGCACTCGCCGCCCTTGTCGCACACCGGGCAGTCCAGCGGGTGGTTGATGAGCAGGAGCTCCATCACACCCTTCTGGGCCTTCTCGGCGGCCGGCGAGGTGAGGTGGGTCTTCACCACCATCCCGTCGGTGCACGTGATCGTGCAGGACGCCATCGGCTTGCGCTGGCCCTCGACCTCGACGATGCACTGGCGGCAGGCGCCGGCCGGGGCGAGCAGCGGGTGGTCGCAGAACCGCGGGATCTCGATGCCGAGCTGTTCGGCGGCCCGGATGACCAGGGTGCCCTTGGGCACGCTGATCTCGACGCCGTCGATCGTCAGCGCCACGAGATCTTCCGGCGGGACCGCCGCCTCTCCCCCGCCTGCGGGGCGTTGGCCCGCGGCGGAGCCGCCGAAGGACTGCTGTACGGTCATGCGTTCACCTCCGTGCGGTCGGCCCAGGCCGTCGACTTGGCCGGGTCGAAGGGGCAGCCGCGGCCCGTGATGTGCTGCTCGTACTCCTCGCGGAAGTACTTGAGCGAGGAGAAGATCGGCGAGGCGGCGCCGTCACCGAGGGCGCAGAAGGACTTGCCGTTGATGTTGTCGGCGATGTCGTTCAGCTTGTCGAGGTCGGACAGGACGCCCTTGCCGGCCTCGATGTCGCGCAGCAACTGCACGAGCCAGTACGTGCCTTCGCGGCAAGGGGTGCACTTGCCGCAGGACTCGTGGGCGTAGAACTCGGTCCAGCGGGTGACGGCGCGCACGACGCAGGTCGTCTCGTCGAAACACTGCAGGGCTTTCGTGCCGAGCATGGAACCCGCGGCGCCCACTCCTTCGTAGTCAAGAGGGACGTCGAGGTGCTCGTCGGTGAACATCGGGGTCGAGGAGCCGCCCGGCGTCCAGAACTTGAGGCGGTGCCCCGGGCGCATGCCGCCGCTCATCTCGAGGAGCTGGCGGAGTGTGATGCCGAGCGGTGCCTCGTACTGGCCGGGATTGGCGACGTGGCCGCTGAGCGAGTAGAGCGTGAAGCCTGGGGACTTCTCGCTGCCCATCGACCTGAACCATTCCTTGCCCTTGTGCAGAATCGCGGGAACCGACGCGATGGACTCGACGTTGTTCACAACAGTCGGGCACGCGTAGAGGCCCGCGACAGCGGGGAAGGGGGGACGGAGCCGCGGTTGACCCCGGCGGCCTTCGAGCGAGTCCAGCAGTGCGGTCTCCTCACCGCAGATGTACGCGCCCGCGCCCGCGTGCACGGTGAGTTCGAGGTCGATTCCGCTGCCCAGGATGTTCTTGCCGAGGTAGCCCGCCGCGTAGGCCTCGCGCACGGCCTCGTGCAACCGCCGCAACACGGGGACCACTTCACCACGCAGATAGATGAAGGCATGCGAAGACCGGATGGCATAACACGCGATGACGATGCCCTCGATGAGGCTGTGCGGGTTCGCGAAGAGGAGCGGGATGTCCTTGCAGGTCCCGGGCTCCGATTCGTCGGCGTTGACAACTAGATAGTGCGGTTTTCCATCACCCTGGGGAATGAACTGCCATTTCATTCCGGTCGGGAATCCCGCGCCGCCGCGTCCGCGCAGACCGGAGTCCTTGACGTACGCGATCACGTCGTCCGGCGACATGGCGAGCGCCTTGCGAAGCCCCTCGTATCCTTCGTGCCTTCGGTAGACGTCCAGCGTCCACGACCTGTTCTCGTCCCAGAAGGCCGACAGCACGGGTGCGAGCAGCTTCTCGGGGCTCATGTCTTTCAGCTCGGGTGCCAAGGTCATCACTCCCCCTCCTCGGCGGTTGGCCCTGCCGGGTGGGCTGGGTCGGAGGCCGATGTGTCCTGCGGCGCGTCGTGCGAACTGAGGTGTTCGGCCGGCGACGGTTCGTGCGCTGCCCTGTCCTGCGGCTCGTCTTCGTGCGGGCCGCCGTCCCGCGGATGGACCACGCGCGCGGGTGCGGTCTCTCCCCTGGCCAGGCGGAGGCCCACCAGCGAGGCGGGTCCCGCACTGCCGCTTTCCTCGACGGCCCCGGGCCGCTCGTCGGGGAAGCCGGCCAGAATCCGCGCGGTCTCCTTGAAGGTGCACAGGCGCGCCCCGCGCGTGGGCTCGACGGGCCGGCCCTCGCGCAGGTCGTCGACCAGGCGCTTGGCGCTGCCCGGTGTCTGGTTGTCGAAGAACTCCCAGTTGACCATTACGACGGGTGCGAAGTCGCAGGCCGCGTTGCACTCGATGTGTTCCAGGGTGACCTTGCCGTCGCCGGTGGTCTCGCCGTTGCCGACGCCCAGGTGCTCCTGGAGCTCCTCGAAGATCGCGTCGCCGCCCATCACCGCGCACAGCGTGTTGGTGCAGACCCCCACCTGGTAGTCGCCGGAGGGCTTGCGCCGGTACATGGTGTAGAAGGTGGCGACCGCGGTGACCTCGGCCGTGGTCAGGTCCAGCACGTCCGCGCAGAACTGCATCCCGGTGCGCGTGACGTGGCCCTCCTCCGACTGCACGAGGTGCAGCAACGGCAGGAGGGCGGACCGGGAGTCCGGGTAGCGGGAGATGATCTCGCGCGCGTCCCGCTCGAGCCGCGCTCGGACGTCGTCCGGGTAGCCGGGCGCGGGCAGTTCGGGCATGCCCAGGCTGACGCCCCGCTCCGAAGAAGAGGTGGTCACCGGTCGACGCCTCCCATCACGGGGTCGATGGACGCCACGGCGACGATCACGTCGGCGACCTGGCCGCCCTCGCACATCGCCGCCATGGCCTGCAGGTTGGTGAAGGACGGGTCCCGGAAGTGGACCCGGTAGGGGCGGGTGCCGCCGTCGGACACCGCGTGCACCCCGAGTTCGCCCTTGGGGGACTCGACCGCCACGTACGCCTGTCCCGGCGGGACGCGGAAGCCCTCGGTCACCAGCTTGAAGTGGTGGATCAGGGCCTCCATGGAGGTGCCCATGATCTTCTTGATGTGGTCGAGGGAGTTGCCGAGTCCGTCCGGTCCCAGGGCGAGCTGGGCGGGCCAGGCGATCTTCTTGTCCGCGACCATGACCGGGCCGGGCTGCAGCCGGTCCAGGCACTGTTCGACGATCCGCAGGGACTGGCGCATCTCCTCGAGGCGGACCAGGAAACGGCCGTAGGAGTCGCAGGTGTCGGCGGTCGGAACGTCGAAGTCGTACGTCTCGTAGTCGCAGTACGGCTGGGCCTTGCGCAGGTCGTGCGGCAGGCCGGCGGAGCGCAGGATCGGGCCCGTCGCGCCGAGGGCCATGCAGCCGGCCAGGTCCAGATAGCCGATGTCCTGCATGCGGGCCTTGAAGATGGGGTTCCCGGTGGCGAGCTTGTCGTACTCCGGGAGGTTCTTCCTCATCTTCTTCACGAACTCGCGGATCTGGTCCACCGCGCCGGGCGGCAGGTCCTGGGCGAGTCCGCCGGGGCGGATGTACGCGTGGTTCATCCGCAGGCCCGTGATGAGCTCGTAGATGTCGAGAATCATTTCACGATCACGGAATCCGTAGATCATGATCGTGGTGGCGCCGAGTTCCATGCCGCCGGTGGCGATGCACACCAGGTGCGAGGACAGACGGTTCAGCTCCATCAGGAGGACCCGGATGATCTTGGCTCGCTCGGTGATCTCGTCCTCGATGCCGAGGAGCTTCTCGACGGCGAGGCAGTAGGCGGTCTCGTTGAAGAAGGACGTCAGGTAGTCCATGCGCGTCACGAACGTGGTGCCCTGCGTCCACGTGCGGAACTCGAGGTTCTTCTCGATGCCGGTGTGGAGGTAGCCGATGCCGCAGCGGGCCTCGGTGACCGTCTCGCCCTCGATCTCCAGGATCAGGCGGAGCACTCCGTGGGTGGACGGGTGCTGAGGACCCATGTTGACGACGATGCGCTCGTCGTCGGCGCGGGCCGCGGACTGGACGACCTCGTCCCAGTCACCACCGGTGACCGTATATACGGTGCCCTCGGTGGTCTCACGGGCGGCTGCTGACTGCGTGCTCACGAGTACGACCTCCGCTGGTCCGGAGCCGGGATCTGGGCGCCCTTGTACTCGACGGGGATGCCGCCGAGGGGGTAGTCCTTGCGCTGCGGATGGCCCTGCCAGTCGTCCGGCATCATGATCCGGGTCAGGGCCGGGTGACCGTCGAAGACGATCCCGAAGAAGTCGTACGTCTCGCGCTCGTGCCAGTCGTTCGTCGGATAGACGGAGACGAGTGACGGGATGTGCGGCTGGGTGTCCGGGGCGCTGACTTCGAGGCGGATCAGCCGGTTGTGGGTGATCGAGCGCAGGTGGTAGACGGCGTGCAGCTCGCGGCCCTTGTCGTTCGGGTAGTGGACGCCGCTCACTCCCGTGCAGAGTTCGAAGCGCAGGGCCGGGTCGTCACGCAGGGTGCGGGCGACGCGCAGCAGGTGCTCGCGCTCGATGTGGAAGGTGAGCTCGCCGCGGTCGACGACCGTCTTCTCGATCGCGTTCTCGGGGAGGAGACCCTGTTCCTCGAGCGCGCCCTCGAGTTCGTCGGCGACCTCGTCGAACCAGCCGCCGTAGGGGCGGTTCGCCGGCCCCGGGAGCCGGACCGAGCGGACCAGGCCGCCGTAGCCGGAGGTGTCGCCCCCGTTGTTGGCGCCGAACATGCCGCGCTGGACGCGGATCTCCTCGCCGCCCTGGCCGCGCTGGCCGGGGAGGTTGGAGGCGGAGAGGTCCTTCTCGGGGTTCACGCCGTTCGACGCCCCGTTGACCCCGTTCGCCCCGTTGGTGTCGTTCGCGTCGCTCACCGCAGCAGCCCCTTCATCTCGATCGTGGGCAGGGCCTTGAGCGCCGCCTCCTCCGCCTCGCGGGCCGCTTCCTCGGCGTTCACGCCGAGCTTGGAGTTCTGGATCTTGTGGTGGAGCTTGAGGATCGCGTCCATCAGCATCTCCGGCCGTGGCGGGCAGCCGGGGAGGTAGATGTCGACGGGGACGATGTGGTCGACGCCCTGGACGATCGCGTAGTTGTTGAACATGCCGCCCGACGAGGCGCAGACCCCCATGGAGATCACCCACTTGGGGTTCGGCATCTGGTCGTAGACCTGCCGCAGCACCGGCGCCATCTTCTGGCTGACCCGGCCGGCGACGATCATGAGGTCTGCCTGGCGCGGGGATCCGCGGAAGACCTCCATGCCGAAGCGGGCCAGGTCGTAGCGGCCGGCGCCGGTGGTCATCATCTCGATGGCGCAGCACGCGAGGCCGAACGTGGCAGGGAAGACGGACGCCTTGCGCACCCACCCCGCGGCCTGCTCGACGGTGGTCAGCAGGAAACCGCTCGGCAGCTTTTCTTCGAGTCCCATGTCCTAATGCCCCTCAGTCCCATTCCAGGCCGCCGCGCCGCCACACATAGGCGTAGGCGACGAAGACGGTGAGCACGAAGAGCAGCATCTCCACGAGCCCGAACACCCCCAGGGCGTCGAAGGTGACGGCCCAGGGGTAGAGGAAGACGATCTCGATGTCGAAGACGATGAAGAGCATCGCCGTCAGGTAGTACTTGATGGGGAAGCGGCCGCCACCGGCCGGCGTGGGGGTCGGCTCGATTCCGCACTCGTAGGCCTCGAGCTTGGCGCGGTTGTACCGCTTCGGCCCGATCAGCGTGGCCATGACCACGGAGAAGATCGCAAAGCCTGCCCCGAGGGCTCCCAGTACGAGGATGGGCGCATACGCGTTCACCGCTCCTCGCTCCTCTCAGTCGGCACTGACTGCTGGCGATGGCGCCGGGCTCACTTCCGCCCCACCTGTCCCGCGAACCCCGCGCGTTTCCGACGAAGATCGCGAACATGTGAAGCAGGTCACAAGCCCAACTGCCTCGCATCTTATGCCCGCCACTCTGTGATCTGCGACACGGGGTATTACACAAGCTTTGTGATCTCCACCACCTGACAGAGGATCATGAAGTCGGATGAGCGGTGATCTTCGCAAGAGAAGCGTCCGAGTGATCACCAGAGGTGACATTTTCGATCGTCGCCGCAGGCCGGGGCAGGGCCGGGAGGGTCCCCTCCATATCAAGAGACTTCCCTTGCATGCAAATTGGCGTTGGACGCGGCGCCTTGATAGAGGACCCATTCACACATCAGGGGGAGGTGCGGGGTGGGATGTGGACGCGTGCACGCGTTCACGAGCGGGCCCGGGTCGTGACCGGCTCGCAATCGGGCCGTGATCCATGCGCGAGACGCAGGCGCCGTCGTAACCGTTGCGTGACCTCCGCCACATCCGAGCGAGGCGCCGGAAAGCCGGGCTTGGCCAACCGTCCCCACCAGTGGTAGGCGGCGGGCAATCCGGACGTAACGATGAAAGGCCTTGATCACAGGCTTGATCACCAGAGTCCGTAATGTCCGTTACGGCGTCAATAAAGAGTGGAGCGAAGGGGATTTGGGGCTCCGAATGAACAACTGTGGCGCAGCACACGTTTCTTGAAGGTATGGAGGAGCCCCTGATACCGGTTGTACCCATGTCCCACACCGCTCACATACGCAGCCACCGGAAACCCCGCCCCCGCAGCGTCTCGAAGATCGCGATGCGGGCCGGAGTCGCCGGTGGCATCCTCAGCACCGTGGCAGTGGCCGGCGCATCGGCTTCGGCGAACGCGGCCGAGCCGGTGACGCAGACGCTCGAACTGCCCACGCTGACGGCCGACCTGGCCGCTCAGGTCGCCCAGTCCGCTGCCGCCACGCAGCAGGCAGCCGCGAACTACGAGCTCCAGGCCGAGCGTGACGCGGCCGCCAGCGCCGCGGCCAAGGAGGCCGCGAAGGACCTCGCAGCGGCCAAGAAGGCCGAGGCGAAGAAGAAGGCGGAGGAGGCCCGCAAGGCCGCCGCAGAGACCGCCTCCCGCTCCTCGGCGCGGACCACCCTGACCGCGACGGCTTCCGCTCCCGCCAGCGGCAGCGTGGCGACGGTCATCGCGTTCCTCAAGGCGCAGGTGGGCGACGCGTACGTCCTGGGTGGCACCGGCCCCAACGCGTGGGACTGCTCCGGCCTCGTCCAGGCCGCGTTCAAGCAGGTCGGCGTCGACCTGCCGCGCGTCTCGCAGGACCAGTCGATGGCGGGCACCGAGGTCTCCCTGTCCAACCTCGCGGTCGGGGACATCCTGTACTGGGGCGGGAAGGGTTCCGCGTACCACGTGGGCGTCTACATCGGTGACGGCCAGTACCTGGACGCGGCGAACCCGTCCAAGGGCGTCGTCATCCAGGATCTGTCCGGATACCCGGCGTCCGGTGCGGTGCGGGTGCTCTGACGCACAGTCGTACGCCGTACGGAAGGGGCCGCAGCCGCTCGGGGGCAGCGGCCCCACCGTCCTATCCGAGGTCGAAGGTGTTGGGCAGGCCCAGCCGGTAACGCACTTCGTCGGTGCGCTTGAGGGGTTCCATCTCCGGCGGGCGGTACAGCTCCCGGATCCGGCACCGCTCACTGTCCGAATTGTCTGCATCCAGCAGGGCGTTGACGGCCTGTCGCGCGGACTCGTTGGCGCCCTCCATGGTGGCCAGGTCCACGTCCGTGCGGACGTAGTCGCCCGCCAGGAAGAAGTTGGGCACCCCGGTGCGGGCCGAGGGGCGGTTGTAGAGCGTGCCCGTGGGGTGGATGAGGAGCTGTTCGCGGTTCTGCGGGTCGGGGCCGCCGAGGCCCGTCACCGCCGGGTCCATGAACCAGCCGATCCGGTCGGCGTCCGTGAGGGTGGTCTTGCCGGCGTCGTTCAGGCCGTCCTTCAACTGGGCCCAGAGCTCGGCGACGATCTCGTCCTTGGTGCACTCCTTGGCCGTCTTGCCGTACAGGATGCCGGGCTTGTCCCATTCTGAGATGATCGCGGAGAGGCAGTCGTGGGCCTGCCCGTCGCCGTAGTCGCGCGAGAAGTCCCGTACGTCCCAGAACTGGGCCTGTCCGATGCCGGTCACCGACCAGGGTGAGTCGAGGCAGTTGATGTGGCCGTGCACGACGGGTGTGGGCGTGCGCAGGTAGAACATCACCCCGGTCATCCAGTCCGTCTGCAGGGCGTCGCACCGGGCGAGCTGCGGGTCGGCGGCGCGCAGGGCGGAACCCCATGTCACGCGCGCGTGCTCGACGGGCAGGGCGGAGACGTAGTGGTCGGCGGTGACCGTGCGTTCCCGGCTGCCGTCGCGGGCAGAGACGCGTACGCCGGTGACACGTCCGCCGTCGTACAGGACCTCCCGGACCTGGGTGCCGAGGACGAACTCGACCCCGAGCGTGCGCAGGTGCGTCTCCCAGGGGTCGATCCAGGCCTCGCTCGTGGGGGCGTTGAGGACGCGGTCGATGTCCGCGTCGCCGTCCATGCCGCGGCCGAGCAGGCCCCACAGGAGCAGGGCCTCGACGATGACGCGGCCGACGGTGCGCGTGGAGGCGACCTCGGCGCGGGTGGCGACCAGGTTGCGGGTCTGGCCCACGCCCAGCAGCGTCCGGTACTCCTCGCTCATCTCCTCGGCGCGGATGAAGTCCCACCACGGGACCTTCTCCCACTGGTCCTCGCGGTGGGCGTCGCAGCTGGTGAGGTGGACGAGCACGCGGTCGGCGAAGTAGGCGGCCTCATGGGCGGGGAGGCGGGTGCCGAGGTCGAGGACGGAGAGGATCTGGTCGCGGATCCAGGCCGGGGTGAGGTCGCCGGGGGCGGGTGGGGTGGTGGCGCGTCGCAGGGGGAAGTGCAGGTCGGGGCGGCCTGCTCCGCGGGCGAACAGGGCCTCCGTAGCGCTGCGGAGGTTGTCGTGGACGCCGTTCGCGTTGCCGGGGAAGGGGATGCGGCGCATCGTGTCCGGCAGGTTCCGGTAGAAGCCGGGGAAGAAGCGGAAGCCGTGTTCGCCGGGGAGCGGTCTGCGGCCGCCGGTCCCCGTTCCGGGGACGTCCATCGAGCGGGCCTTGCCGCCGAGGGCGTCGTAGTACTCGTAGACGGTGACGGCGTAGCCGCGTTCGGCGAGTTCGTGGGCGGCGCTGAGGCCGGAGACACCGCCGCCGAGGACGGCGACACGCTTGCCGGCAACGGCGTGCGCGCTTGCGGCGGGCCATAAGGCGAGGGTCCCCGCGGTTCCCGCCACTCCCCCGGCTGCGGCGAGGAAGCGTCTACGGGTGTGGCCTGTCCGCTCCTGTGTGTGTTCTGTTGTCATGAGCAACGGAGGGTAGGGAGGGGCTCCGCAGGTCGGAAGCCCGATTCCCCACCCGCCCACAGCATCCTCACAAGGCAGGAGGAATCGTCATAGGCGGTTACGCCTTCGGCGCCACCTTGCTCAGGCCGTTGATGATGCGGTCCATCGCGTCGCCGCCCGTCGGATCCGTGAGGTTCGCCAGCAGCTTCAGGGTGAACTTCATCAGCAGGGGGTGCGTCAGGCCGCGCTGGGTCGCGATCTTCATGACCTTCGGGTTGCCGATGAGCTTCACGAAGGCGCGGCCCAGCGTGTAGTAACCGCCGTAGGTTTCCTTCAGGACGCGCGGGTAGTGCTGGAGGGCCGTCTCGCGCTGGGCCGGCGTCGAGCGCGCGTGGGCCTGGACGATGACGTCGGCGGCGATCTGGCCGGACTCCATGGCGTAGGCGATGCCCTCCCCGTTGAAGGGGTTCACCAGGCCGCCGGCGTCGCCGACGAGCAGCAGGCCACGGGTGTAGTGGGGTTGGCGGTTGAAGGCCATGGGGAGAGCCGCGCCGCGGATCGGGCCGGTCATGTTCTCCGGTGTGTAGCCCCAGTCCTCCGGCATGGACGCACACCAGGCCTTGAGGACCTCGCGCCAGTCGAGTTCCTTGAAGGAGTCGGAGGTGTTGAGGACGCCCAGGCCGACGTTCGACGTGCCGTCGCCCATGCCGAAGATCCAGCCGTAGCCGGGGAGCAGCCGGTCCTCGGGGCCCCGGCGGTCCCACAGTTCCAGCCAGGACTCCAGGTAGTCGTCTTCGTGGCGGGGGGAGGTGAAGTACGTACGGACCGCGACGCCCATCGGGCGGTCCTCGCGGCGGTGCAGGCCCATCGCCAGGGAGAGGCGCGTCGAGTTGCCGTCGGCTGCGACGACCAGGGGCGCGTGGAAGGTGACTTCGCGCTTCTCCTCGCCGAGCTTGGCGTGGACGCCGGTGATACGGCCGGTACGGTCGTCGACGATGGGGGCGCCGACGTTGCAGCGCTCGTACAGGCGCGCGCCCGCCTTCTGGGCCTGGCGGGCGAGCTGCTCGTCGAAGTCGTCGCGCTTGCGGACGAGGCCGTAGTCGGGGAAGGAGGCGAGATCCGGCCAGTCCAGCTGCAGCCGCACCCCGCCGCCGATGATGCGCAGCCCCTTGTTGCGCAGCCAGCCGGCCTCCTCCGAGACGTCGATGCCCATGGCCACGAGCTGCTTGACGGCACGGGGCGTGAGACCGTCACCGCACACCTTCTCGCGCGGGAACTCGGTCTTCTCCAGCAGCAGGACATCGAGACCGGACTTGGCGAGGTGGTACGCGGTGGTGGAGCCGGCCGGCCCGGCGCCCACGACGATCACATCGGCGGTGTTCTCGGAGAGGGGCTCGGTCACGACGGTCACGGCGGGATCTCCCCAAGTTCGAAATCTGTGTGCCGACCGGCACGGGACATGGGCAGTCTATGCAGCAGTACTGATCACCCGGCTGAAGGGCTGCCCAGTGAACCGAGCTCTCCCCGTAGTACGGCTGCGCGTCCCCACCGACGAGGACGCCGTCGCCTGGCACCGGATCTTCGACGACCCGGACGTCATGGAGTTCCACGGCGGCAGGGCCGCGGAGCTGTCCGTCTATGAGGAACTCACCGCCCGCCAGCGCCGGCACGACGCCGAACGCGGCTTCTGCCTGTGGACCATGATCGACGAGGCCGGCCAGGTCCTCGGCTTCACGGGCGCGCAGCCATGGGAGCGGGACTGGGGGCCGACGGGCGAGATCGAGATCGGCTGGCGGCTCGGGAGGGCTCACTGGGGCAAGGGGTACGTCACCGCGGCCGCGCACATGACCCTGGAACGGCTGCGTGCGGCGGGCCTGCCGAACGTGGTGGCGATGGTCGACTCCCGAAACGCACGGTCGATCGCGGTCACGCGGCGGCTGGGCATGCGGCTGGCCGAGGTCTTCACGACGCCGGCGTCGCAGCGCGAGGGGCACTGCTACCGGCTCGATCTGTGACGCCCGTAAATAACGCAGAGTAATCAACTGCTACAGAAAGATACTTGGCGCTTCCGGGTGACGCCGCCGTCCGGTTACCCTTCCTGTACCGCTGGGGGTGACATCTGTGCGCATAACACCCAAGACGCCCGAAGTGCGAGTGCCCAAGCTCGTCGGTCTGATGGCCATGGACGCGCGTGTCGCGGCCGAGGCCCGCGGAGTGCTCCTCGCCGCGCCCGACCGGCCCGACTTCCATCGAACCGTCGTCGACTACGTCGTACGGCAGTATCCCCTGCCCGGCGTCGAGATCCCGCGCGGTGCCGTGGTCACCGTGTGGTTCGACTTCGGTGAGGGTGAGGGCGGCGGAGGCGCCGGGGTGCGCGAGCCGCGCATCCCGAACCCGAGCGGCGGCGGGCTGCAGCGCGAGCTGGACGAGCCGGGTGACCCGTACGCGGTCGCCGGTTTCAGCGCCCCTTGAAGCCCGTGGAAGACGGCCCTGGCCTCAGCTCTCCTTGAAGCCCCGGTGCAGGGCCACCACCCCGCCCGTCAGGTTCCGCCACGCCACCTTCGACCAGCCCGCCTTGCGCAGACGCTCGGCGAGGGCGGGCTGGTCGGGCCAGGTCCGGATGGACTCGGCGAGGTAGACGTACGCGTCCGGATTGGAGGAGACCGCGCGGGCGACCGGCGGCAGGGCCCGCATCAGGTACTCGGTGTAGACCGTGCGGAACGGCGCCCAGGTCGGATGTGAGAACTCGCAGATGACGACCCGGCCGCCCGGCCGGGTCACCCGGTACAGCTCCCGCAGGGCGGTGTCCGTGTCCTGCACGTTGCGCAGCCCGAAGGAGATCGTCACCGCGTCGAAGGTGTCGTCCCGGAAGGGCAGCTTCGTCGCGTCGCCCGCCGTGAACGGCAGCCAGGGGTGCCGCTTCTTGCCCACCTGGAGCATGCCGAGGGAGAAGTCGCAGGGGACGACGTACGCGCCGGTGCGGGCGAACGGCAGCGAGGAGGTGGCCGTACCGGCGGCGAGGTCCAGGACCTTCTGCGCGGGACGGGCGTCCACCGCCCTCGCGACCTCCTTGCGCCAGCGCCGGTCCTGTCCGAGGGACAGCACGTCGTTGGTCAGGTCGTACCGCTCCGCCACGTTGTCGAACATCGAGGCGACTTCGTGCGGCTGCTTGTCCAGGGATGCGCGGGTCACGGGCCCATTCTTGCAGTACGGCCCCCAGCGCCGACTCAGGGGAGCAGCCGTGCCTTCTTCCTCGCGGCCACGTCCTCCACCCAGCCGCAGAGCAGGACGAAGACCGCGATCAGGATCCAGCCGATGCCGAACATGAACCACTGGCTCTCCAGCGGCAGCCACTTCTCGAACGCGGGCACGTCCCAGAAGCGGTCGATCAATGGGACGGCCAGGACGAGCGCGATCTGGTGCCAGAGGTAGATCGTCACCGCGCGCGTTGAAGACCGTGACGATCCGGTCGAGCCGGCGGAACCTGGTGAGGCCCGCGAAGTCGATCCGGAAGTACGCCTTGGCCCACATCAGCAGCATGACGAAACCGGCCGACCAGAAGGCCTGGGCGAGCGGGAGCGGGCACGTCGCTGGAGGCGGCCCCGCTGCGCACGCGCTGGTCGCCACCGACCTCGGCCCGCAGATAGCCGTCGAGCAGCATCACGCTGCTCAGCGCCAGCAGGAGAAGCCGGGCGAGAATGACTCAAGGTTTCTGCAGGGCAGCCGCCTTACCGGCCGCCCGCTTCATACGGGTGGGGGCGCGGCGGCGGCCGCGGGAAGGAGTCGTCGTCATGAGTGGCTGCGTTCCGGTCAGTCGGCTGCCGCGGCGGACGCGGAGGCGGACGGGGTCGGGACGGCGGTGCCCGAGGGCGGCGCCGACGGGGCGCTGCCGGGGCGGCCGATCCGGTCGCCGACACCGCCGTTGGGCTGGAAGCCGCCGGGCCGGTCCTGGCCGCCCTGGCCGTTTCCGCCGAAGGGCAGCAGCTGGGACGGGGGCAGCGAGCTGCCTCAGCCCATGAAGGTCGCGCCCAGCACGGCCGCGTACGCGATACACACGACGCCGAGGAGCAGACCGAGACGGCGCAGCAGCTTCGACCGGTGTCCGGAGTTGTCGACGAACACGGGCCCTTCGGCGGACGCCCCGTTGCCGCCTTTGCGGCGGCGACCGCGCGCTTCACGCGCTCCCTCGTGACCTTCGATGGCAGGCTCGGATTGCATTCCCCGGACATTAGGGAGTCTTTATGTGTCAGAAACTCGGAAATCCATGTGAGAGACCCATGAGAAACTCCTTGATCTGTCTCTTTCCTGAGAGTTTCCCAGAACTCCTGCGCAACCCACCCTCGGCGGAGCAGGCTCGGAACCCCAATTTCGGCTCCGCATGAGACATTTTCGCTTGGAATACGTACTCCCTTTTCCCCTGAGACAGAAATCACGAGAGCGGGTGCATACGCGATGAGGAGTTTCCTGAAGCCGGTGGCCGGGCTCAGTTGCCTGTTTGCCCTGGCCACGGCCGGGTGCTCCGCAGGTCCCGGCGGAAGCTCGGCCGCGCCGTCGGCGAGCGTGTCGGCCGAGGCATCGGCCGAGACGTCGTACGCCCCGTACGTCAGCGTCACGGACGCCTCCGGCAACGACTCCGCCGGCTCACCGGCGACGTACAACCTCGCCTTCGTGATCTCGGACGGCAGCGGCTGTACGCCGAAGTGGAACGAAACGCACGCGATCGGCGACTCGTCGGTGAAGTCCCGCATCGCGGCGCTGAAGGAGAGCGGCGCGACGGTGCGCGTCTCCTTCGGCGGTGCCGACGGCAAGGAGCTGGCGTCGGCCTGCGACGACGCCACCGACCTCGCGAAGGCCTACGGCGACGCACTGGACGCCGCGGGTTCCTCCCAGGCCGACTTCGACATCGAGGGCGAGCAGTTGACGGACTCCGACTCGGTGAACCTGCGCTCCCGGGCGATAGCCGCGCTGCAGAAGGAGCGCCCGGACCTCGAGATCTCCTTCACGCTCCCGGTCATGCCGACCGGCCTCGACGCCGACGGCCTGGCGCTGCTGGAGTCCGCGAACACGTACGACGTCCAGGTCTCCACCGTCAACATCATGACGATGAACTACGGCGAGTCGTACGACGGCGACATGGGCGCGTACGCCCTCACCTCGGCCAAGGCCACCCAGGCCCAGCTGAAGAAGGTCTTCGGGCTGTCCGACGACGGAGCCTGGCGGGGCATGGCGCTCACCTCGATGATCGGCGTCAACGACGTCGACAACGAGACGTTCACCCTTGCGGACGCGGCCGAGGTGCGCGCGTTCGCCGAGGAGAAGGAGATGGCCTGGGTGTCCATGTGGGCCACGTTCCGGGACCAGCAGTGCGAGGAGGGCGAGGCGACGCAGGACGACGCGGCGACCAACTGCAGCGGGGTGACGCAGAGTTCGGGCGCGTTCGCAAAGGCGTTCACGGGCTGAGCGGACCTACCGCCGTCTGTGCACCAGGCGTCCCGCGAGGACGGTCGCCACGCAGGTGGCGGCCCCGCGTTCGATGAGCGCGGCCTCGTCCGGGACGTCGAAGACGGCGAAGGTCGCGTCCATGCCGACGTGCGGCAGCAGGGGCAGAGTGATCGCCTGCGCCAGTGTCCGCCCGGCCAAGGGGTCGAGGGTCGGCGGACCCTTGGGATCCTCGAACCGCTCCTCGACGCTCAGTCCTGCCCGGTGCACGGCGTCCGACACCGCGGGCCGCCACAAGTCCCCCGCCACCGCCACGGTCCCGTGCGCCAGCATCCGCTGCACGCCCCGCCGCGCGCTCGCGCCCCAGCGGGCGTCGGTCATCGCGATCGCCGCGAGGGCCGCGCCGGTGAGCGGCTCGGTGCCGAGCTCATCGGCCTCGCGCGGGTCGGGATGGTAGGCGTGTTCCAGGAGTTCGGGCCCGTACGGGTTGAGCAGCCCGGGGGCGAGCAGCCCCGGCCAGCGCCGCACCCGGGCGGTCGGATGCGCGTCCGACAGCTCCTCGTACGAGCCCATGGCCGCGATCTCCCGCCCGTCCACGAGCACCGCGCCGCCGGGCACGGACGGCCGCCGCGGGTCCCCGGGGACGAGCAGCCCGGCGGTGTGAATCGTCAGCACGGACAGGTCAGTTGGACGCGAGGATCTTCAGCTCGGGATGTGCCGTCCCGCCCGTGATCGCCGTCGAGGAGATGTGGGACATGACCCGCTCGTCGACGGGGTCGTTCGCCGGGTCGTCGTGGACGACGAGGTGCTCGTACGTCGTGGACCGCTGGGCCGGGACGCGTCCCGCCTTGCGGATCAGGTCGATGATCTCCAGCCGGTTGGAGCGGTGCTTGGCGCCGGCGGAGGAGACGACGTTCTCCTCCAGCATGATCGAACCGAGGTCGTCCGCGCCGTAGTGCAGGGACAGCTGGCCGATCTCCTTGCCGGTGGTCAGCCACGAGCCCTGGATGTGGGCGATGTTGTCCATGAACAGCCGCGCGATGGCGATCATCCGCAGGTACTCGAAGATGGTGGCCTGGGTGCGGCCCTTCAGATGGTTGTTCTCGGGCTGGTAGGTGTACGGGATGAAGGCGCGGAAGCCGCCGGTGCGGTCCTGTACGTCGCGGATCATCCGCAGGTGCTCGATGCGCTCGGCGTTGGTCTCGCCCGTGCCCATCAGCATCGTCGACGTGGACTCGACACCCAGCCGGTGCGCGGCCTCCATGATCTCCAGCCAGCGCTCGCCGCTCTCCTTCAGCGGCGCGATGGCCTTGCGCGGCCGCTCGGGCAGCAGTTCGGCGCCGGCACCGGCGAAGGAGTCGAGGCCGGCCGCGTGGATGCGCTGGATCGCCTCCTCGACCGACACCTTGGAGATCCGGGCCATGTGCTCGACCTCGCTCGCCCCCAGGCTGTGGATGACGAGCTGCGGGAACTCCTTCTTGATGGCGGCGAAGTGCTTCTCGTAGTACTCGACGCCGTAGTCCGGATGGTGCCCGCCCTGGAACATGATCTGCGTGCCGCCCAGCTCGACGGTCTCGGCGCAGCGCCGCAGGATGTCGTCGAGGTCGCGGGTCCAGCCCTTGGCGGTGTCCTTCGGGGGCGCGTAGAAGGCGCAGAACTTGCACGCCGTGACGCACACGTTCGTGTAGTTGATGTTGCGCTCGATGATGTACGTCGCGATGTGCTCCGTCCCGGCGTACCGGCGGCGGCGTACGGCGTCGGCGGCGGCGCCGAGCGCGTGCAGCGGGGCGTCGCGGTAGAGGTCGAGCGCCTCCGCGGGGGTGATCCGTCCGCCGGCCGCGGCACGGTCGAGCACTGACTGGAGGTCGGCGTTCTCGGTCACCGGGGCGTCCCTTTCGTAGGGGTTGTGGGCGGACCGAACCAGCCTACGCCAGCGTTTTTGCAGGGCTCACCTCAGGCCGCGTACGCGCCGACGAGCAGCCCCGCGAACGCGCCCGCGATCAGGAACGGCCCGAACGGGATCGGCGTCTTGCGCCCCGCCCGCCGGGTGACGACCAGCACCCCGCCGTACAGCGCGCCGAGCAGGAATCCGGCGAAGGTGCCGAGCATCACGGTCGCCCAGCCGTACCAGCCGAGGACCGCGCCCATCCCCAGCGCCAGCTTCACGTCGCCGTAGCCCATGCCGCCCGGGTTGATGAGGTGGAGGACGAGGTAACCGGCGCCGAGCGCGAGGGAGGCGAGCAGGGCCGTCGTCCAGTCACCGGCGTGCTCGGGCAGCAGCGCGGCCGCACCGAGCAGGGCGAGTGCGGCGGCCGCGAGCGGGAGGGTGAGCGGGTCGGGAAGCCGCTGCACCCGGAAGTCGACGACCGCCAGCAGTACGACCACGGGCGCGAGCAGCAGCCAGACGCCGAGCTCGGGCCGGGTGCCGGTGGCGGCGGCGAGGACGGCGCAGACGATCGAGGTGAAGAGGGACAAAGGGACGACGCCGGGCCCGTACGCGCCCCGAGTCCCCCCGTCCGCGCACTCCGCGCACCGCGCCCGCCCCGTCCAGCCCCGGATCGGATGCCCGCGGGGACACAGCGCCCGCCACGGCTCCTCGACCGGCGCGGAGAACCGGTACACCGCCCGGGGCAGCAGCGCTCCTGCGACCACACCCCACAGCGCGGCGAGGGCGACGGCGACGGCGACGAGCAGAAGGTCGCTCACGCTCGGCGTCACCTACTCGGCCTTCGACATCCGGGCCACCGGCCGTCCCGAACCCTCGCTGTCCGACTCGTACTTGAGGTCGTCGCCGACGGGAGTGAGGCGCACGGTGTGGGGATCCTTCACGCAGGTGCTCGGATTCGAGTCGGCCCCCACGGACGTGGCGACTATCTGACTCTTCGTCACCTTCTGCAGCGTCAGGACGTCGATGCAGGTCATCGTGGAGAGCGGATCCGTGTTGCGGACCCTGCCCAGTTCCTTGCCCACGGCCGCGTCGTGGACAGTGACCTGGAACGTGCCCATCGGCACGGTGCCGCCCAGGCCGGTGCCCTGGCCCTCCCAGGTGCCGAGATAGCGGGCGGGGACGGCGGAGGGCGAGGTGCTGCCCTCGGAGGCGCTGCCGTCAGGGGCGCTCTCGGAAGGGCTGTCGGAGGGGCTCGACTTGTCGCCGGGCGCCGGCGAGTACGCCCCGCCCGCGGAGGTGTCGGCGCCGTCGTCGTCGCCCGGCAGAAGGCGGAAGACGAACACCGACCCCACGGTCACCGCGGCCAGCGCCCCCGCGACCGCCAGGGCGACCGTGCAGCTCAGCCGCCGCCCGCGCCCGCCGTCTCCCGGCGTCGAAGTGGCCGCCACGGAGACGGAGAGCTTCCCGGGACGCTGATCGTCAGCGGGCGGTACGACCGTGTACTGCGGCGGCGCGTCACGCGGTTCCGGTACGGACGCAACGGCAGGCTCCGCCGAGGGCATCACGGGTGGCGGCCCGAACTCGCCGACGGTCACCGGCTGTCCGACGGAAGGACTGCTGAACCCCACCGGCCCCGACGGCACGGACGGCACGGACGGCACCGACTCGCTCGTCTCCAGGTTCAGCAGCCGTACGGCGCTCCGGCTGACCTGCTCGACCAGCGCCCCCGGCAGCCAGCCGCCCGCCACCAGCCGGGCCGCACCCTGCGGAGCGAGCCGTCCGGCCACCTCGCCGGGCGTGGGCCGCAGACCGGGCTCCTTGGCCAGGCAGGCCTCTGCCAGCTCCCGCAAGTCGCCTTCCAGAGAGCCGAGTTCTGGCTCCTCGTGGACGACCTTGTAGAGCAGCGCGGCCGAGGAGTCCCCGCGGAACGGCGGCTCCCCGGTCGCGGCGTACGCCAGCACCGCGCCGAGGGAGAAGACGTCGGCCGCCCCGGTGGCCCCCTTCCCCGAGATCTGCTCGGGGGACATGTAGCCGGGCGAGCCGATCGAGACGCCGCTGGAGGTCAGGGACGCCGTTCCGTCCATGGCGCGAGCGATCCCGAAGTCGATCAGCAGGGGGCCGTCGAGGGTCAGCAGGACGTTGGACGGCTTCACGTCCCGGTGCACCAGCCCCAGTTCGTGCACCGCGGCCAGCGCTTCCGCCAGCCCCGCTCCCAGCGCCCGTACCGTGGCGGTCGGCAGCGGGCCGCCGTCCGCGATCGCCGTGGCCAGGGAGGGGCCCGCCGCGTAGGTCGTGGCGACCCACGGCACGGTCGCCTCCGGGTCGGCGTCCAGGACGGGCGCGGTCCAGGCGCCGCCGACCCGGCGCGCGGCCTCCACCTCGCGCCGGAAGCGGGCCCGGAACTCCTCGTCGAGCGCGAAGTGCGGGTGCACGATCTTCACGGCGACCGTGCGGCCGCCCGCGCTGCGGCCGAGGTAGACCCGGCCCATGCCGCCGGAACCGAGCCGGCCGAGCAGCCGGTAGGGCCCCACGACGGCGGGTTCGTCGGCTCCGAGCGGCTGCATGGCGTCCACCTCTCCCCCGTACGCCTCGACTCCCAGCAGCCTAGGGCCTGCCCGGCGGACATGCCGCAGACGCGGGGCGTGGCACGCCCTCCTCCGTCTTGCAGCCGGACGCTCCCCCACGCTCGAACAACCTCGCGCGGGGCACCCCCATCGCCCCGCTCACCCGCGCGCATCAGATGCCGCTGCTTTCCTGCGACTTGATCCGCCGGACAGGCCCTGGCGCGGCTCAGGGTCGCAGCAGGTCCACCTTCACGTCCGCGGGGAAGCCGGTCGTCGGTCCGACCCGCCGTGCGAACTCCGCGACCGCGGCCAGCTGCGGTCCACCGAAGCGGAAGTCCAGCGTGGTGAAGTACCGCTCGAGGACCTTCTCGTCGAAGGACTCCCAGCGGGCGGCCTGTTCGGCGACCTTGCCGACCTCCTCCAGGGAGAGGTTGCGGGAGGCGAGGAAGGCCTCGTGGACGCGGCGGGTGATGACGGGCTCGCGCTCGAGGTAGTCCCGGCGGGCCGCCCAGACGGCGAAGACGAACGGCAGCCCCGTCCACTCCTTCCACAGCGAGCCGAGGTCGTGCACGGCGAGTCCGTACCGCGGGCCGTCCAGCAGGTTGGCGCGCAGGGCCGCGTCGCCGATCAGCACCGCCGCCTCCGCCTCCTGCATCATCAGGCTGAGATCGGGTGGGCAGGTGTAGTAGTCGGGTTGGACGCCGTAGCGCTCGGCGAGCAGCAGCTGGGCGAGGCGGACGGAGGTGCGCGAGGTCGACCCGAGGGCGACCCGGCCGCCGTCCAGCCGGTCCAGCGGGACCTGCGAGACGATCACGCAGGACATGACCGGTCCGTCGCAGCCGACGGCGATGTCGGGGAAGGCGACCAGGTCGTCCGCGTTCTTGAGGAACTCGACGAGGGTGATGGGCCCGATGTCGAGGTCTCCCTGCACCAGCTTCTCGCTGAGCTTCTCCGGGGTGTCCTTCGTCAGCTCGAAGTCGAGGAGCGTGCCGGTTCTCGCGAGCCCCCAGTACAGGGGCAGGCAGTTCAGGAACTGGATGTGGCCGACGCGCGGCCGGGTGCGAGAATTGTCCACATCGCGACACTAGCCCTCATGGGGTACCGTGCAGGCTTCAGGGTGGGGCCAAACGGGTCCGTCGCGTCCCCGCCGCCCCGTCAACCACGACACGAGACGTTCAAACGTCCGGGTGACGTGATCTTGACCTCTATTGCTTTCGGCTGCCTGCGTGCTAGGCTCGCCGCAAGTTGCAGTTTGGTTTCCCTTGCAGTACAGAGCCTGCGGAGCATGTAACCGCGGGCTCTCGTCTTTTCAGACAGGCAGTTGTGCGGCACTGTTTCACACTTGCAGGTTCTGGAGCAGGGCAACCCTTTTGAGCCCAAGGAGGGCTTATGGCTACCGGAACCGTCAAGTGGTTCAACGCCGAAAAGGGCTTTGGCTTCATCGCCCAGGAGGGCGGCGGCCCCGACGTCTTCGTTCACTACTCCGCGATCAACGCCTCCGGCTTCCGCTCCCTCGAGGAGAACCAGTCGGTGTCCTTCGACGTGACCCAGGGCCCGAAGGGCCCGCAGGCGGAGAACGTCACCCCGCTGTAAATCGCAGAGCCGCAGTACCGCATCAGCAGTACGCAGGAGAAGCAGTACCCAAGGAGCCCCGTGCCTTCGGCAACGGGGCTCCTGCCTTTTCCGGCCATTCACCTGAATTCCAGCCGTCCATTTCGTTCACGTTCATTTCACGTTCACACGTGCTGCATGATCAGCACGAAAGCCGTACCCGGCACCAGAGCCTCGTACGAATGCGGCACGTCGCCCCGATAAGCCATGTAGTCACCGGGCCCGAGTTCGACCGCCTCCCCCGCCGGCCCCGCCTTCACCCGCCCCGCGCCCACGATCAGATGCTCGACCGTGCCGGGGATGTGCGGCTCGGACTCCCGCGCCGCGCCGGGCTCCGCCCGTAGGTGATAGATGTCCCGCCGGGCGCCCGGCGGGCTCGCCGAGAGCAGGGTCGCCACGTAGTTCGCCTGCTCCGACGCGACGGCGGGCCCCTCACCGGCCCGGATCACCCGCACCGCCGGCGCGGGCGGCTCCACCAGCGCGCTGAACGGCACCCCGAGCGCCACACCCAGCGCCCAGATCGTCTCCATGCTCGGATTCCCGCTCGCCGCCTCCAACTGCGAGAGCGTGGACTTCGCGATGCCGGCCCGTTTGGCCAGTTCGGACAGGGACAGCCCGGCCCGGGTGCGTTCGCGGCGCAGGGAGGCGGCGATCCAATCGAGGGGAAGACGGGACGGGGGCGGTGCGGCATCCACCATGTTCGTTCGCTCCAGAAGTACGATCGTTCGCCTTGACGAACAGGACCACTGCTGTCCATTGTAGAAAACATGCGTTCGGTACAGCGAACAGATCCGGAACTTCTCCGTGACGTCGCCCTCGTCTGTCTCGCCGGTGGCATCGTCGGCGTGTCGTTCGGTGCGATCGCCGTCGCCGGCGGGCTTCCCGTATGGGTACCGGTGGTGATGTCCCTGGTGGTGTACGCGGGCTCCGCCCAGTTCAGCGCGGTCGGCGTGCTACTTGCCGGGGGCGGCCCGGTCGCCGCGGCGGCCACCGGACTGCTGCTCAACATCCGGACGGCGGCCTTCAGCCTGGCCGTCGCCGACACCGTCGGCCGGGGCCGGCTCGCCCGCGTCCTGGGCGCACACCTCGTGACCGACGAGACCGTCGCCTTCGCTCTCGCCCAGCCGGACCCGGTACGGCGGCGGACCGCGTTCTGGGTCTCCGGGCTCGGGCTGTTCGCCGTGTGGAACACCGGGGTGCTGGCCGGAGCGCTCGCCGGGGGCGCCCTGGGCGACACGGCGACGTACGGTCTGGACTCCGCCTTCCCCGCCGTACTCGTGGCACTGGTGCTGCCGGCCCTGCGGAAGGACGCACGGACCCGGCGGGCCGCGCTGCTCGGGGCGGTCGTCGCGCTCGCGGCGACGCCCGTCGCGCCGGCGGGCGTGCCGGTGCTGCCGGCACTCACCGGGCTTGTGCTGTACGGCCGTGAGGGGACCGCCGTATGAGTGGCACCGTCGCGATGATCCTCGCGCTGGCCGTGGGGACGTACGCCTTCCGGCTGGTCGGCCCCGTGCTGCACGGCCGGATCGAACTGTCCTCACGTACGAAGGAATTGATGTCCGCCGGGGCAGTCGTCCTGCTGACCGCCCTGCTGGCCACCGGGGCGCTGACGGAGGGCGGCGGCTTCGCGGGGTGGGCGCGGCCGGCGGGGGTACTGGTGGCCGGCGCACTGGCATGGCGTCGGGCGCCGTTCGCGGTGGTCGTGCTGGCGGCGGCCGCGACTACGGCCCTGGTGCGGGCGGTGGTACCGGGGTCAGCTTGATCGTCTTGTCCTCGCTGCCGCTGGCGAGCCAACGGCCGTCGGGGCTGAAGGCCACGGCGAAGACGTAGTGGTCGTGCTGGACGCGCAGGGCCCGGGCACCGTCCACCGAGTCCCACAGCACGGCCGTACGGTCGGTGCCTGCCGTGGCGATCCAGCGGCCGTCCGGGCTGAACGCCACGTCCTTCAGGGCGCCGCCGTGGCGGACCAGGAGCAGCTGGTGGCCGTGGCGCACGTCCCAGATCCGGGCGGTGCCGGCGTCGTCGCACGTGGCCAGGCGGGTGCCGTCGGGCCCGAAGGCGAGCGCCTTGGGCGTGTGGTCGTGGCGCAGCCGCAGGACCAGCGCCCCGCCCCCGGACCACACCCGCACGGAGCGGTCGGCCGAGGCGCTCGCCAGGAACTGCCCGTCCGGGCTGACCGCGACGTCGGTCACCATCTGGTCGTGCGGGATGCGCAGCATCTGCTCCCCGCTGCCCGGGTCCCACAGCCGTACCGTGCGGTCCCCGGAGGCGCTGGCGAGACGGTGACCGTCGGGGCTGAAGGCGAGGCCGAACACGATGTGGTCGTGCCGCAGGGTCAGCATTTCCTCGCCGTTGACCGCGGACCACACCCGCAGCGTGTTGTCCGCGCTGCCGGTGGCCAGGCGGTGGCCGTCGGGGCTGAAGGCGACGGCGAACACGGTCGCGAGCCAGGCGACGGACTGCTCCCAGACACGGTTGCCGGTCTGGGCGTCCCAGACCCGCACCCACTTCCGCGACCCGGCGGCGAGGCGTCTGCCGTCGGGGTGGAAGGAGAGCGCGTGCACCCACTGGCCGGTGTTGAGGACGCGGGCGGTCATGGCCGGCTGGCCCGTACCCGGAACGTTGTGCAGTCCGCGTCCGGTCGAGTCGTATCCGGGCGGGAACGGCAGGCGGCCGTCGGCGAAGGGCACATGTTGAGGCGCGGAAGGCCGCGGTTCGGGTGTGTACGGCCGCGGATCGGGCCCGGGCGGCTGCCGTCCCGGCGCGAACCACCTCTGTTCAGGCACGGACGGCGGATGTTCGGGCGGGGAGGGCCTCTGTTCCGGCATGGGCGGCACGCGGACGTCGCTCCGTTCCGACTCCCCCTGCACCGGCACCCCCGGTTGCGCGGTCCAGGCCGACCGCGGATCCGCCGGCTCCCCCTCGCGCCGCGCGGCGTCACCCCCGGCTCGTGCCGGCGCCGACAGGTCGAACAGCCGCGCGTCGCCCCCACGCAGATACAGCACCGGCGTCGCCCACTCCAGGCTGTCGTCCTTGCCCGCGACCAGGGCGACGCGGCCGACGCGCACCGCCTCGTCCACCGAACGCCCGGCCGCCAGCGCGTCGTAGAACGAGGCGGAGAACCGGGTCGCCGCCTTGTCGGTGACGGCGAACTGCATGGCGACCACGGCGGGCACCGTACGGACGAGCACGGCCGCCGTGCTGGAGAACAGGTCGTGGGAGTTGCCCGTGCCGCTCTGGCAGCTGTTCAGCATCACGAGCTGCGGTCTGGGCCGGGCGACGCTGATCAGCGCGGCGAACGCGCTCGCGTGGAGCAGTTGGGCCCGGCCGTCCGCGTCGGCGAGCGCGATCATGCCCTCCTGGCGCTCCGGGTCGTAGCTGCCGTGGCCGATGAAGTGCAGGATGTGGCAGCCGTGCAGCAGCCGCCGGGACAGGTCGTCCACGGTCTGGCCGTCCACCCAGTCGAGCTGGACCTGCCGCTGGTCGATCAACGGCCGCAACGCGACCTCCAGGCCCGCCCGTTCCGCGTCGGCATCCAGCCGTGCCAGCGTGCCCGGCAGGGATGTCATGCCGAGGATGCGCAGCGGCGGTTGCGCGCGCATCGGCCGGACGGGTTCGGGCATGTCCACGTACCGGACGACGGGTTCGCGCATGCTCAGATAGCCGCCGAAATCCGGGCAGTGCAGCAACTCCCAGGGAAGGGACGCCAGTTCGGGTTCACGGATGCGCAGCACCACGCGCAGGGAGCGCCCGTTCGCCTCGGCGAGCTGGCGGCTGGACAGGAACAGGCCGCGCAGCCGGTTGCCGAGGACCGTACGGAAGAGGTGCTCGCCCACCTCCCGTACCGGCCGCTCGAGGCCCAGCGCGACCGCGCGCGGGATCGCGGAGGACGCCAGCACCGCCGTCTGCAGGTCGCGGAGACGGGAGTTGATGTACTCCGCGTCCAGGGCGACGGAGTCACTGTCCTCCCCCGCCGGGGAGGACACGCTCACCACGTACTTCTGGGCGCCCTGCCCGCGGATCTCCAGAACGAAGTCGCTGGACTCGCTCATGACGGTCCCGGGTTCCATGTGACGCTGATCTGGAAGTGGGCGGTGGCACCCGCGGTGACGATCGCGCCGGCCTTCGCCGCGAGGGCGATGCCGAACTCGACGGTCACGCTCTCCGGCCGCAGGCGCAGCCCGTCGAGCTGGGCGAGGACGCTCTCGGCGACGTTGCGCACGGTGCCGAGAGAGGACTCGAAGGTCTGCTCGGCCCGTTCGGCGGCGGCCTCGGGGGTCATCCCGCCGCGCGTCACGAAGCTGCCGCCGTAGGGGTCCGCACCGGCCGCGTACGGGGAGTCGACGAGCTCGACGGTGACGGATCCGCCGGATTCCAGGGGGAGTTCGAGTGAGTTCACGTCGCGCCCCTCACACGCTCTCGGTCATGACGGGGCCCGCCTCGAGCCACCAGTCGTGGAACGCGGCGTACTCGTCGGGGGAGGCGAAGGCCATGCCGGCGATGTTGAGGCGCTCGTCGGTCCAGTCGATGTTGACGTAGCCGTCGGAGTCGACGTAGCAGGCCTTGCGTCCGACCGCCATGTCACCGACGTAGTAGGTGCCTTCTCCCGGAACGTCCGCCCCTGTGTCACAGGAGTCCGACTCGTAGGGCCCGTAGTCGTCGACGTCGCCGTTGTACCAGGTGTTCATGCTCGACGTGTCGGTGAACTGGATGTACCAGACCGCGTCCGGGACTCCGCCGGTCGGATCGCACTCCAGGTACACGGGTGCGCTCTCGCCGAGATCACGCGTCCCCTGGGTGCAGCTGTCCCTGATGTCCGCCGGGACATGCTGCAGCAGCGCCTGCGCGTCGAGCGGTTCGTCGGCGAGCACGGTCGGGGGCGTGCTGTCGTCCGGCGGTGGCGGTTCCGGGGTGGAGGGCCCCGGGCTGCTCGGGGGCGGGCTGGTCGTGGACGGACCCGAGGTCGTGGGCGAGGGCGACGGCGTCGGGCCCACCCGGTCGTCTCCCTCCGTCCCGAACAGCACGATGCTCGTCGCCATCAGCCCGGCCCCCACCACGACCGTCGTCGTACGGATGATGGGGCTCATCGGCGGGAACGAGATCTCCCGCACCGAGAACCCGCTGCCCAGCAGGGCGACCAGGAGCATCAGGCCGCCGAACGCGAGAAGAATGATCTTGATGGAATTCGGCATGTCGGTTCCCCGTTTCCGCTCCGGATCCCGCACGGACCCGGATCTCTCCATGGCCTGCGCGCAGGAAGGCCGAGGGGGAAAGTCGTGCAGAAGGGGACCTGGCCCCGGAGATCCCCCTTGTCCGGTGCCGGTTCGCGGCATGCGGCAGCGGCCGCTCCCCCGTTCCGCGTCCTGTGTCCCGCACCCCACCCGTCCGCCGGTGCATGCTCCGGCGGCACGTGCACGGCTCATTCAAGACGCGGCCCGCCCGGGACCGCTTCGGGGAATTCCCTGAACCTGGACGGCCCTCACCCCAGGGGGCCGGGTCCGGGACCCGGCGCACTGCCAATGGCGCAGTCCCCAGGCGTACGACCCCTCGTACCGTCCGCCCCCGCGTGCGCCCGGCAGCCGCCGTAGCGCCCCGACTCAGCTTGGTCGTTCGCCTTCTTGGCCCGTCCGCCGAGGAGCATCATGAAGGCGCAAGGCGCGCCTGCCGTCCGCGCACGGTACGGCAGCGAACGCGCCCGGGGGGTGAGCATGCACGGGGGACCTCCGGAACCGGGCAACCGGAACGCACCACGGCGGACGCAGACCGCGCTGGTGGGCCGGGAGCGGGAACGCGGAAGGATGGACGACCTGCTGGTCGCGGGGCGGGACGGCGGTGCGGCCCTGCTGCTGTGGGGCGAACCCGGAATCGGCAAGACGAGTCTGCTCGACCACGCGGACCGGCAGGCGTGCGGGAGCGCGGCGACCGTGCTGCGGGCCCGGGGCGTGGAGACGGAGACCGTACTGCCGTTCGCCACGCTCGGCGACCTGCTCATGCCCCATTCCTCCCTTTTCAGGGAACTCCCGGGGGCGCAGCGGTCGGCCCTGGAGTCCTGCCTCGCCCTGTCCGGGGACGGCGGCCAGCCACCCGGCAATCCGTACGCGGCCTGCATGGGCGCCCTGAACGTGCTGGCCGCGCTCGGGGACGCGCGCCCGGTGGTCGTCCTCGTCGACGACCTGCACTGGGTCGATCCCTCCTCGCAGCGCGTGCTGCTCTTCATCGCCCGGCGGCTGGCCGGTGAGCGGGTGGCCCTCGTCCTCGGCTCCCGCGAGGACCACGGCGAGTGCGGGCCGCGACGCGGCGTCCCCACCGTCCAGTTGGGCGGGCTCGCGACCGCCGAGTGCGCGGAGTTGCTGCGCGCGAGGGGCCACGAGGTCGCCCCCGCCGTACTCGCCGAGCTGGTCCGCATCAGCGGCGGCAATCCCCTGGCGCTGCTCGAGATCGCCGCCGGGCTGACGGTACGACAGGCCCGCGGCGACCAGCCCCTCCTCGACCCGCCCTCGCTCGGCCGCCACCTCGAACGCGCCTGGTCGACCCGGATCGACCGGCTCCAGGACCAGGCCCGCCGGGCGCTGGTCGTGCTCGCCGCCAGCCGGTCCGGGGAGACGGGCGCGCTGTGCAAGGCGCTGGAGACGGCCGGCCTGTCCCTTGAGGCACTGGCCCCCGCCGAGGAGGACGGCCTGATCCGGGCCACCGCCGAGGGCCTGGACTTCCACCATCCCGTGCTGCGCCCCCTGGTCCTGGGCCGGGCGCCGCTCGCCCACCGCTTCGCCGCCTTCCAGGCCCTCGCCGAGGTCGGCACCGGCGCGCTGCACACCCGTTCCCGGGCGGCCGTCGGCGCCGGGCCCGGCGAACCCGCCTCGGACGGCCGCACAGCGGCCTCCTCGCCGGT
The DNA here is from genome assembly GCF_040782645.1 of Streptomyces sp. HUAS ZL42. GTDB lineage: Bacteria > Actinomycetota > Actinomycetes > Streptomycetales > Streptomycetaceae > Streptomyces. The sequence continues at coordinate 4,265,475 of NZ_CP160403.1, forward strand.
CTGCGCCCTCGACCAGCTCACCCCGCAGGAACTGCAGGTGTCTCGGGCGGTGGCCCGGGGCCTGAACAACACGGAGGCGGCGGCCTCGCTGTTCGTGTCGCGCAAGACGGTCGAGTCCCATCTCACCCGGATCTACCGGAAGTTGGGGGTGCGCTCCCGAACGGACCTGACGCGGCTGCTGACGGCGGCGGACCTGGTGGACTGAGGCGGCCGGCTGTCAGCGGGGGCGTATAGGGTCCCCGCCCATGACCGACACCGACTTCCTGACCGCCACCCGGACCTTCTACGACGCCGTGGCCGAGGACTACGCCGACCGCTTCCGCGACGAGTACGCCGCCAGGCCGCTGGAGCGGGCGCTGCTCACGACGTACGCCGAACTGGTGGGCGCCGGCGGCGAGGTGGCCGACATGGGCTGCGGACCGGGCAGGGCGACGGCGTACCTGGCCGAGCGGGGCCTGTCGGTCTTCGGCCTCGACCTCTCGGAGTCCATGCTGGCGATCGCCCGCCGCGAGAACCCGGGCCTGCGCTTCGAACGGGGCTCGATGCTGGACTCGGGCCTTCCCGACGGCGGCCTCGCCGGGGTCGTCTCCTGGTACTCGTCCATCCACACCCCTGTGGACCGGCTCCCGGCCCTCTTCGCCGAGTTCCACCGTGTGCTGGCCCCGGGCGGCCATCTGCTGCTCGGCTTCCAGGTCGGCGACGAGCCGCGCCGCCACGACAGCCCCTGGGGGCACCCGGTGTCGCTCGATTTCCTTCGGCGGCGGCCGGAACACGTCATCGAGTTGCTGAAGTCGGCCGGTTTCGTCCTCCGCTCCCGGACGGTTCGCGAACCGGACGACGATCTCGGCGAGGTCGTCCCCCAGGCCTTCCTGATCGCCCGCAAACCGCGGTCGCAGTCGGCCTGAGGAGACGCCCCCGACGCTTCACAGGCGGCCCGCGATGTCCAGTGCCGCGACATGGCCGAAGGTCATCGCCGGGCCGATCGTCGATCCGGCGCCGGCGTAGCTGTGGCCCATCACGGCGGCGCTCGCGTTGCCGGCGGCGTAGAGACCGGGGATCGCCGAGCCGTCCGGCCGCAGGACGCGTGCCCGGGCGTCCGTAAGGAGTCCGCCCTTGGTGCCGAGGTCGCCGGGGACGATCCGGAAGGCGTGGTACGGGGGCAGCCACAGGGGCGCGAGGCAGGAGTTGGGGAGGACGGACGGGTCGGTGTAGTAGTGGTCGTAGGCGCTGTCGCCGCGCCGGAAGTCCGTGTCCTTTCCCCGCAGGGCAAGGGAGTTGAAGCGGTCGACGGTGGCGCGCAGGGCGGCCGCCGGGACGCCGATGGAGGCGGCCAGGGCGTCGAGCGTCCAGGCCTTGTGGGCGGCCCCCGAGCTGTACCAGTCGTCGGGGAAGGCCAGGGTCGGGGCGACGTCCTTGAAGAGGTACCTGTTGCGGTAGTTCTGGTCGACGATCAGCCAGGCCGGGATGTCGGGGTCGGTCGGGTTGCGCTCGTACATGATGTGCACGACATCGCTGTACGGGGCGGCCTCGTTGACGAAGCGGGATCCGGCCGCATTGACCAGAAGCCCGCCGGGGAGGGTGCGTTCGGCGAGGCAGAAGTACGGCTGTCCGGGCAGCGGGACGGCAGGCCCCCACCAGGCGTCGTCCATCAGCCCGAGGGCCCCGCCGATCCGCTGCCCCGCCCGGATCCCGTCCCCGGTGTTCTCCTTCGCGCCCACGGTCCACTCGGTCCCGATGGGCTGCTGCTGGTACTGCGCGCGCATGGCCGCGTTGTGCTCGAAGCCGCCGGAGCCGACGACGACACCGCGCCGGGCGCGGACCAGGCCGGGCGCGCCGTCGCGGGCGACGACGGCACCCGTGACACGGCCGTTCTCCACCATGAGGTCGGTGAGCGGGGTGCTGAGCCACACCGGCACCTGCGCGGCCAGCAGCCCGGCCCGCAGTCCCGCCGCCAGCGACTGCCCCATGGTGAGCGGCTTCTGCCCGAGCAGGGCGGCCTTCGTCCCACGGGCCAGGCACTCGGCGGCGACGACGGCGCCCCTGACGTTCACGGCGGCCAGGGCGAGCCACTTGTAGTCGGCGCTGAAGACGACCATCCCGGCGGGGACCTGCATGTACGGCGGATTGAGGCGGGCGAGTTCGGCGCCGAGGATGTTCCCGTCCAGCTGGTCGGGCTCGATGGAACGCCCGTTGGGCAGCCCGCCCGGCAGCTCCGGGTAGTAGTCGCTGTAGCCCTCCATCCAGCGGAAGCGCAGGGGGCTGTTGGCCATGACGAAGGAGATCATGGCGGGCCCGTGGGCGAGGAAGGCCGCCCGGCGATCTACGGGGACGTCCGGCCCCACGACGGCGGCGAGGTAGGCGGCGGCCTTGGCGGGTGTGTCCGGGACACCGGCGGCCAGGATCACCGGGTTGTTGGGGATCCAGATTCCGGCACCCGAACGGGCGGCGGAGCCGCCGAAGGTCGGGGCCTTCTCGACCACCACGCAGCTCAGCCCCTGCTTGGCGGCGGTGAGCGCGGCGGTCATACCGGCCGCGCCGGAGCCGATGACGACGACGTCGTACGTGCCGAGGAGGGGGAGGTCGGCCGAGGCCGCCGGACTCGCCCCGACCGCTGCCGCGGCGCCGGCGCCCGCGGCGACGCCGAGCACCTGTCTCCGGGACGGGGAAGCGGTGGTGCGTCTCGCAGAGGTTGTGCTGGGAGTCATCGGCTCGCTCCAACCTGAAGGCGCTGCTCCACATACCTGACGAAGTGTCAGAAATGCGAATGTGACGCGACGGCCTTGTGAAGTCAAGAGCGCGCCTCATGGATCGTCCCGGACGTTGATCATTGTGACCCGGCCCCGCGCCCCAGGACAGCCCGGCAGTCGCCCCATGCCTCCTCGCTCAGCAGTGGCCGGAAGCGGGTGAACAGGGCGAGGAGCTCGGGGCCGTACCGTTCACGGAAGGCGGGGTCGTGGGCGGCGAGGTCGAGTTCGTTGGCGGCGGTGAGGTCGGCGAAGTCGCGGAGGAAACGCGGGGCGGGCGTGTGGGGCTGACCGGTGAAGCGGTCGTGGAAGAGGGCGCCGGGGGCCGCCAGGTTCGGATAGCTCGCCTTGCGGTCGCAGCTCGCGTAGAAGTACACGACCGCCTCGGCCTCGGCGCCGATCACGGCCGCGAGGTCGCTACGGCGGTCGAGCGGGAGCAGGGGGGTGGGAAATCCGTCCGTGCCGTAGAAGGCGTGGCAGAGGCCGGCAAGTTGGAGGGCGGGGCGGGCGTCCCAGGAGGCGAGCCGGGTCCGGACGCGTCGGAGGTGGGCCAGGAGCGTACCGCCGGGGTGCGGGATGTCCTCGGCGCCCAGCTCCCGGAGGAAGCCGTCGGCTTGGGTGACCACGCTGTGCTGCACGTGCCGAGTCCCTTCATCGCCTCGGGGTCGTACGTCGGGTCGGCACCCGCCCCCTCCCCCGCCGTCGATCCGGATCCCGGCGGGGCGTGGAGCGGGTTGCCGCCCAGGGCCCTGCGGAGATCGTCGTACAGAGGCGGAAGCCCAGTCAATCCTTGGGATTTATGGCCACACCCAAGTGTTAGCTTGGGGCATGACCCTCGACGACCTGCGCGTGTTCGTGGCCGTGTGCCGGGCCGGCAGCCTCAGCGCGGTGGCCCGGGACCTGGGCTGTACGCAGTCCGCGGTGAGCCAGCACGTCAAGCGTCTGGAGCGGGAGACCGGGGTCGCCCTCCTGGAGCGCCAGCCGCGGGGTGTCGTACCCACGCAGGCGGGCCGGGTGCTGGAAGCCGCGGCGGCCGAGGGCATATCAGGGCTCGATCTGGCCGTACGGCAGCTGCGCGACCTGGTCGACGGCGGGAGCGGGTACGTGCGCGTGGCGACCGGGGCGACGACGGTACGGCACTTCATGTCGGACGCGGTCGTCGAGTACCGGCGACGTCGTCCCAAGGTCAACCTCGAGTTCCGCACGGTGAGTTCGGGACGAGGCAGCTTCGACGCGCTGGCGGACGGCACGCTCGACCTGGCGTGGATCACGCTCGGGCCGCCGGTGCGGGGGATCGAACAGCGGCGGGTCGTGGACCTGCCGTGGGTGCTGGCGGTGCGGGCCGACGACCCGCTCGCGGACCGTCCGCAGGTCGATGTCGCCGAGGTGTGCGACCTGCGGCCGATCCGCCTCCCACCGAACTCGGTCTCCGCCGCCCATCTGGAGTCGGCCTGCGCGGACTTGGGGGTCCGGTTCGCGTACGACACGAGCGTCGCCGACTGGGACACCGCGCTCCTCCTTGCGGAGCTCGGGGTGGGGCGGGCGGTGGTTCCCGTACTGCCGGGCCTGACCGTCCCCGGCGACGGCGACCTCCGCCTGATCCCCCTCCCCGGCCTGCGCCCCCTGCCCGTCGGCTGGGCCGTGCGCCGCTGGGAAGCGCTCAGTCCACCGGCGCGGGCCTTCGCGGACACGGTCGTCGCGATGCGCCGACGGAGCGCGACTCCGGTTCCTTGAGGGGGAGTTCGGCCCAGACCGTCTTGGCCACGTCACGCTCGGCGACACCCCAGGTGATGGCGAGGAGCGACACGAGAAGCAGGCCTCGTCCTCCATCGGCGTCCGGCTCGGTGACGAACCGAAGTTGCCGGGCGCCGCGCGCGTCACTCACCTCGATACGCAGCGTGGCCCTCCGGCAGCAGCAGGAGACGGAGTTCGAAGTCGCGTCCGGGTACGCGGCCGTGGGTCACCGCGTTGGCGGCCGGCTCGGCGACGACCTGCTGTGCGGCGTGGTTCGCGTCGCCGTCGTACGGATGCCCCCACGCGGCGAGTTGCCGCGCGGTGCTCCGCCACGAGGCACGCGATCTGCTGACGGACGCGGACACACCCCCGCTGGACGTGGCGCTCCCCGAGTCCGTGGACTGGGAGGGATTCCGAGACAAGCATCCGCAGGTCCAGGGCACCGCCGAGGAGTGGCTGGACCTGGTGACGGGTGCCTGAACCACCGCGCCCTCGATCGAGTGAATGCCCGAACAGCAGTACAAGCGACTCGTACTGTCTCGCGCTGTCGAACCGGCGAAAGGAGCCACCATGGCAACCGCATCCAGCTCAGCGCAGACCGCCCGCCTTCTCGAGCTCATGGCCCATCTCGATCCCCGGTGGTGGGAGATCATCAACCCGCCCCAGCCACCCGTCGTCAACGGCGGCCTGAGTACCGTCCGTTCCACGACGGACGTCGACGAGGTGGCCCTGAACCCGCAGCCACTGCCGCCCCGCGAGGCCCTGTGGCGTGCGATCCGTGACATGTCCGTCTCGGTGGCGGAGGCCACGATCGCCGCGAGCCTGGCCGGCCGGAAACCCGCGGAGATCCTCAAAGAGGTGGGGGACGACATCTGCCCCAAGCCGCCCAAGGTTCCCTGGCCCAAGAAGTGGCCCGTGCCGGTCCAGCTCCAGCAGGCGCTCGCCGTCGACGGAAACCTCGTCGCCCCCGCGATTCAGGCCACGGCCGCGATCGTCTTCCAGACCTACGCCACCCGTACCACGGACAAGCCCCTGAGCACCGCCTTCGCCGCCCTGGCCGACCGCTTGGCGGACACGGCCCTGAGCAACGCGGGCGCCAAGGTGTGACACCCGGGAGCCCGGCTGGGGCGGGGCGCCGTGCGTCCGCTGTGTCAATGACGTATCGGATCGGCCGGCGCCGCCTCGTACTCCTCACGAGCGAACACGTACGGGCCCAGCCGAGCACCGGGGCGCTGCCGGAGCCGGTGAGGAAGTGTGCCGGGCCTGCGCGGTCCGTCCCGAACTCGGGGACCGGAAGGCCGTCGTGCCGGCCCAGCACGAAGTCGGCCTCCTCCTCCGGCGTCTCGAACTCGTCCGCCGGCTCCGGGTGCCACAGCTCGCGCGTCGCCTCCGCTGCCGGCACCCGCAGGTCCGTGCCGTCGATCCGTACGCCCCAGAGCGGCTGCCCGGGGCTCTCGGAGCGCGGACACTGGAGGAACTCGATGCGGTCCACCCTGGCATCCTCCCCGGACGACGCCCGCGCCGCGAACCCCCTTATTTCGCGTACAGCTCCTCGATCTCCTGCTCGAAGTCCCGCATGACCGCCTCGCGCCGCAGCTTCATCGACGGCGTCAGATGGCCGGACACCTCCGTGAAGTCCACCGGCAGCACGACGAATCCCCGTATCGACTCCGGGCGGGAGACCATCTTGTTCGCCTCGTCCACCGCCCGCTGCAGCACCGACCTCAACTCGTCGTCGTCCACCAGGAGTTCCGCCGGGACGGGATGCTTGCCGTTCATCTGGCGCCAGTGGGTGATGCCGTCCATGTCCAGGGTGATGAGCGCCGCGACATAGGGGCGGGCGTCGCCCACCAGCATGCATTGCGAGATCAGCGGATGGGAGCGCAGCCAGTTCTCCAGCGGCGCCGGTGCCACGCTCTTGCCGCCCGCCGTGATCAGCATCTCCTTCTTGCGGCCGGTGATGGTGAGGTAGCCCTCGTCGTCCAGCTCGCCGATGTCACCGGTCGCCAGCCAGCCGTCCGGTGCCGCGGGGACCACCCCGCCGGCCGCCGGGTCCCAGTAGCCGCGCAGTACGTGATCGCCGGCGATCAGGATCTCCCCGTCCGCGGCGATACGGATCTTCGTGCCGGGCAGGGGCCAGCCCACGGTCCCCAGGCGGGGTTTCTGCGGCGGTGTCACCGTCGATGCCCCCGTCACCTCCGTCAGGCCGTAGCCCTCGTAGATCTCGATGCCCGCGCCGGCGTAGAACGCGGCCAGGCGGCGGCCCAGCGGGGAGCCGCCGCAGATGGCGTGGCGGACGCGGCCGCCCATGGCGTTGCGGATGCGCCGGTAGACGAGGGGGTCGTAGAAGGCGCGGGCCGCGCGCAGAGCGGCGGAGGGGCCCGAACCCGTGCCCGTCGCGCGGGCCTCCACCGCCTCGCCGTATCGCTGCGCCACCGACGCCGCCCGGTCGAAGGTCGACAGCCGGCCGCCCGCCTCCGCCTTCGCCCGCGCCGAGTTGAAGATTTTCTCCAGCATGTAGGGGATGGCCAGCAGACAGGTCGGTCGGAAGCTCGCCAGGTCCGGCAGCAGATCCTCCGCCTTGAGGCTGGGCGCGTGGCCCAGCCTCACCCGCGCCCGGATGCACGCGATGGCCACCATCCGGCCGAACACATGGGACATCGGCAGGAAGAGGAGGACCGAGACCTCCTCGCTCGATCTGGCCTTGAAGATCGGGTAGAGGAGTTCGATCGCGTTGTCGACCTCGGCGAAGAAGTTGCCGTGGGTGAGCGCGCAGCCCTTGGGGCGGCCCGTGGTGCCGGAGGTGTAGATCAGGGTCGCGAGGGTGTCCGGGCCCAGCATGCCGCGCCGTACGGAGACTTCCTGGTCCGGCAGTCGCTCGCCCAGCTCCGCGAGGCGGTCCAGGTGGCCCTTTTCCAGGACCCACATGTGCTGGAGGTCGGGCAGATGGTCCCGCTCCGGGCCGAGGGCCGCTGCCTGCGCGACCGTCTCGGTCACCAGGGCGACGGCGCCCGAGTCCTGGAGGATCCAGCGGGTCTGGAAGACGGAGGACGTGGGATAGACGGGGACGGTCACCAGGCCCGCCGCCCACGCGGCGAAGTCGAGGAGCGTCCACTCGTACGTCGTACGGGCCATGACGGCGATCCGGTCGCCCGGCATCAGGCCCTCGGTGACCAGGCCCTTGGCCAGGGCCAGCACCTGGTCGGCGAACTGGGTCGCCGTCACGTCCCCCCACTGTCCGTCCTGCGCCTTGCGGCTCAGGACGACGGCGTCGGGGACGGCGCTCGCGTTCTCGAAGGGCAGGTCGGCGAGCGACCCGTGCCGTACCGGCTGCGCGAACGGCGGCACGGATGCCTCCCGGACGGCTCCGTCCAGTCGGCGGGTCTCGGGCGCCACGAGGGTGGGGGGAGCGTCGTCGTAGGTGGCGGAGGTGGGGGTGGGGTACGGGGTGGACACGGGCGGCTCCCTGGGCGTGCAGCAACGAAACTGCTTGCTGCCATGACGTACGTTCCTCGCACACCGAGGCGTTCACCGGCATTTCCCTCCAGAGAGGGGTTACCGCCGGTTAGGCAGGAGATCGTACGGGGTCCAGGTGGGGAGGTTGTGCCGTTTCCGGGGTGTTCTGGAGCCAGGGGTGTGCAGCATCGGGGAACTCACGGGGCCGCCTCTACGCCTCGTCAACCCGGCTGACTTGAAGGCTTATTGAGCCGATCTTGACCCGCCGAGCGACTTCGCCCGCCGCGCCTCCGGCAGCAGGCGCCGCAACTCGTAGCTGGATGTCGTACGCGGGAGTGCGCGGGTCCAGTACCGAGCCGGGGACCGTCTCGCGGGTCAGGTTGAAGTCGCGGCTGCGCTTGAGGACCTCACCGGCGACGAACTCGCCCACGGCGCCCGGGCCGTCGAGGCGGTACCGCGCGGCGAGGCCGTCGAGGGCCGCCGTGAGCATCTCCTGGTTCGAGGCGGTGGCGTACGGGCCGTCCGAGCGTGCGAACGGGATGCGCGCGCCGCCGATGACCGCGACGCGCCGGACTTCCGGCGCCTTCAAGGTGCTCATCTCGACCTGCTCCTCCGCCGTGACCTAGACTTACCCCCGGTAACCCTACTTCGGAGTAAGTAAGTCGACGCCAGAAACCGGGCAAACAGTTCACGCCAGCTGGGGAGACGGACATGGCCGACCGCTATCTGCGCTTCACGGGTACCGCGCCGGGCCGGTTTCTCACCCGGCGCCTGGGCCTCCCGCAACCGGCGGCCCTCGGACGCTGGTCGCCCGAGCGGCCGTCCCTGGCCGGCGGCCTGCTGCACCTCACCGCCGGCAAGTCCGACCTCGGCCTCGGCCCGGTGCTCGCCCGGACGGACCTCGTCGGTCCCTCCGACCGGCCCGCCGCGGTCGTCCTGGACGCCACCGGCGTGCGCGACGTCGAAGGACTCGGCGAGGTGCACGCGGCCCTGCACGCCGTCGTGCGGTCGGTCGCCGTGAGCGGGCGGATCGTGGTGCTCGGCGCGCCACTCGACGCGGCCGATCATCACCAGGCCGCCGCCCAGCAGGCCCTCGAGGGCTTCACGCGCTCGCTCGGCAAGGAGGTCGGACGCGGCAGGACCGTCAACCTCGTCCGGCTCACCGACGCGGCCGCCGCCGAGTCCACCCTGCGCTTCCTGCTCTCCCCCAAGTCGGCGTACGTCAGCGGCCAGGTGATCGAGGTCGGGGTGCCCGGGGTCACCGCCCCGGGCGACTGGGACCGGCCCCTCACCGGCCGCACGGCCCTGGTCACCGGCGCCGCCCGCGGGATCGGCGAGGCCGTCGCCGAGACGCTGGCCAGGGACGGAGCCCGGGTGGTCGTACTCGACACACCGCAGGCCGAGGACGACGCGCGCAGGGTCGCCGAGCGGTTGAACGGCAGCGCCCTCGCCCTCGACATCACCACCGCCGACGCGGGCGAACGCATCGCCGCCGCCCTCCCCGACCGCCTGGACGTCCTGATCCACAACGCGGGCATCACCCGTGACCGGCGACTGGTCAACATGCCCGAGGAGCGCTGGAGTTCCGTGCTCGACGTGAACCTGGGGAGCGTGCTGCGCACGACGGACGCGCTGCTGGCGGCCGGTGCGATCAGGCGAGGGGGCCGGATCGTGGCCACGGCCTCCATCGCGGGCCTCGCGGGCAACGCGGGCCAGACGAACTACGGGGCGAGCAAGGCGGGCGTCGTCGGCCTGGTGCGCTCCCTCGCGCCGCGCGCGCTCGCCGAACACGGGGTGACCGTCAACGCGGTCGCGCCCGGGTTCATCGAGACGAAGATGACGGCCGCCGTGCCGCTGTTCATCCGGGAGGCGGGGCGCCGGATGAACTCCCTCGCGCAGGGCGGGCTGCCCGTCGACGTCGCCGAGACCACCGCCTGGCTCGCGCACCCGGCGTCCGGGGCGGTCAACGGGCAGGTCGTGCGGGTGTGCGGCCAGAGCCTCCTGGGGGCGTAGTGGGCACGCTCACCGCTCCCCCGGCCCTCGGTCCGCTGCTCGCCCGGGGCGCACTGCGCTCACCCTTCAAGCGGCCCCACCCGGGCGTCGCCTTCTCCGGCGGCCGGCTCGTGCTGCCCGGGCTGCGGGTCGACCTGGCCCGGCTGGCCGCCTACGAGCGGGTGTGCGGCTTCCCGACCGGTGACGACGCCCTGCCGGTCACCTATCCGCATGTGCTGGGCTTCCCGCTGGCCATGAGCATCATGAGCGGCCGGGACTTCCCTCTTCCGCTGCTGGGCCTCGTCCACACGTCGATCGAGATCACCCGGCACCGGGCGCTCGCGTCCACGGAGACGTACGAACTCGCCGTGCACGTCGACCGGTTGGCCCCGCACCGGCGCGGGACGGAGGCGTACGTCGTCACGGAACTGAGGCAGGACGCCGACGTCGTCTGGGAGTCGACCAGCACCTACCTGGCCCGGCACCGCACCGGCTCCGCGCCCGCCGCCGAACGTCCGGCGGCCGGGCCCGCGCTCCCCGTCCTCGACGAGTGGCATCTCGCCGCCGACGTGGGCCGGCGCTACGGTGCCGCCTCCGGCGACCGCAACCCCATCCACCTCCACCCCCTCACCGCCCGCCTGTTCGGCTTCCCCCGGGCCATCGCGCACGGCATGTGGACGGTGGCCAGGTGCCTGGCGGCGCACGGCACGCCGCAAGCCGCCTTCGTGCGGGCGGAGTTCAGGGCACCGGTGCTGTTACCGGGGACGGTGACGTACGCGGCGGAGGGCGGGCGGTTCGAGCTCAGGGGCGGCGACAGGGTGCATGTCACCGGGAGCGTTCAGCCGCTGGTGTGAGCCGGGTCCTCCGGCGGTGACCAGGCCCGCCCCACCATGAGGCTGCCCAGCCCCGCCCATGCGAAGTTCATCAGGGTCACCGCCGCCTGCCGGGCACTCACGCCCTCCGTCGCGTTGGCCCAGGCGGCGAGGGACTCACCGGCGCCGACCAGGGCCTCGGCGAGACCGGCCACCTCGCGCTCGGGCATGTCGGGGTCACGGTGCGCCTCCCGTGCCGCGACGACGATCAGCTGCGTCACGAACGCGACGAGCTCCTCACGCATCGCGGTGACCTCGGAGGCGAAGGCCTCGCCGTGCGTTCGGGCCTGGAGGTGCAGTACGGACCAGCCGTCCGGGTGCTGCGAGGTGTGCGTGAAGAACGCCAGCAGACCTTCCCAGAGTTGCCGGTCGGCGGGAAGGTCGGTCCGTACGCCGGCGCGCACGGCGTCGGTGAGCGCCTTGGCCTCACGCCGTATGCAGGCGGTGAAGAGCTCGTCCTTCGAGTTCAGGTACAGGTACACCAACGGCTTGGACACACCCGCGAGTTCGGCGATGTCGTCCATCGACGCGGCCATGTACCCGCGCTGGCCGAAGATGTGGACGGCGGCGTCGAGCATCTGCTGCTCACGCACCGCACGCGGCATCCGCTTGGTCTTCACGACACCCATGGGGGCAAGACTAATTGCGGACGGCGCGGGACAACTCCCCTGGGACGCGTCCTGGGAGCAACTAGGAGGCCTGCCCCTGGGCGCGGGCCGCCTCGTCCACCGCGTCGTCCTCCTGGCTGCGGTTGGCCTCGAGGTTGGCCTTGACCCGGTCGACCCTCTGCACGATGCGCACGGACGCCCGGTCCCGCTCCTTGCGCAGCACCACGAAGCTGATCGGCGCCGAGATCACCAGCGCCAGCAGGAGGACCCACATGCCGTTGGACTCACCGAGGCCGCGCGGGACGACGCCCGAGTAGACGAGGCCCCAGACGACCACGAGGCAGCCCGCGAAGATCCCGAGGCGCATCAGCGTGTAGCGGAGCATCTCAATCCACTCTTTCGTTTCCGGGGGTCCCCTGGGGGAGGTCCTAACCCACCCAAACGTGCACCGTCCAGTGAAGCACGCCGGGCTCCGGATCCTGGAGGGGGGTGCGGGGACTCACATCAGCGGCAGCAGCATCGTGATGTCGTCGCGGTCGTCCCCCGGCGCGACCCGGATCGCGCCGGGCACCCGGCCGACCTCCTTGTAGCCGCAGGAGCCGTAGAACCGCTCCAGGCCGAGCCCGCCGCGGCAGGTGAGACGTATCGCGTCGATGCCGTCGAAGCCGCGGGCGGCGTCCGCCGCGGCCGCCAGCAGGTCGCGGCCGTACCCCTTGCCCTGGTGCCGGGGGTGCACCATCACCGTGTACAGCCACACCCAGTGGGTCATCAGCCGGTGCGTGTTGAAGCTGAAGAAGGCGGTCGCGGCCACATCACCCGCCTCGTCGTGCCCGACGAGCAGCCGCATGCCGCCCTCCGCCATCGACGCGAGCTGCTTCACCAGCGCGGGCCGGATCGTCTCCCGCGTCACGGGCGGCACGAAGCCGACGGCACCGCCGGCGTTGGAGACGTCGGTCCACAGGTCGAGGACGCCGTCGTGCAGGGTGGGTGTGACGGCCGGGTCGAGTGTGAAAGTAAGGGACACTGCGCCATCGTACTCATTACGACAGTGCCCGTGCCGCCACTTTCAGATCCGATACCAGCCCCCGGTACGCGCCCTCCCGGTCGTCGGCCCGCAGCACGGACGAGGGGTGCACGGTCGGCACCAGCCTCTCCTGCCGCCCGTGGATCTCCTCCTCCAGCACCGTGCCGCGCACCTGCGTGACCCGGAACGACGACCCGAGCAGCGCCTTCCCGGCCGTCGCGCCCAGCACCACGATCAGCTCGGGTTCCACGATCGCCAGCTCGGCGGCGAGCCACGGCCCGCACGCGGTCATCTCGCGCAGGCTGGGCGCCTTGTGGATCCGGCGCTTACGGGGCTCGGCCTGCGTGAACTTGAAGTGCTTGACGGCGTTGGTGACGTAGGTCTCCGCCGGGTCGATGCCGGCCTCCGCGAGGGCCTTGTCGAGCAGCTTCCCCGCGGGTCCGACGAACGGCTTGCCCTGCCGGTCCTCCTGGTCCCCGGGCTGCTCACCCACGAGCATCACCCGGGCGTGTGCGTTGCCCGCGCCGAACACCGTCTGGGTGGCTGCCCGGTGCAAGGGACAGCCACGGCAGCCTGCGGCGGCCCGCCGCAGGGCGGTGAGCCCACCCCGATCGGGGACGAAGGGTTCAGCGGTGTAGGCCTCATCGGATGTCACGAACGCCGAGTACCCAGCCAACGGGAGTACGCCAACCAAGGGGCGCGGGGCTGTCTCGATATGCGGCTCCGCCGCGTGGGCGCGACCAGCCCCCACGACCCGTAGCCCGGGTACGACCTGAAACCCTCACACCCTCATCGGCTGCGGCGACTCCCGGCGCGCCGGGTCCGGGCCGTCGTACTCGCGGATGATCTCGTACCGCGTGTTGCGCTCCACCGGGCGGAAGCCGGCGTCGCGGATGAGTTCCAGAAGGTCCTCGCGGGTCAGCTTGTTCGGCGTGCCGTAGTTGTCCGCGTCGTGCGTGATCTTGTACTCGACGACCGAGCCGTCCATGTCGTCCGCGCCGTGCTGCAGCGCCAGCTGGGCGGTCTGCACGCCGTGCATGACCCAGAAGACCTTGACGTGCGGGACGTTGTCGAAGAGGAGCCGGGAGACGGCGAAGGTCTTCAGCGCCTCCGCGCCCGTCGCCATCTGGGTCCGGGCCTGGAGCCGGTTGCGGACCTTGCCGTCCTTCATGTCCACGAAGTCGTGCTGGTAGCGCAGCGGGATGAAGACCTGGAAACCGCCGGTCTCGTCCTGGAGCTCACGGAGCCTGAGCACGTGGTCGACGCGGTGGCGGGGCTCCTCGATGTGGCCGTACAGCATGGTGCACGGGGTCTTGAGCCCCTTCTCGTGCGCCAGGCGGTGGATGCGCGACCAGTCCTCCCAGTGGGTGCGGTGGTCGACGATGTGCTGCCGGACCTCCCAGTCGAAGATCTCCGCGCCACCGCCGGTGAGGGACTCGAGGCCCGCGTCGATCAGCTCGTCGAGGATCTCGGAGGCGGACAGCCCGGAGATGGTCTCGAAGTGGTGGATCTCCGTGGCCGTGAAGGCCTTGAGGGAGACGTTCGGCAGGGCGGCCTTGAGCTCGCGCAGCGACCGCGGGTAGTACCGCCAGGGGAGGTTGGGGTGCAGCCCGTTGACGATGTGCAGCTCGGTGAGGCTCTCGCTCTCCATCGCCTTGGCGAGCTTCACCGCCTCCTCGATGCGCATCGTGTACGCGTCCTTCTCCCCCGGCTTGCGCTGGAAGGAGCAGTAGGCGCAGGACGCCGTGCACACGTTGGTCATGTTGAGGTGACGGTTGACGTTGAAGTGCACGACGTCGCCGTTCTTTCGCGTCCGCACCTCGTGCGCGAGGCCGCCCAGCCAGGCCAGGTCGTCCGACTCGTACAGCGCGATGCCGTCCTCGCGGGTCAGCCGCTCCCCGGCCCTGACCTTCTCCTCCAGCTCGCGCTTGAGCCCGACGTCCATGCTCACACCTTTCTCCGACGACTCCGACAACCGTACGTCTACGCCTCTTCCGGAAGCTCTCCGACCCGGTTCTCCCACTTCGTGGAGAGCACGATCGTGGTACGCGTCCTGGAGACGCCCTTGGTGCCGCTGAGCCGCCGGATGATCTTCTCCAGACCGTCCACGTCGCTCGCCCGCACCTTGAGCATGTACGAGTCGTCGCCGGCGATGAACCAGCAGTCCTCGATCTCGCTCAGGTCCTTCATCCGGTCCGCCACGTCCTGGTGGTCGGCGGCGTCGGAGAGGGAGATGCCGATCAGGGCGGTGACGCCGAGGCCGAGGGAGGCGGCGTTCACGGTGGCGCGGTAGCCGGTGATGACGCCGGCCGCCTCCAGCCGGTTGATGCGGTCGGTGACGCTGGGGCCCGACAGGCCGACGAGGCGTCCCAGCTCCGCGTAGGAGGCCCGGCCGTTCTCTCTCAGGGCCTGGATGAGCTGCCTGTCCACCGCGTCCATGCGATTCGAAGCCTTCCGCTGAAGATTTCCTGAAGTGATGGGTGCTGCTGCTGGTACTGCGTGCTGCTCAGGAGGTGCGGGACCCGCCCCCGAGTTCGCCCTCCCACCGGCGGTACAGGCCGTGCGGGACGCCCGCCGCGTCGAGGACCCGGCCGGCGACGAAGTCCACCAGGTCCTGGATGTGGGTCGCGCCCGCGTAGAAGGCCGGTGAGGCGGGGACCACGGCGGCACCCGCGTCGTCCAGTGTGACGAGGTGGCGCAGGGTCTGCCCGTTCAGGGGTGTCTCCCGTACGGCCACGACGAGCGGACGCCGCTCCTTGAGCGTGACGCTCGCGGCCCGTTGCAGCAGGTCCTTCGACAGCCCGAGCGCGACGCCGGCGACGCAGGCCGTGGAGGCGGGCACGATGAGCATGCCCTTCGCCGGATACGACCCCGAGGACGGCCCCGCGGCCAGGTCCCCGGAGTTCCAGTACCGCACGCGCGTGACGTCCGCCGGAAAGGTCCCGGGCTTCCCGTCGGCCCCCTGGGACAGCCATTCCCGCAGGTCGTCCTGCCAGTGGGCGTCCCGGAAGGAGATCCCCGTCTCGTCCAGCAGCGTCAGCCGGGAGGCCCGGCTGACGACCAGGTCCACGCTCTCACCGGCGCCCAGGAGCGCACGCAGCACGGCGGCGGCGTATGGGGTGCCGGAAGCGCCGGACACCCCTACGATCCAAGGCGTACGGGGCGTCTCTCCTGGCTTGACTGGGTTCACGACACCGAGCCTATCCGGCGCGGCTGTGTGGGAACGGCGCAAGGGGGCCGGACGTTCCCCGGAGGGGACGAGCGAGCGGGGGTCGCCATGCCGGGTGCGGAACTGGAGTGGTCGAGGAGCGACCGGGCGAAGGCCGCGGCCAAGCTGATGCTGGGCTGGGTGGCGCTGCTGTGGCTCCTGGAAGCGGTGGACGTGGTGACCGGCCACGCCCTTGACGACTTCGGCATCGTCCCGCGCACCCCGTCCGAGCTGGTCGACGTCGTCCCGGCGGCCTTCATCCACTTCGGCTTCGCCCATGTCGCCGCCAACACGCTGCCGCTGCTGGTCCTCGGCTTCCTCGCGGCCCTCGGTGGTGTACGTCGTTTCGCCGCGGTCTGCGCCCTGATAGTCGTCGCCGACGGCCTGGGCGTCTGGCTGATCTCCCCGTCCGGCACCAACACGGCCGGCGCGTCCGGCCTGATCTTCGGCCTCTTCGGCTACCTCCTGATCACGGGCTTCGTGGAGCGCCGCCCCGTCGGCATAGCCGTCGGCGTGTTGATCGGCGCCCTGTGGGGCACGTCGATCCTGGCGGGCCTGGCCCCGACCCAGACGGGCGTGAGCTGGCAGGGGCATCTGGTCGGGCTGGTGGCGGGGGTGGGGGCGGCGTTCGTGTTCCGGCGCCGGGCGCCTCGTGGGGAACTACACGCCTAGAAATGTCGGCTTCGGGTCACTGCCAGAAGATCTCGTCGACGACGATCTGTGGGTCCTCGGTGCGCCTGATGAAGGTGTACTGCAACCAGCCGTCTCCGTGTCGAAGAGGGCGATGCGGGGCCCCTTCGGTTCGCTGGACTGAACGGGCCGGACCTTCATGCCATCGGGGAGGTTCACATCGACGTCGACACCTCGGAAGATGAATCCATCGTCGGTCACTGGCCCGGCTCCAGCCGCCGTACCTGGTAGCGGATGTTGGAGGCCTCCCCGAGAAGCGCCTTGGCCTCGGTGATGTCGGTGGACTCCGATGCGCGGTGGTGGAGATCCTTCATATGGGCGTCGAGCTTCGGATCGCGGGCGATCGCGTACTGGCTCCACCAGCGGGCCATGAACGCCGGCACGGTACTGATGTCGTACGCGTCCGCTACAGCCCACTTCCAGTGCTCGTCGAAATCGGGAAGCAACTGGGGAGCGTGCTGGGCGATCGCCTCACGCAGCGCCTTCGGCGTCCGCTCTGGCATCGGCGGAACAGCCGACGTGGATTCTGTGGCGTGAACAGCCATGGCCAATGTGTTCCCCGGTTCCCAGCGCTCCTTCAGCGCGCCATGCCTACGACCACAGCCCTCGCCCGGAGCCGAGGGTCAGCAGTTCACCAGCTTCCACCCGGCAGGGTTCAAACAGTGAGCCCCCGGACCAGCAGATCCAGCAGCGCACAGCCGAACAGAGCGATCCCGATGAACCCGTTGACGCTGAAGAACGCCCTGTTCACTCGGGACAGGTCGTGCGGGCGCACGATCGAGTGCTCGTACACGAACGCGCCCGCGACGATCATCAGGCCGAGCCAGAAGAAGCCGCCCGCGTCGGTGACCACCGCGTACCAGACGAACAGCGCCGTGGTCACCGTGTGACAGGCCCGCGCCCCCCAGACCGCCGCGGGGATGCCGAAACGGGCCGGGACCGACATGACGCCGATCTCGCGGTCGGTCTCGACGTCCTGGCAGGCGTAGATCAGATCGAAGCCGCCGATCCAGATGCCGACGGCGAGGCCCAGGATCACCGCGTCCCAGGACCAGGTGCCGGTGATCGCCAGCCAGCCGCCGACCGGGCCCATCGTCTGGGCCAGGCCGAGGATGGCCTGGGGGAAGTTCGTGAACCGTTTGCCGTAGGGGTAGACCACCATCGGGATCACCGCGATGGGGGCCAGGGCCAGGCACAGCGGGTTCAGCAGCGCCGCCGCGCCCAGGAAGATCACCAGCGCGATCAGTGCGCCGGTCCACGCGTGCCGTACCGACATCGCGCCCGTCACCAGCTCGCGCTGCGCCGTGCGGGGATTCCTCGCGTCGATCTCGCGGTCGATGATCCGGTTGACCGCCATCGCGAACGTGCGCAGGCCCACCATGCAGATGGTGACCAGGAGCAGCCGCCCCCAGTGGATGTTCCTGTCCCACTGGAACATCGCGGTGAGCGCGGCGATGTACGCGAACGGCAGGGCGAAGACGGAGTGCTCGATCATCACCAGGCGCAGGAACGCCTTGGTGCGTCCTGGCTGCGGGATCGCGGCGGAGGCGCTGCTCACAGGCCGTACTCCTTCCAGCGGCGGTCGACCTTCGCCGCCGTCTCCGGGTCGGACTCGACCATGTCGGGCCATCCGCCGTCGCGCGTGTAGCCCTCCTCGGGCCACTTCTTCGTCGCGTCGATGCCCGCCTTGCCTCCCCAGAACTGCTGGTAGGAGGCATGGTCTAGGTGGTCGACGGGGCCTTCGACGACCGTGAGGTCGCGGGCGTAGTCCGTGTTGCCGAGCGCGCGCCAGGCGACCTCGTGCAGATCGTGCACGTCGCAGTCGGAGTCGACGACCACGATCAGCTTGGTCAGGGACATCATGTGCGCGCCCCAGATCGCGTGCATCACCTTCTGGGCGTGCTTGGGGTACTTCTTGTCGATGGAGACGATCGCGCAGTTGTGGAAGCCGCCCGCTTCCGGCAGGTGGTAGTCCACGATGTCCGGCACGATGATCTTCAGCAGCGGGAGGAAGAACCGCTCCGTCGCGCGGCCCAGGGGTCCGTCCTCCGTCGGAGGGCGGCCCACGACGATCGACTGCAGCAGCGGCCGCTTCCGCATCGTCACGCAGTCGATCTTCAGGGCGGGGAAGGGCTCCTGCGGGGTGTAGAAGCCGGTGTGGTCGCCGAAGGGGCCCTCGGGCAGCATCTCGCCGGGCTCCAGCCAGCCCTCCAGGACCACCTCCGCCTGCGCCGGGACCTGGAGCGGGACCGTCTTGCAGTCGACCATCTCGATCCGCCTGCCCGCGATGAACCCGGCGAAGAGGTACTCGTCGATGTCGCCCGGGAGCGGCGCGGTGGACGCGTAGGTCACGGCGGGCGGGCACCCGAAGGCGATCGCGACGGGCAGGCGCTCCCCTCTTCTCGCCGCGACCTGGTAGTGGTTGCGGCTGTCCTTGTGGATCTGCCAGTGCATGCCGATGGTGCGCCGGTCGTGGCGCTGGAGGCGGTACAGCCCGAGGTTGCGGATCCCGCTCTCCGGGTCCTTGGTGTGCGTGAGCCCCAGGTTGAAGAAGGAGCCGCCGTCCTTGGGCCAGGTGAAGAGGGCGGGCAGGGCGTCGAGGTCCACCTCGTCGCCCTGGAGGACGACCTCCTGCACCGGAGCGTCCTTCACCTTCTTCGGCGGCACGTGCGTCATCGCGCCGAGCTTGCCGAAGGCCTCGCGTACGCCCACGAAACCGTGGGGCAGTTCGGGGCGCAGCAGCCCGCCGATCTTCTCGGAGATCTCGCCGTACGACTTCAGGCCGAGGGCCTTCAGCAGCCGCCGGTCGGTGCCGAAGACGTTCATCGCGAGGGGCATCGAGGAGCCCTTCACGTTCTCGAAGAGCAGCGCGGGCCCTCCGGACTTCTGCACCCGGTCGACGATCTCCCCGACCTCCAGATACGGATCGACCTCAACCTTGACGCGCTTGAGGTCGCCTTCACGTTCCAGCGCCCTGAGCAGGGAACGAAGATCGTCGTAAGCCATGCGTCCCAGTATCTCCGAGGGCACGACGCACCCGACGCCCGCCCCGCGCCAACCGCTACCCTGTGCGCGTCACCGGGGCCGTCCAGCGCCCGTCACCGTCTCCTGGGGGAACGCGCCGCCATGTTCAGGTATCTGCCCTTCCTGCTGGTTCTGGCGTTGTGGATCTACGCCTTCATCGACTGCCTGAACACCCCCGAGGAAGAGGTGCGGGGGCTGCCGAAGGTGGTGTGGGTGATCATCATTCTGCTCTTCGGTGAGGTGCTGATAGGCCCGATCGCGTGGCTGGTTGCCGGCAAGAACCGTCGCCCCGCTCCCGCGGGCGGCTCCACGCCCTCCCAGTGGCACAGCAACCACCGCACGGAGTTCGTCGCACCCGACGACAATCCCGAGTTCCTCAAGTCCCTCAAGGAAGAGAACAAAAAGGACGAGGCCCTCCTCAAGGACTGGGAGGCCGACCTGCGCCGCCGCGAGGAGGAGCTGCGGCGCAAGGAGCGCGGCGAGGCCGCCGAGGACAGCTGATGGAGCTGCGGCTGCTGGTCACCTTCGAGAAGGTCGCCACGGTCCTGAGTTTCACCCGGGCGGCGGCCGAACTGCGGTACGCCCAGTCCAGCGTGACCAGCCAGATCCGCGCCCTGGAGTCCTCGCTCGGCGCGCAGCTCTTCGACCGGCTCGGCAGCCGTATCCGCCTGACGGAGGCCGGGGAGCGGCTCCTCCCCTACGCCCGGCAGATCATCGAACTGACCGAGGAGGCGCGGGCGGCGGTGGCCGGTGAGGAGGAGCCGTCCGGTTCGCTCACGGTCGGCACGATGGAGTCGCTGACGTCCTACCGGCTGCCGCCGCTCCTCGAGCTCTTCCACCACCGCTATCCCGGGGTGCGTGTCGCCCTGCGCACCACCATCGGCGACGAGACCCGGCGGGCGCTGCTGCAGGGGACGTACGACCTGGGCTTCCTGATGGAGGAGGAGACCGAGCACCCGGGCCTGCAGAGCGAGGTCCTGGCGATCGAGCCGCTGGCGCTGGTCGCGGCGCCCGGCCACGCCCTGCTCGCCCGGGACCTCACCACCGCCGACCTCGTACGGCAGCCGCTCCTCGCCACCGAACCCGGCTGCGCCTACCGCGACTTGTTCGAGCGCGAGCTCAAGTCGGCCGGGCCCGCCGTCGAGTTCATGGAGTTCGGCACGATCGAGGCCACCAAACGCGCGGCGGCGGCCGGTCTCGGGATCTCGCTGCTGCCCGAGGTGACGGTCGCCGCCGAAGCCGCGGAGGGGTCGCTCGTACGTCTGTCGTGGACGCCGCCGTTCACCCTTCGCACGCAACTGGCGTGGCGGGCCGGGAAGCGGCTTCCGGCGCACGCCCGGCTGTTTCTCGAACAGGCGCGGAAGCTCGTGGCCGAGCAAGGGTGACCTTGAGACTGGCGACCACGATCAGCGGCACGCCCAGCGCCTGCACGAGGCCGATGTGGTGGCCGTACACCGCCCAGTCCATGACCATCGCGACGGCCGGGTAGACGAAGGCGAGGACGGCGATCTTCGAAACCGGGAGCTTGGCGTAGGCGGCGTACATCAGGACGTACATCACGCCCGTGTGGATGAACCCGAGCCCGACCAGCCAGCCCCAGTCCGCGCCCGTGCCGCTCATCGCGCCGAAGTCGGCGAAGGGCAGCAGGAGCGGGATGCCGACGAGGACCTGGACGAGCGCGACGAGGTGCGGACGAACGCCCGTGACGCGCTTGGTGACCAGGGTGGACAGTCCGTAGAGGAGCGCGGCGAGCAGCGCCTGTCCGACGCCCACCACATACGATCCACCGCTCCCGAAGTCCCCGGGCGTGACGCCCGAGACGAGGATCAGCCCCGCGAAGGCGACGCCCACCCAGCCGACCTTGGTGGCGGTGAGCCGCTCGCGGAAGAGCAGGGCGCCCAGCAGCACGACGTAGAAGGGCTGCGTGTGGTACACGACCGTGGCGACGGAGATCGACGTGTTCTCGTACGACTGGAACAGCAACACCCAGTTGAAGACGATGAACACACCGCCGAGGACGGCGAGTCCGAGCGTGCGCGCAGTGAACCCGTGGTGCCGCAGCCAGCCACGTCCGACGACGTACGCGCCCAGCGCCAACGCCCCGAACAGCACACGGAAGAACACGACGTCGAAGGGCGAGGCGCCCGACTCGACGACGAAGACACCGAGGGTGCCGGAGAGCACCATCGCGCTCGTCAGCTGGGCCGTGCCCTTGTTCTCTGAGGTCATGGCCATGAAGGTAGGAGCGGGCGCCGAGGGTGGTCCACGAGCCGGTGGGGCGTCCTGCCGATGGGGGTATCGGTCCGGCCGATGACCGCTGGTCCCCGGGTTGTCCGTCGTGTCAGCGCAGCCGCGACGACGACAGGATCGACAGCAGGTGGGCCGGGACCATCACCCAGGTGATGACGGCCAGCGCGCCGAGTGCCCAGCGCGTCGGCTCGATGCCGTCGGTCGCGGTGTCGGCGATCGCCGCGACCAGCAGCACCAGGGACGCCTCGATGCCGTTCGTGACGCGGTGGATCTTGAAGGCGGCGGCGAGGCGGCGCACCGTGGCCACGCCCTGCGAGCGCGGCCTGGTCGACTCGTCGTCGGCGACGGCGAGCCCGCGACGGGCCCGCGCCACGTCCACCAGGTCGGTGGAGGCCTTCAGCAGGACGACGCCCAGGGCGGTGGCGATCCCGACCGACAGCCATCCGCCGACGCCCGACTCGGCGGCCCGGTAGCCGGCGCCCGCCATCAGCGCCGCGTCGGCGAGGTAGGCGCCGAGGCGGTCGACGTAGACTCCGCTCGCGCTGTTCTGTCCCTTCCAGCGGGCGACCTCGCCGTCCACGCAGTCGAAGAGGAGGAAGAGCTGCATGAGGACGGCCGCGAGTACGGCGCCCGTGAGTCCCGGGATCATCAGCGCCGCCCCCGACGCGACCCCGCACACCACCATCGTCCAGGTGAGCTGGTCGGGCGTGACCGGGGTGCGGACCAGTTGCCGGGTGAACCGCAGGGAGATCTTCCGCATGTACAGCCGGCCCGCCCAGTGCTCGCCGTTGCGGCTCGCCAGCTTCGCCTGCGGCTGGCAGACCTCCCGCAACTCCTCCAGCACCGGAGCAGCACCCATGACCGTTCCCCTCACCAGGAATCCCCGGGCTGCCCCGGGCCTCAACTACCGCACACGCGGCGACGATCGGGCCAGGTTACAGACCGCCGGATGCGGATCTTCCGCAGGCCATGGGTCCACAGTCCCGTTGCCCTCCGGTTCCGGTCACAGGAGAGTGGGACGCATGAAGCTCTTGGATCAGGCAACGGGCCGTACATGGCTCGCCACCGCCGTCGAGGAGGCCCGCGCCAGCCTCGCCGAGGGCGGTATCCCGATCGGCGCCGCGCTCTACGGGGCCGACGGCGCCCTGCTCGGCCGCGGACACAACCGGCGCGTCCAGGACGACGACCCCTCGACGCACGCGGAGACGGCGGCCTTCCGGGCGGCGGGGCGGCAGCGGTCGTACCGGGGTACGACGATGGTGACGACCCTCTCGCCGTGCTGGTACTGCAGCGGTCTCGTCCGCCAGTTCGGCATCTCCCGGGTCGTGATCGGCGAGGCGGTCACCTTCCACGGCGGGCACGACTGGCTGGCGGAGCACGGCGTGGAGATCGTGGTTCTCGACGACGCCGAGTGCGTCGGGATGATGCGCGACTTCATTCAGAGCAACCCCGCCCTGTGGAACGAGGACATCGGTGAGTGACCCCCGTATTCCGACCATTGATCTGCGGCCCTGGCTGGACGGCGACGAGCAGGCCCGCCACGACATCGCCCGCACCGTCGACCAGGCCCTCCAGACCGCCGGTTTCCTCCTGGTCACCGGGCACGGCGTGGACCCGGCCCTGCGCGCACGCATCCGGGAGGCCGCCCGCGCCTTCTTCGTCCTCCCCGCAGACGTCAAGCAGCCGTACGCCGCGAAGGTCGGCGGCCGCGGCTGGCTCGGTCCCGGCGCCGAGGCCAACGGGTACGCGGAGGGTACGCAGACCCCGCCGGACCTGAAGGAGTCGCTGACGTTCGCGACGCACGAGCCCTTCGAGGAACCGGTGGTCAACGCGGAGTGGTACGCGCCCAACGTCTGGCCGGCGGAGGTACCGGAACTTCAGCGGCTCTGCGAGGAGTACCTGGCGAAGATGGGTGAGCTGGAGAACCACCTCCTCGCCCTCCTCGGCGAGGCCCTCGGTCTCGAACCCGACTTCTTCACGCGGCACATGGACCACCCCACGTACGGCTTCAACATCAACTGGTATCCGGGGACGGCAGTCATCGGCGAGCCCCTGCCCGGACAGTTCCGCATCGGACCCCACACCGACTTCGGGACCGTGACGATCCTCGACCGGCAGGCGGGCAAGGGCGGGCTGCAGGTCTACACCGACGAGGGCGGCTGGCAGGACGCGCCCCACGACCCGGCCGCCTTCACCGTCAACATCGGCGATCTGATGGCCCGTTGGACCGGCGACCGCTGGCGCTCCGGCCGCCACCGCGTCCTGCCGCCGCCGGCCGACGCACCCGCCGAGGAACTGATGTCCCTGGTCTACTTCGGCGAGTGCACCCCGGGGACGCTCGTGGAGTCCGTCCCGGCTCCGGTGGGCAGGGTGACGTACGAGCCCGTCGACTCGCATGTGTACCTGCGGGAGAAGCTCGACTCGATCACCGTGGGCTGACGATCCCTGCCTCGCGGCCGGGTGCGTGCGGAACTTTCGTAACCCAACGGACATCACGCGATCTGGCTCGAACCAACTTCCGCTCCTTACCCTTGAGTTGAGAACCGGCCTAGGGGGAGGTGCGGGTGCACAGACGGTTGCACGGGCGTGGTGCGCTGTTCGACACGGAGCCTGCCGGTCTCGTCCCACGGCTCGTCGGGCTGCGTCCCTACGAGCATCTCGCCGCCAAGGTCGACCATCCCCGCGAGCTGCCGATGCTGGTCCTCGCGGGCGGTCGAGGTCTCGGCAAGAGCGCGGTGCTCGCCGAACTGTGGGACGCCTACACGGAACGCAACCGCAAGGGCGAGACGCGCAAACGCACCCCGGTCGCGCTGATCGACTGCGAGGAGGAGCAGTTCGCCCGGCCGCCGCACGAGGAGAGCCCCGAGTCCTGGTCACCGGTGTGGCAGGCGCTGCTGGTGATCGCCGAGCAGCTGACCGAGCCGGTGAAGGCGGCCGGACAGCTCACCTTCCCCCGGCTGACGGCGGGCCTGGTGGCGGTACGGGCGCAGGACTGGAGCGGCCGTACGGACTCGGAGCGCATCCGCCGGGAGCTGGTGCGGATCCTGCTGCTGAACGAGCGCGGTGCGCGGTTCAACCTGGCCGGCCGGTGGGCGGCCAAGGTCGCGTCGAAGGTGATCGCGGCCGCCAGCGGGCAGGGCCCGTTCGTCGCGGCGACCGTCGAGGCCACCCTGGAGGCCCTCTCCGAGGGCGTCACGCACCGCAAGGAGCAGCGGCCGTCGACCTGGTACCGCACGTATCCGAACGCGGGCGGCAACGCGAAACGCGGACTGCTGCTGCTCTCCGGGAACTTCCGGGCCGGCGGCACCTCGCGCGAGCACGCCGAGCGCTATCTCGTACGGGCGCTGCTCGCCGACCTGGCCGAGGCGTACTCGGGGATCGGCTCGCACCTCACCCGGCTGGGCCGCCCGCTGGTGCTGCTCGACAACGCGCGGAGCGGACCGGGACCGGGCCTGCTGGACGCGGTGCTGCGGGACCGCTCCGAGGGGATCGCGGACCAGGTCGTGTTCATCGCGACCGTACGCGGCACCGACCACCCCGCCCTGCGGGACGCGGCCCGCCGCGACCTGCCCGCGGTGGCCCGGACCACGGACTGGGAGCCGGGCAGCTCCGCCTCGTCCCGGACCCTCCTCGTGCCGCTGCCGCCGCTGTCGCCCGACGACACCTTGCACATCGTGGGCGCGGTGTGCGACGACGTCGAGGTCCCGCCCCAGCTCCCGCACGCCGCACACCGGTTGACCGGCGGCAACCCGCTGGGCATCGTCCTGCTGGCCACGGCGGCCAAACAGCATCCCGAGCGGGCCGTCTCACTGGGCCGGCTGCTCACCGCGCACATCTCCCTGGAGGAGGACCGGGCCGACAGCCGCCCCGCCTACAGCGAACTGCTGGAACGCCTCGTGCCCGCCGACCGGCTCGACGAACTGACCGTGCTGGCCGCCGCCCACGACCACGACTCGGCCGTGGCTCTGGCCGCGGCCCAGCTCCCGGACGACTTCGGCGCCTCGGGCGTACGCTCCCTGCGGGCACAACTGGCCGGGGAGGGACTGCCGTCCGAGCCCGGCCACTTCGTCGGCGACCCCTTCGTACGCACCCTGCTGCTGCTCCGCCTCCACCACCGCCACGCGGACCACGCCAAGTGGCGTGAGGTGCACGAGACGTCGATACGGCACTACACGCACGCCGAGGACGACCCCTCCCACGCCCGCTACCGCCTCTACCACGAACTCGCCCTCGGCGACGCGGCCGGCGCGGTGGCCCACCTGCGCGACACCTTCACCTCCCTCGACACCCGCACCTGGCTGGACACCCTCTGCTTCCTCGCAGCGGCCCCCTACTTCCACGCGCACGACGCCGAGGGCCGCGACTTCGCCGACCAGGACGACCGTCGCTCGGCGATCGCGCTCGGCCGCACCGACGCCGGCCACCGTCCGCCGCAGGGCGCCGACGCCTTCCTGCACCTGCGGATACGGCGGCTGCTGCACGCCGTCTGGCAGGTGACCGACCCGCTGGTGCTGCCCGACCCGAAGGTGTGCGACCGGATGCGGTTCGAGCTGCTGCAACTGTCCGACCTGCGGCCCGCGGGAGGTGCCCTGCTGTTCGCGGCGTCGCAGGCCTGGCCGCTGGACGCCCTCGCCGGGCGGGCACTGCGCACGCCGGACGACGACGAGTCCGACGACACGGACGGGGAGGCGTGATGGCCGGCGGAAGAGGCGCGGTGGCGCGGCTGCGGGTGATCTGGGGGATCCGCCTCTACCGCTATCTGGCCCTGCTGGTCACGGCCGCGGTGGTGACCGGGCTGGTCCTCGGCATCCGGGCGCTCGCCCACGAGGACCGCTCGTGCGCACCCGGGGTCGCACGGCCGCAGGACAGTGACGAGTGCGTGGGCGTGGCGACGACGGCGTACGACTTCGGGCGGCCCCAGCTCCGGGACGCGGTACGGGCCATCGACCGCGAGAACGCCCGCCTCAAGCCCGGCAGCTACGTGACGGTCGCGCTGATGTTGCCGTACACGGCGACCACCCCCTCCACCCTCAGCGACATCCAGCACGAGCTGCAGGGCGCCTACCTGGCGCAGTACCAGGCCAACCACAGCTCCAACGGCCAGTCCCCCGCGATCCGGCTGGTGCTCGCCAACCCGGGGGCGACCGGCGACCACTGGGAGCGGATGGTCGACCAGCTGGTCCGGATGACGAAGAGCTCCGACCGGCTGCGGGCGGTCGCCGGGGTCGGCATGAGCACCGACAACAACAAGAAGGCCGTCAAGGAGCTGACCCTGCGCGGCATTCCGGTGGTCGGCAGCTCGATCACCGCCGACGACCTCGCCAACGGCCAGAACGGCCAGGACCCCTTCCCCGGCCTCGCCCGGGTCTCGCCCACCAACACCGACGAGGCCCGCGCGCTGGCCTCCTTCGCCAAGGTGACGGCGGGCAAGGCGCTGCTCGTGTACGACAAGCCCGGCGACCCCTACACGCGGACGCTCCAGCAGTCGTTCGCGAAGCTGATCGAGGGCTCGCCGTACGAGCCGCAGCCGTTCACCCCGCCCGCCGACCGCAGCCGGGAGGGCACGACCGCCAACACCTTCCGGCAGATCACGCACCTCGTGTGCGACACGGCCGAGGGCACGGACACGATCCTGTTCGCGGGCCGGCACACCCAGCTGCGGCAGTTCATCAACGCGCTCGGCGGACGCGGCTGCCAGGACCGGAAGTTCACGGTGCTCACCGGTGACGAGGGCTCCTACCTGACCGGCGAGAAGGACCTGGACCGCAGCGCCCTCGAACGCAACCTCTCCGTCCGCTACACGGCCCTCGCCCACCCCGACGCCTGGCTGAAGGACACCGCGAGGACGGGCGGCTCCAAACAGGACGCGGAGGTCCTGAACGGGCTGCTGGCAGGCAGTGGCCGCGAGCCGATCGGCCCCATCGGCTCGACGGGGCTGGAGGACGGCCAGCTGATCATCGCCTACGACGCCGTGCAGCTGGCCGTCCACGGCATCCGCGAGGCCACGCCCGACGGCCGGGTGGTCCCGCCGCTCGCGGACGTCGGCCTGCAGTGGCCGCAGGTCAAGGGCTCGCTGCGGGTGAGCGGGGCGAGCGGCTGGATCTGCCTGGACGTGCACGGCAACCCGTACGACAAGGCCGTACCGATCGTGGAACTCACCCCCGAGGGCGGCTCCCGCTTCGTGAAGATCGCGTGGCCGGAGGGGAAGGCGCCGGGGAAGGAGTGTCTGCCGCCGTCCTAGGAGGCCGCCGCCGCAAGGTACTCGATCAGGCGTTCGAAACGGGCACGCCAGCCCTCCTCGGTCTCCGCCTCGCCCTGAACCTCGTGGGTGAACCGGAGGATGCTGGCGTCGTCCCCGTCCCGCTCCAGATGGAAGCGGATGCGCCCGAGGCCCTCCACCGTGTACTCGGCGACCCGGTCCACGTCCCAGGCGGTGACCTGCCCCCTGCCCAGGTCACGCAGGACGACCGCGCCGCCGAGCCGGGGCTCCAGAACCTCGACGCCGGTCCACCAGGCGCCCAGCCCCTCCGGGGTGGCGAGGGCCGGCCAGACCGTCTCCATGGACCGCGGAAGCCGTACGAGCATGTGCAGCGTGCGCGGGTTCCCGTGGGTCTCGCTGGTGCCCTGTTCGACGGAACCGGTCATGACACCAGCGTGACCCGGGGCGGAGCGTTCCGCACGTGGTCACGGGCGCTCACCGGTATCCACGTTTATCCGCCGTACGGCAGTTCAGAACCCGACGGAGCGGAGCGCGCCCAGACCCACGTCGGCGTACGAGTGCTTGCCGGACACGAAGATGTTCACCCCGTAATAGTTGAACAGCCAGCAGCCGAAGGCGAGCAGCGCCAGGTACGCGGCCTTGCGGCCCTTCCAGCCGGCCGTGGCACGGGCGTGCAGGTAGCAGGCGTAGCCGACCCAGGTGATGAAGGACCAGGTCTCCTTGGGGTCCCAGCCCCAGTAGCGGCCCCACGCGTCGCCCGCCCAGATCGCGCCCGCGATGATCGTGAACGTCCACAGCGGGAAGACGGCCGCGTTGACGCGGTAGGCGAACTTGTCGAGGGACGCCGATGCGGGCAGCCGGTCCAGGAACGAGTTCGCGAAGCGGCCGGGCTTGCCGCCGGTCGCGAGCTTGTTCTCGTAGTTGTCCTTGAACAGGTACAGGATCGTGGCGACCGCGCCGACGTAGAAGACCGCGCCGCAGAAGATCGCGGTGGAGACGTGGATGTACAGCCAGTACGAGTGAAGGGCGGGAACCAACTGGTCACTGGCGGTGTACAAGACAGTGACGGCGAGACCGAGATCGAGGAGGACCGTCGTGATCAGGAACAGGCCGAGCCAGCGGACGTTCTTCTTCAGCGCGAGCAGCCCGAGGTACACACCGACGGCGACCGTCGAGAAGGTGATGTTGAACTCGTACATGTTGCCCCACGGCGCCCGCTGCACCGACAGGGCCCGCGCGAGCACTCCACCGAACTCGACCAGGAAGGCGAGCAGGGTGAGGGAGATGGCGATACGCCCGTAGAGGTCGCCCTGCTCGTCCCCGCCGTGCGCACCAGGCCCGTCGGGCACGTCCCGCGCCCCGGCCGCGGACCGCACGACGACCTTCGGCCGCTCCAGTACGGCCGTGCCGCCGGCGTTCTTCACGGTGACCGCCGGCGTCGTCTTCGCCGCGTCCTTCTTGGCGTCCGCGGTGAGCGCGGCGGCGGTGCGGCCGACCTTGCTGCGGCTGCCGAAGAGCCATTCGGCGATGTACGCGAAGAAGGCCAGGGTGTAGACGGCCATCGCGGAGTAGATCAGCGTGTTGCTGATGTTCGCGAGATGTTCGTTGGTGGCGGCGGCGAGAGTCACTGCTGCTCAGCCCCTTCGGCAGGTACGACTTGGGGGTCGGGGGAATCGGAGGAGTCGTCGTCGGGTTCGGGCGCGCCCGGCGCCTGGTCGTACAGGATCCCGGCGAGGTCGCCGAGTTCCTCGGGCACCTTGGCGGACTCGCTGCGGCCGAGGCCGGCCATCTCGACGACGGTCACGCCGTCGGCGCCCCGCACGGCCCTCACCCACACGCGGCGGCGCTGGATGAACAGGGAGGCGGCGAGGCCGAAGATCGCGGTGAGGGCTCCGGTGAGTGCCCAGCCGCTCGCGGGCTGCTGCACGACCTGGAAGTTCGCCCACTCCTTGGTGCCCTCGTAGGTGACCGAACCGGCGCCGTCGGGGAGCGTCATGGTCTCGCCGGGCTTCAGGTTCACCCTGAGCTGCTGGTCCTTGGAGTCCTTGAAGTACTTCATGTGCGACTTGTCGAGCTGGTACACGCTCTGCGGGATGCCCGAGTTCACGCCCAGGTCGCCGTAGTACGGCGCCAGGTTGAGTACCGGGTTCCGCAGCGCTGGGAACGTCGAGGCCGTCTCGCTGCCCTTCTCATAGGTCGGCAGGAGGAAGGCCTGGATGCCCAGCTGTTCGCTGACGCCCCGGGCGTTCTTGTAGCCGTCCATGACCTTGACCACACCGGAGGAGGTGACATTGGAGTCGAGGGGCAGCAGCGGTACGGCGTCGCGGAGGACGACGTCGCCCTTGCCGTCGCGGACCGTCACGAAGGGGGCGTAGCCGTGGGCGGTGAGATAGACCTTCGCGTCGCCGATCTCCAGCGGCTCGTTGACCTTGACGGTGGTCTTCCGCTCCTTGCCGTAGGCGCCCTCGCTGTAGGTGATGGCCGCCTGGTAGGTGCGCGGGGTGCCCTTGTTGGGGCCGGAGTCCTCGTAGGTGCCGGTGAACTTGTCCAGGGTGAAGCTGAACGGCACCAGGTCGTCGGTGCTGAAGAGGTTGCCGGACTTGAAGTCGTCGTAGGAGATGAGCGTGTTGGAGAAGCCGTCGCCCTCGACGACCAGCTTGTTGCCCTCGGACTTGTACAGCTGGCCCCAGGCGAAGGCGATCAGCAGCACGATCAACGCGATGTGGAAGGCGAGGTTGCCGACCTCGCGCAGATAACCCTTCTCGGCGGCGACCGCGTCCCCGGCGAGGTGGGCGCGGAAGCGGCGCTTCTTCAGCAGCGCGAGCGCGGCCGCGCGGACCTGCTCCGGCTCGGCCTCGGTGCGCCAGGTCGTGTAGGCGGGCAGCCTGGTCAGCCGCTTGGGCGCCCCCGGCGGGCGGCTGCGCAGCTGGCCCACGAACTGCCAGGTGCGGGGGACGATACAGCCGATGAGGGAGACGAACAGCAGGATGTAGATCGCGGAGAACCACACCGAGCTGTAGACGTGGAAGAGCCCGAGCCTGTCGTAGACGTCACCGAGGGTGGGGTGGTCCTTGCGGAACGCGGCGACCTTCGTCAGGTCGGTCCCGGTCTGCGGGATCAGCGAGCCGGGGATCGCGCCGAGCGCCAGCAGCAGGAGCAGCAGCAGGGCGACCCGCATCGAGGTGAGCTGGCGCCAGAACCAGCGGGCCCAGCCGACGACGCCCAGGGCGGGCAGGCCGGGTGCCGTCTCCTCGGGTGCGGTGGACAGCTGGGAGCCCGCGGCTCCGAGGTCCTGGTCGTCCGGGGCGGCCGGGGTCCCGTCGGTGGTCGAGGCGGTGGTCTTGCTCATCGGTCAGATCCCCACAGTGAAGCCGTTGGACCAGGTCTGCATGTCCTGCACGATGCGGTCCCAGGCACCGGTCAGCAGCAGCAGGCCGGTGACGATCATCATGGTCCCGCCGATGCGCATGACCCAGACATAGTGGCGCTTGACCCAGCCGAAGGCACCCAGCGCCCTGCGGAAGGCGACCGCCGCGAGCACGAACGGCAGGCCGAGGCCGAGGCAGTAGGCGACGGTCAGCAGGGCCCCGCGGCCCGCGCTCGACTGCTGGGAGGACAGCGCGAGGACGGAGGCGAGGGTCGGGCCGATGCAGGGCGTCCAGCCGATGCCGAACAGGGCACCGAGGAGGGGGGCTCCGACCAGACCGGCCACGGGCCGCTTGTGGAGGCGGAACTCCCGCTGGGTCATCCAGGGCATCAGCCCCATGAAGAAGACGCCCATGAGGATCATGAGTACGCCCAGCACCTTGGACAGCACGCCCTTGTTGTCCTGGAGCGTGTCCCCGAAGTAGCCGAACAGCGCGCCGCTGGAGACGAACACGACGGTGAAGCCGAGCACGAAGAGGGAGGCGCCCGCCACCATCCGCCCGCGCCGGGCGTCGGCCAGGTCGGTGCCGGTGACGCCGGTCACATACGACAGATAGCCGGGGACGAGCGGCAGGACGCACGGGGAGAAGAACGAGACGAGGCCGCCGAGCAGCGCGATGGGCAGGGCCGCGAGGAGGGCCCCGTTCAGGACGGTGTCGTTGTAGCCGTCGGCGGCGACCGTGGCGGCCAGCGTGGACACTCCGGTCACGTCACTTCTCCGCGAGGACCGGAGCGATCATCTTGCGGAGCTTGTCCTCGCTGAGCGCGGCGAGCGAGCGTGCGGCGATCCCGCCCTCCCGGTCGAGGACGAGCGTGGAGGGGATCGCCTGCGGGTTGAGCGTGCCCTTCCCGAAGCGGAGCATCAGCTTGCCCGTCGGGTCGTACAGGCTCGGGTAGGTGACGCCCTGCTCCTTCTCGAAGGCGAGCGCGGGAGAAGTGCTGGTGTCGCGGGTGTTGATGCCGACGAACTGCACGCCCTGGGCCTTGAGGTCCTGGTAGACCTTCTCGAAGCCCTTGGCCTCCGCGCGGCACGGCGGGCACCAGGAGCCCCACACGTTGAGGACGACGATCTTGCCCTTGTAGTCGTCGACGTCGAGCTGCTTGCCGTCGACCGTCTTCCCGGACAGGTCCGGGGCCGCGGCCCGCTCCCCCTTCTTCGCGGTGGCGATGCCGTCCTTGCCCATGACGAAGTTGGTGTCACCGCCTCCGCCGGAGGTGCCTCCGGAGCCGCACGCGGACAGCAGCAGCGCGGCGACGGCCGCACCGGCGGTCGTCACAGCGGTGCGGCGCGAGCGGCTGAAGGTGTTCGAGCGCAGGGGGGCGCGGGTGGCGGCACTCATGTGAAAAGTTTCGCATGTCCGTTCCGGGGATCTTGCGCACCCCCCTTGCGGGCGGAAACCCGCATTTCAGGCGGCGTTTTACGAAGGTGACGAGGACGCCGAAGACGTCGAGGTCTCCTTCAGGAACTCCTTCCAGCCACCGGCCGGCCGCTGCCCCACCTCCAGCGTGCGCAGCTTGGCGAGCACCTCCGGCTTCTGTACGTCCATCCAGTCCACGAACTGCCGGAAGGAGACCAGCCGTACGTCCCCGCCCTTCTCCTTCTCCCTCGCCATGTGCTTGAAGGCCTCCTCGACGGCGTCCATGTAGATGCCGCCGTTCCACTTCTCGAAGTGGTTGCCGACGAAGAAGGGTGCGCGGTTGGTCTCGTATGCCCGTTTGAAGCCGGATATGTACGCCTTGGCGGCCTGCTGCCGCCAGCCCGGGTAGTTGTAGGAGGGCGCGTTGGTCGAGTTGATCGACTGGTTGGCCAGCATGTTGTAGTCCATCGACAGGACCTCGAAGCTGTGGCCGGGGAAGGGGACCTGCTGCAGCGGCAGATCCCAGATGCCCTGCCGCTTCTGGGGCCAGATCTGGCGGCCGCCGGGCGAGGAGGCGTCGTAACGCCAGCCGAGCTCGCGGGCGGTGGGCAGCAGGTTGTCCTGGCCGAGGAGGCAGGGCGTGCGGCCGCCGACGAGCTCCTTGTCGTAGTCGAAGGGCAGCGCGGGCAGATCGGTCCACCCGGTGTTGGTGCGCCACTGCTTCACAAAGGACTTGGCCTGGTCGATCTCGCTCCGCCACTGCTTGGACGTCCAGTTGCCGACGCTGCCGTAGCCGGAGCAGAAGTGGCCGTTGAAGTGGGTGCCGATCTCGTGCCCTTCGAGCCAGGCACGGCGGACGTTGGTGAGCGTCGCCTTGACGTGGTCGTCGGTGAGGTAGCCGATGTCCGAGGCGCCGCGCGGGTTGTTGGGCGGGTCGTAGAGCCGCTTCTTCGACTCGGGCAGCAGGTACAGCCCGGAGAGGAAGAAGGTCATGCTCGCGCCGTGCTCCTTGGCGAGGTCGAGGAAGCGCGGGAAGAGGCCGTTGCCGACCTCGCCGGCCCCGTCCCAGGAGAAGACGACGAACTGCGGCGGCTCCTGGCCCGGCTCCAGCGGCTCGGGCTTCGCGGGCTGGTGGGGCTGCTTGCCGGTGTAGGAGGTGGAACCGTCGCCGATGGGGCGGGCGTTGAACTTCGGAGCAGCCGAACCGTTTTTCCCTGAGCCCTTCGAGGAACCTCCGGCAGGGGTCGGCCCGTCTGACGGCGTGAGGGTGCCACAGCCGGCGAGTCCGACGGCGGCGGCGGCACCGGCGCCGAGCCCGAGCAGTCCCCTTCTCGTGTGAGCGCGCATACCAACCCCGATTCGTCACGTTCCTGGCGGTCACCCAGTCAGAGGACGTGACGAACGGGGAGGTTCCCCTCCAACACATCTGTCTCGCAACAAATGTCACGAGGGTGTCATGGGAGGCGAAGGCCACCGAACCTCAGGAGTTCTACGCTCCGAAGGCCTTGTCCTTCCCCTTCACCGGCTTCGCCCCGGCGAGGAGATGGGCGGGGACGAGGTCGCGGGCCGGCTCGCTGTAGCCGACGGACACGATCTTGTCGCCCTGGTACGTGAAGCTCGTCAGCGAGGCGAGCGTGCACTGCCGCTTGCGCGGGTCGTGCCACAGCCGCCGCCGCTCGACGTACGAGCGCACGATCCAGATCGGCAGCTGGTGGCTGACGAGCACGGCCTCGTGCCCCCGCGCCTGGTCCTTGGCGGAGTCCAGCGCCTGCATCATGCGGACGACGAGATCGACGTACGGCTCGCCCCAGGACGGCTTGAACGGGTTGACGAGGTGCTTCCAGTTCCCGGGCTTGCGCAGCGCCCCGTCCCCGACCCCGAAGGTCTTGCCCTGGAAGACGTTGTCGGCCTCGATGAGCCGGGCGTCGGTGGCGAGGTCGAGACCGTGCGCCTTGGCGATCGGCGTCGCGGTCTCCTGAGCCCGCTCCAGCGGGGAGGAGCAGACGTAGGTGATGTCGCGGGAGGCGAGGTGCTCGGCGACCCGGTCGGCCATCTGCCGCCCGAGCTCGGACAGGTGGTAGCCGGCCAGGCGCCCGTAGAGGATCCCGTCCGGGTTGGCCACCTCGCCGTGCCGCATGACATGGACCACGGTGATGTCACTGCTGGTCATGCGGTCGCCTCCGCCGCGGCTCGGGCCGCCGCCGGGAGGGCGTCGGCGATGCGCTGGACGGCCTGCTCGTCGTGGGCCGTGGACACGAACCAGGACTCGAAGGACGAGGGCGGCAGGTAGACGCCCTGCGCCAGCATCGAGTGGAAGAAGGCGTTGAAGCGGAAGGACTCCTGCGCCTTGGCGTCCTCGTAGGTGCGGACGGCCCGGTTGGTGAAGAAGACGGAGAACATGTTGGAGGCGCTCTGCACGGTGTGCGCGACGCCCTCCTTGGTGAGGGCCTCGGAGACGAGCGCCTGGATCTGCTGCGACACGGCGTTGACCTTGTCGTACGCGGCGTCGTCGAGCAGGCGCAGCTGGGCGAGCCCGGCCGCGGTGGCGACGGGGTTCCCGGAGAGGGTTCCGGCCTGGTAGACGGGCCCGGCCGGGGCCAGGTGCCCCAGGACGTCGGCACGACCGCCGAAGGCGGCCGCCGGGAACCCGCCGCCCATGACCTTGCCGAAGGTCATGAGGTCGGGCCGGACGCCGTCGATGCCGTACCAGCCGGCGCGGCTGGTGCGGAAGCCGGTCATGACCTCGTCGGAGATGAAGAGGGCGCCGTTGCGCTGGCAGGCGTCCTTGAGCCCCTGGTTGAACCCGGGCAGTGGCGGTACGACGCCCATGTTGCCGGGCGAGGCCTCGGTGATCACGCAGGCGATCTCACCGGGGTGCCGGTGGAAGGCCTCGTTGACGGCCTCGAGGTCGTTGTAGGGCAGGACGATGGTGTCGGCGGCCTGGGCCCCGGTGACACCGGGGGTGTCGGGAAGGGCGAAGGTGGCCACGCCGCTGCCGGCCGCGGCGAGGAGCGAGTCGACGTGACCGTGGTAACACCCGGCGAACTTGATCACCTTGGACCGCTGGGTGAACCCGCGCGCGAGCCGGATGGCCGACATGGTGGCCTCGGTCCCGCTGGACACCAGCCGCACCTGCTCGACGGGCTCGACCCGGGCGACGATCTCCTCGGCCAGGGCGACCTCGCCCTCGCCGGGCGTGCCGAAGGACGTACCGCGCGAGACGGCCGCCTGGACGGCGGCGATGACCTCGGGGTGCGAGTGCCCGAGGATCATGGGCCCCCAGGAGCAGACGAGATCGACGTACTCCCGGCCGTCGGCGTCGGTCAGATACGGACCGGTGCCGGACACCATGAACCGGGGCGTACCGCCTACGGCGCGGAAGGCGCGCACCGGGGAGTTCACGCCGCCGGGTGTGACGGCGGCCGCACGGTCGAACAGCGCCTGTGAGGCAGGCGCTTCGTAGGGATATGGCAGTTCGCTCATGACCTGCGACTTCTCCGACTTCTCGGACTCCGGTTGCCAGTGACCTCATCAGGGTAGGCCAGTGACACTCGACGGCCGCCAGCCGCTGCACTGACCGGGCAGCCAGTCGTCGGCCCCCCGCCATCTGAGAAACTGGGAACTGAACACACAGCTCATACGGGCCGTGGTGTACAGAGACAGGTACAACGGCTTGTTCAGGGGCTGCGAAGATCCTGCGGACAGATGTTTCAGCGCACGTTTCGGCGGGCGGCCGTGGGGGAGGTCACTGACACGATGATCGGGTTGCGCGGCGGGGGCCACGCATCCTAGAAAAGCAGTCGGGTGGAGATATGCATCGCGGTGGTGGACTGGGCGAGGGGACTGATGACCTGGGTCCTCGACGTGCCCATCGGGGAAGGCACCGGCGCGACGCGGAGGAAGCCGCCGAAGCACGTCAGGGACACGGTGTACCGGGTGTACCGAACGAGTCCGAGCGGCTCGACCGGCAGGTCGACCGACTTCGGACGGGGAGCAGGAATGGTGGTCGGGTGGGGGTGACGTACAAGTACTTCGGCGCGCCGGACGGCGCGACCGCGGCCCGCGTCCCGATCTCGATGCGCCCCGAGGAACTCGGCGGCGACGAGCTCGGCATGAACGGCATGTTCACCAAGATCAAGCCGGAGACCATGGCCGCGATGGTCCTGACCGGCATCGAGGGCGTCCCGCTGCACAAGGTGCCCCCGCTGGAACTGGTCGTCCTGCACCCCGACTACGCCGTGGTCAAACTCCCGATGACCGTCGTCGACCCCCTCCGCGACATCGGCGAGGAGGCGGTGGGCGCGGCCGCGTTCATCTGGTCGACGGTGCCGGACCGGGGTGGGCCGCGGGACGCGTTCAACGTGTACCAGTTGCTGCACGAGTGGCAGGACTTCAGCCATCGGTTGCACGAGGCGGGGCATCAGCCTTATTGCCTGGTCTGGCCCTGAGCTGGGGTTTCGCTGGCTTCGGGCGGGGTCTTCGGGCCTCGCCCTTTTTGGTGCTGGGGAGGGGCTGTCAGGCGGCCAGGGCACATTGAGGGCACATGGGTTTGGACGAGGCACTGATGTGCCCTGCGCTCCAGCCCGGCGTCCTCGGTGGAGGCGTCGTCCGCCGCCTTGCGGGTGCACGGGCGTCTGGGTACGGGGGCGTGCCTTCCACAGGTATGACGTTCGCCACCACGGAGAGCCTCGGCTTAGAACTCCTATCGGAATGACTTGAGGCGCGGCCAGCAGATGAGTGCGCATCCCAGGGTGAGGAAGGCTTCGTGGAGGTCGTCACGTATCTCCCAGCGGATGCGCAGGCGGCGGAACCAGTGCAGATGGGCGAACGCGCGCTCCACGACCCAGCGTTGAGCTCCGAGGCCGGAGCCGTGCTCGGTGCCGCGGCGGGCGATCAATGGCTTCACGCCGAGGTCCCAGACCATGCGGCGGTATTTGTCGTGGTCGTAGCCGCGGTCAGCCAGCACCACGTCCGGGCGGCGGCGGGGGCGACCGCGCTTGCCCCGCACCGGGGGCACGGCCTGGAGTAGTGGGATCAGCTGAGTGACGTCGTTGCGGTTGCCGCCGGTCAGGGTGGCGGCGAGCGGGATGCCGGTGGCGTCGGTGATCAGATGGTGCTTGCTGCCCGTCCTGCCCCGGTCTACTGGGCTTCGTCCGGTCTTGGAGCCCCCTTTAACGCGCGGATATGGGAGCCGTCGACGGCCGCCCGGGAGAAGTCCAGGGCGTTCGCGCCGCGGAGCTTGGCGAGGAGGACCTCGTGCAGCCGGGGCCATACCCCTCTGCCTCGGTCCACTCGGCCAGGCGGCGCCAGCAGGTCATGCCCGAGCCGGAGCCGAGTTCCTGCGGCAGGTGTTCCCAGGCGATCCCGGCGTGCCGGACGAAGAGGATGCCCTGGAACACCAGCCGGTCCGGATGCCGCTTGCGCCCGGGGTGCCGGGTCCGGCGCTCAACCTTGGGCAGCAGCGGCTCGATCACCGCCCACAGCTCGTCGTCGACTTCCCACGGCTTCGGCCGCGCCACCTCGCACCCCCGGATCGTCGGTTCCGGAGTGATCCAACCACCTCGAAGATCATTTCGTTAGGAGTTCTTAGGGTTTGCCGGGAAATAAGTCGTGGCTTCCGGCTCCGGGGATCGTTGAAGTGGTATGGGGAGACCGGAGGGGATCGAGGCCGTCCTGGCGGCGAAGTTCGAGACGTTGTTGCCGCACCTGGACGAGCGTCAGCGCCGGCTGGCCATAGGGGCAGAGGCGCGGTCGCTGGGACACGGTGGGATCAAGCTCGTCGCCCGTGCGGCCGGAGTGCAGGAGGGCACGGTCTCGCGTGGGGTGGCTGAACTGGAGTCCGGCCAGGGCCCGTTGGGACGAGTCCGCCGCGCGGGCGGAGGCCGGAAGAAGGCGACAGAGCTCGATCCGGGACTGCGGCCGGCGCTGCTGGCGTTGGTCGAGCCCGACGAGCGGGGCGACCCGATGTCGCCGTTGCGCTGGACGACGAAGTCGACCCGGAACCTGGCAGCGGAACTGACCCGGCAGGGCCACCGGGTCTCCGCCGACACGGTCGCCGGCCTGCTGCGCGAGGAGGGCTTCAGTCTGCAGGCCAACGCCAAGACCGTCGAAGGAGCCCAGCACCCTGACCGGGACGCCCAGTTCCGCTACCTCAACGAGCAGGCACGAGATCACCGGGACGCCGGAGATGCGGTGATCAGCGTGGACACCAAGAAGAAGGAACTGATCGGCAACTACAAGAACGCCGGGCACGAGTGGCGGCCCACCCAGCAGCCCGTTCAGGTCAACACCCACGACTTCCCCAGCCAGGCCGAGAAGGCGATCCCGTACGGGATCTACGACACCGCCGCGAACACCGGCTGGGTCAGCATCGGCACCGACCACGACACCGCGGCCTTCGCCATCGCCTCGATCCGCCGCTGGTGGCAGGCCCGCGGCCGACACGACTACCCCCGCGCCAGCAGGCTGCTGATCACCGCTGATGCCGGGGGCTCCAACGGCTACCGCACCCGCGGCTGGAAGACCCACCTCGCCGACCTCGCCCGTGAGACCGGCCTGGAGATCACCGTGTGTCACCTGCCACCCGGCACATCGAAGTGGAACAAGATTGAGCACCGGCTGTTCTCCCACATCACCATGAACTGGCGTGGCAGGCCCCTGACCAGCCATGAAGTCATGCTCCAAACCATCGCCGCGACCACCAACCGCACCGGCCTGACGGTGCACGCAGAACTCGACAACGGTCAGTACCCCACCGGCATCCAGATCAGCGACGAGGCCATCGCCGCCCTGCCGATCACCCGCCACCGCTTCCACGGAGACTGGAACTACACCCTCCACCCCGCCAGCCACCCACCGCACCCTGACCGTCCCCAGCAGGGCGGGCCGTCAGCCGGCGGCTTTCACCCGCTCACGCCATATGACCTGGAGCACCCGGATCTGACCGGCATGACACGCCAGCGACTCAGCGACCTCATCGACACCGTGATCCCTGGGCTGGAAGAGCGCCGTGAACAAGCCCGTCGCGCAGCCCGCGGCGGACCACGCCGCGTCGCCCGCGGCACAGGCCGCAAACCCACACTCACCCCCGCCGACCAGATCCTGGTCACCGTCCTCTACCTGCGAAAGCACAGTCTTCAGGAGCTCCTCGGGCAGCTCTTCAACACCACTGCCATGACCATCAGTCGCGCAGTCAAAGACGTCCGCCCAATCCTGGAAGCACACGACGTCTGCATCCCCGCCTCAACAGCCCGATTCCGCACGCCAGCCGACATCGCCAGATTCCTTGCCCCAGACAACTCCAAGATCAAACCAGCGTGTTGATTCCCGGCAAACCCTTAGAGATCAGCAGCAGCGACTCGACCGCTGAGCCGGCTTCGGTCAGCAGCTCGCGGGAGAAGGTGATGTTCTGGCCGGTGTTCGCGGCCTTCGGCTCCACGATGATCGCCTGGTCCGGGACGCCCAGGCTCAGCGCGTGCTCGCGGTAGTGGACGGCCTCGCCGCGCGGGAAGCGGGCCCGGGTGGTGGGGCTGTTGCCGCCGCTGAAGACCACGACCGGAAAGAAGCCGGCGCGGTAGAGGACGACGGCAGTGGTGGCCACGCCCAGGTCGTGGCTTCCCAGGCCGATCGCCGCGGAGCAGGGCCGCCGCTCGTGGCCCATCCGGTGGTAGTCCCAGATCAGCACCGCGTCGTGGAACTGCTCCTCGGTGATCTGGCGCTGTTCGGGCTGCGGCACCGGCACTCCCTGGCTCATCCCTGCTGGTCCTTTCGGATGCCCTCGATGCTGCGCAGTTGGGGGTTCAGCACGTTCTGGAGGGCGTCCCCGTTTCCTTCCCGCCATGCTGCCCAGTCGAGGTCAGCGAGCAACCGTCTGCCGCTCAAGCGGAGTCCTCGGCTGTCCCAACTCGCCATGCCTCGGCGGCATTGGCCGGAGCCTCACCCCTGATAGCGAGCTACGGTGTAGGCGCCTGGACCCAGGACAGGCAGTGCGCCGGTTTCGTTGACAATCTCAAAGACCTCGAAACCGGCGAGGAGCGCGTGCAGCTCCAGTTCGCGAGGGCCGAGAACACGCCGCCGGATGGCATCGTGGCACTCCTCGCCCGAGTCGAACACGGGCTCGGGGTAGAGGATCGCGAGTCCCGCGGTCGTGAAGACGGCCGTGGCGCGTTCCGTG
The DNA here is from genome assembly GCF_040782645.1 of Streptomyces sp. HUAS ZL42. GTDB lineage: Bacteria > Actinomycetota > Actinomycetes > Streptomycetales > Streptomycetaceae > Streptomyces. The sequence goes on from NZ_CP160403.1 coordinate 4,306,254, forward strand.
AGCCGGTACACGCCGTCGAAGAGGGTGTCGGAGCTGTAGCGGTGTCGGCGGGTCAAGGTGCGCGCCACGGTCCGGGGATTGAGTCGGTCGGGTCGCAGGTGCGGCCGTAGGTCGGCCAAGTTCCATGAGCCGTATAGGTCTTCTCCGGCCGCTACGAGGTAGAGCGGTGCGGTGCCGAACACTCCCGCTGAAACCTGAACCTCGTCCGGGCGTAGGAGCAGCGACGTGAAGTCCACCTCGCCGCCCTTGTCCTCCCTCACCAGCGCGTGGACGCCGGATCCATCGCCCGGCACAAGCTCGGCTTCCAGGGCAGCCGCGTGAGCGGGTCTGATCCAGCTATCGCCGCTCACCCAACGATCTATGTCCCAGCGCCAGGCTGTGCTCCGGGTGTCAGCCAGCCGCACACGAAACGAAAGCACCTGCTTCCCCCCTCAGTCAGGGCGGTGGAGCAGAGCGCTCGGCCCTGCTCCACCGCGTTCACGGGCTGGTCAGCTGCAGTGGTCGCCGTTGTTGTCGCCGCCGCGGGGCATCTTGTCGAGCAGCGCCGCGTCCATGCTGGGGACGCCGGTGATCAGGTCGCCGGTGAACAGTTCGTCGATGTTCATGGTTGTTCCTCTCCTACGGAGTGAGTGGACGAGCCCCGCAAGTTGCGAAGCCCAGGACCCGTCCCGGCCGCAGGCAGATCCAGCGACCGGGACGGGGGCTTATCGGAGGTACTGCTGCCACGGCGGCAGGGCGCACACCGGGTTGCCCCGTGGTGGGATCCCGCTCCGGCCGCCGGGGAGTTGCTGAGCCCGCCCCGGTGGGGGACCGGGTCTTCCTGAGGGCTCGCGCGGCCAGAGCGGGAGTCAGTGAGTGCCCGTCGAGGGCTAGGAGCGGTCGAAGTACCAGAAGGCCCAGGCGACCGGCGAGGTGGAGGCGATGATCAGGGCTGACAACAGCCAATGCCGCCGAGCGCAAGGACCGAGACGACGTACATGACCTGGGCCGTGATGTGTTTCTTCACTGTTCGCGGTGGCTCTTCTCGGGTTGCCGGACGAAGGGCGGGAGGCCGGGTGGACTGATGAAGAGGCGTCGTGCCCGTTCCTGCTCGGGCAATGTCGCTCCGCGCCAGCGCATGGGCAGATCGGTGGGGGCTTCGTCAGGCATCGGCTTCGTCCTGTTCTTGCGCCTCGCGGTAGACAGCGGCGAAGCGCCTGGTCAGCAGGCCGACTTCACGCATGTACTGGTAGGCGCCGAAGTGGGTGGACTCCGCGGTGGGCCGGCGCGCCAGGTCGAGGACCCGGTAGCCCTCCCGGAACAGCGCCTGCACGGCCGGGTCCTCGTCGAAGCCGAGGTCCTCGGCCATCAGCGCTCTGAGGTGACCGACCAGGTCCCGGGTCGTCGCCTCGATCACCGAGCGATCCGGCATCGCCAGCCCGACTGCGAGCGCCGTGGCCACGCTCTCGTCGACCGCCTCCAAGACGATCGGGAGCTGCGCCGCCTCGGACGACATGGCGCTCTGTGTTCCCATGCCCGCACCCCTTCTCCGGTGTCCACCGTTGTCGTGGCTGACAACGTCCAGAAAACCGGAGCGGGTTGGCGCGGACCACGGCATGCATGAGGCAGTCCTGGGACACTCATGGGACAGATCAGCGCCGCCAGGGTAGACACGGACGGGAACGTGGAAAGGGGGCGGCATGGGGCTTGCGGAGCGGCGCAGGGCGCTGGGCTACAGTCAGGAAGAGCTCGCGCACGCCCTCGGCGTCGACCGGCGCACGATCGGGCGCTGGGAGACCCGGACCACCACACCCCAGCCGCCCTTACGGCCACGGCTGGCCGAGCTGCTGCACCTCGACCTTGACGAACTCGACGCCCTGGTGGGACAGCCACAAGCAGCCCGTCCAGCGCCGGCAGGGTCGCCGCCTCGCGACCACCACGGCTCAGGGGACCTCGACGACATGATCCGACGCCAGTTTCTGCGCGCCATCGCCGTCACCAGCGCCCTCGTGGCTCTGCCCGCCGACGAGAGCGCCGCCCTCACCGACGGGACCCGCCGTGGGATGTCGGAGGACTTCCTGCGCATGAACGGCCACCTGTGGCAGGTGTACCAACTCGCCCGTGCCAAGGGTTCCGTGTACCCGATCGTCCGCGACCAGCTCACCACGCTCAACGACACTCTCGACGGCCAGCCGGCAGCTGAATCCCAGGCTCTGTGCGGCGCGGCCGGGGACCTCTTCCAGCTCGCCGGAGAACTGGCCTTCGACGGCAACCGCTACACCGACGCAGCCGCGTCCTACACACTCGCCGCCTCCGCCAGCAAGGAAGCCAAGTCCTACGACCTCTGGGCATGCGCCCTGGTCCGGCACGCATACGTCGACCTGTACGAACGGCGTTACGCCGAGGCCGCCACCGCACTCTCGGCTGCAGAGCGGGTGGCGCGGCGAGGAGACAGCTCCCTGTCCACCCGCCACTGGGTCGCCTCCGTTCAGGCCGAGGCGTACGCCGGACTCGGGAACCTGTCCGCCTGCGAGCGCGCCTTGGACGAGGCGGAGAGGGTCACGGACCTCAACGGCCCGTTTCACAACGGCGGCTGGTTGCGCTTCGACGGCACCCGCCTCGCCGAGGATCGCGGCGCCCGCTACCTCCAACTCGGCCGCCTCGACCTCGCCGAGAAGGCCCTCACCACTGCTTTGAGCCAGGACGTACTCGCCTCCGGGCAGTCCTTCCGGCGCCGCGGCGCAGTCCTGACCGACCTCGCGTCCATCGGCGCCAAGCGCCACGACCCGGACCAGGTCCTCACCTACGGCCGCGAGGCCCTGCAGCTCGCCCGAGCGACGTCCTCCGGGTACGTCGCCCGTAAACTCCAGGGGCTACGAACCGACCTCAGCGCCCTCGCCCGCGACGCCCGCGTGGTCGAACTGGGCGCCGAGATCGACGCACTGTGCACGACGTGACGAGAGGGGAAGGCATGTCGCAGATCGAGGGCGCACGCGTGTTCCGCGAGGCTTGGATCACCGGCGTTCGAAAGCACTTCCCCGGCGAACCCAAGCCCGGCTACATCACCCCCTGGGAAGAGACCCCGGAGTGGGAGCGCCAGGCCGCCGGTGCCGTGTACGACCAGGTGCGACAGTTCCTCGACCTCAGCGACAGCCACGCCTCCCGGCTCACCCGCGAGCAGAAGAGCCGCTTCGTCGCCACCTGCTGGACCGCCCAGATGTACAAGCACTTCGAGGACCCCAAGCCCGGCTACGTCGCCGACTGGCCCGACCTGCCCGACTGGCAGAAGGAGACCGACGCCGACATCTTCGAGGCCATCGAGCACGCCTCGAAGTAGCCGCGCACCTGCTGGGAGGGAACGCCTTGACGCACGAGCTTCTCGCCATCTGTGACGCATGCAAGAAACCCGTCGCTGATGGCGAGGGCAGTCTCTGGGTCGACATGTCGGAGGTCGACCAGGCAACGGTCAACAGACGTGCTTGGGAACAGCTCGAAAGCGAACAGCTGGCGCGCGGAATCCACGGCTACTCCGCGGAGAGCCTCATGACCTACCCGGAGTCTGCCCGCTGGCAAGTCCACCACGTCGCCTGCGACCGTTTTCGCAGGTCAACGCACATTCCCTTGCGAAACCCCAGGTCAGCCCCCGCGCATCCCATTCGCTGCACGAGTGGCAGGACTTCAGCCATCGATTGCACGAGGCGGGGCATCAGCCTTATTGCCTGGTCTGGCCCTGAGCTGGGGTTTCGCTGGCTTCGGGCGGGGTCTTCGGGCCTCGCCCTTTTCAGTGCCTCCGCCTCGGCTTCCGAGAGGGCGGGGTCACGTGGCCGAGGTACTCGGACAGGGCCTTGATGCTCTCCCCAGCGTCCAGGAGTACGGAGGCGTGGGCGTGCCGGAGGGCGTGCATGCCGTCTTCCGGGGCCGCCTGGAGGTGGCGCACCGCGCTCGCGGGGAGCGATCACGCCGGAGGAGGCAGAAGCACGGCGGAGAAGGGGCCCGTCTCCTTCCTCCCCGGCAGCAGGTTGGTCGTACGGTCGCCCGTGTCCCCGGCCCTCTCCGTGAGGCCCCCTCCCGCGCAGCAGTGGCCCTGCGCAAGGCGAGAGCCATCCCACCGACCGAGGAGGTGGGGCGTATGGGCCCGCATCCCGACGTGTTCGGCGAGTGCGGAGCGCCGGGACACCTCCGTCGACGACGCCTTCGCCGTGTTCCGGTCGTACGCCCGCGCCCGTCACCTGCGCCTGTCGGACCTGGCCGCGCGGATCATCTCGGGCGACTTCGACACCACCGCCGTCCCCGCGCCGCCGACGGTCCGGCCCGAGGACCGCTCCGGCTGACCGACGTCACCGGCCCGGCCGGCCCCGCTCGGTGCCGGTGTCGACGAGGATCTGTGCGGCCTGCGTCCCGCTGCCGGCGCGGACGGCCTCGGCCATGGCGGCGCGCGCGGCGTCGGGTGTGGCGTGCGGCGGGATCACGAGGAGCGAGAAGAGGTCCTGCTCACCCCGGGTGACGAGAACGGTGTCGTCGCCGACCGGGGAGGAGTCGATGCGCACGACACGGCCGTCGATGGTCATCCGCGTCGGCAGCCCTTCCCAGGCGTCGGTGTCCAGGCCGACGCGCGTGATGGGCCCGAGGTGGTCGGTCAGTGCGGAGATCAGGCCGGGAAGCTCGGCGGCGATGTCACGGGAACGCGGCCACCACGCCCCGTCGAGCACGCCCTGGCGGTCGTGTGTCGTCTCCAGCCGTACGACGGCCGTGCCGGGCCGCGCGGCCCGGTGGACGGCATCCGGCAGCAGCCTGCTCACGCGCGAGGAGTCGGAGTCGGACATCGCTCTCGCCTGCCTGCCGGGAACACGGAAACCGAGTGGCTCCCTCATTTCCACGGTACTCCCCGGCCGACGGCGACCGTGAAGACCGCGGGGGCTGTGGAACACGCCGGAGTAGAGTGAAAGATCCAGTCCCCCTACGGGACATCGAACTCCGAGGTCGCCATGCAGCCCACGGAAGCACCCTCGGACGGGCACGCCGAGGTCCGCATCATCGCCGCCTCGCCCGAGGCCGCCCGCCGGGTCGCGGAGGCGCTCCGCCGTTGCTTCGCCGCCACCGAGCAGCGCAGCTACCCCGCGGGCGCCGACGGAGGAACCCGGCTCGACCTCACCGTGGACACCACACGCGTGGCAGAACCCGTGCGGTCGTGGCTGGAGACCAGCCGGTCCGCGGAGGACGGCAGCCGGCGGACGTGAGCCGGGGCCGGGCAGCACCGACCGTCTCTGTCTTTCCGCACGACCCGTCGAGCCGGACGGCACCTGGTGGTCTCCCGCCCAGGACCTTCGTCAACAGCCATGTGGCGAGAGCCGGTTGGTTCGCCGCGGGACCGCGCTCATGACGGCGGAACGGGCCTGCCCCACCAGCCCGGAGGCCGGGACCGACCGGGGTGGCGGGCGCCTCACGCGTGCCCTTCCGCCGCGGCCGCCATGAGCGGTTCCGCGGCCTCCTCGGTCGTGTCCGGAGGTACGACCAGCAGGTCCCAGCGCCCCTGGCCGGGAGCGAGCAGGACGACGGTGTGCGTGGTGGCTGCCGTGCGGGTCCTGCGCAGTCGTACGACCTGGTTGGCGACGAGCATCCGGCCGGGTGCGGCAGTCCACGTCGCCCCGTTGACCGTGACGCTGGTGATGTGGCCCCACGCGCGCGGCAACCCGGCGAGCAGCTGGGGGAGTTCGGCGAGCAGGTCGTACGAACGCGGCCACCACGCTCCGTCGATGGGCCGGGGCAGACCGCCGCGAGGTGCCAGACGCAGGCGCAGTAGGGGATGGGACGGAAGCGGGGGTTGCAGTGCGGTGGTCATGAGGGCTCCTGCCAACTGCCTTACGCGGACGAGTGGTTGATGTCAGGTCCGGCGGGCGGCGACGCGGGCCGGACTCGGCCAGCGCACGTCGTGCACCCAGCCGAGGCGTTCGAGGAGGCGGATGACGGCGGCCGACGGGTCGATCTGGCCGCGGTCGACGCCGTGCCGGGCGCTGGTGGGGTCGGCGTGGTGGAGGTTGTGCCAGCTCTCGCCGAACGAGAGCAGGGCGAGGGGCCACAGGTTGGTGGCCCGGTCGTGGCGCCGGGTGCGGAACGGACGCTCGCCGATCATGTGGCAGAGGGAGTTCACGCTCCAGGTGACGTGGTGGAGCAGGGCGATGCGCACAAGTCCCGCCCACAGCAGGGCGGTTACCCCGTACACCCAGGTACCGCCGATGAGCCAGCCCGCCCCGAACGGCAGGGCGAGGGTGAGGAGGCACAGCACCGGGAAGGCGCGGGCGACGGCCCGGATGTCGCGGTCGGCCAGCAGGTCGGGGGCGTACCGGTCGGCGGGTGTACGGTCGTTGCGGAACAGCCAGCCGACGTGCGCGTGCAGCAACCCGCGCAACTGGCCGCGCAGATGTGTGCCGTAGCGGTACGGGGAGTGCGGATCGCCAGGCCGGTCGGTGAAGGCGTGGTGGCGGCGGTGGGTGGCGACCCAGCCGATGACGTCACCCTGGAAGCTCATCGAGCCTGCCACCGCGAGCGCGATGCGCACGGGGCGGACGGCCCGGTAGCCCCCGTGGGTGAGACCGCGATGGAAGCCGACCGTGATGCCGAGGCCCGTGACCGTGTAGAGGACGAGCGCGAGGACGATGTCCGCGGGATGGACGAGGCTGCCCCACAGCAGCCATCCGAGCAGGCCGAGAGCCACGAACGGCAGGACGACGATCACGGCCGTGATGCCGACGTACAGCCGCTCACCGCCGTCGCGCGCGGGCGCCGGGCCGTCCGGCGGGAAAGGGGAGGTGCCGTCGTAACCGCCGTCGTCACCCTGGGGTGGCGCGGCCGTGGCGGTGGACGTGGTGGGGCGGGGTGACATGGAGGGACTCCTTGACCTGGGCGAAGGCCGCTGGGATGAGGTGCGGCCGGGGTCACGGGCTGCCCCTGATGGATGGGTGATGTGCTGGGGACGACCTGTCGGATAGGCACGAAACACCCTCGTTCTCCCCACCGTACTCCCCTCGCGGACGGAAACACCCAGGCAGACCGCCCGCCTCCGGCACCGCGGTTCAGGGCCCTGGCCGGACGTTGACTGGCACCACGGCGCGGGTGGTGCCACCGACACGACGTAAGCGGTACACACGACCTTGTACGACCAGACGCGCGCCCAACAGCCCGCGAGCCGCCAGCCGGGCGACGCCGAACGCCGGCCCTCGGGTCCGAAGCCGCTGCTCCCTCCGGACGGTCGGGACGAGTTCGTCCGGCGTCTCGGACACGCCGTCAACACCTTCGAGATCACCCCGCGCAAGGCGCTCGAAGAGGCCGAGGGCGCCTTCGACGAAGCCGCCGCCCAGCTCGTCAGCGCCCTTTCCGAACAACGGCAGGCGCTCGCCGGCTGGCAGGACCGAGACCCCGAGACGGACTCCGCCGAACTCCGGATCGCGCTGAGGCAGTACCGGGAGATCGCCCAGCGGTTGCTGCGCGTGTAGCCGACCGCCGGGTCGTGCACGCCCGGCGCCACTCGTTCCGACAGCCGCCGTCAGCTCGTCCGAGCGCGGACGGCGGCCGTCGAGGGCTCCCCCGCGCGGCCGTTTCCCCCTTCTCAGGCGCGCTTCGGAGCCAGGTGCCCCGCATCGGACCGTGCGACGGCGCGCGGGAGCGACCGCGCAGGTCTCGCGACGAGGGGAGGTAACGGGTAGGGCAACGAGGCGAAGGCAAGGGCCGGCCGGAATGGGCCATGGAAGCCGACGGCTGTGCGGGGCTGCGATTCGGTCCTTGCCCGGGATCACGGGGCACGGGCAGCCGTCAGGGCTGCCGAACGCCGCAAGCCTAGGTGCGCTTCCCCCGGATGAGAACCCTCCGGACGACCCGGCCGCCGACCCGCCGGGCCGGAGTACCGTGGAACGGACCGGGAGTTCTCCGTACGTCGGCCCCGTCGGCGTCGTTCTCGGCGCACCACGACACCGGGCCGCCGCACGGCTGCCCGGGGACAGGGACCGCGACATGAACGCGCCCACCGGTCAACGCGCCTCGCCCGACCGGACCCGCCCCTCCGCCCTTCCCGCCGCCCGGCTCACCCTGCGCCCGCCGACCTTCCCGTCCGGCCCGGTGAGCGGTGCCTGGTGGCCCCGCTCCGACGATCTGCCGGCCGAACTGCCCGCGCTCATCAAGGCGTTCGACACTTCGCGGGGGCGGGTGACCCGGGTGACCGCACACCGCGACACCTGGCCCCAGACGCCGTGCGACCTGCCCGTCGACGGTCACACGGTGAAGGCCGCCTGGCTCACGTCCGGGTTCGACCCGCACGCGATCCGGCTGTTCTCCTACGGCGTCGGCCGCTGGGACCTGCTGGTCGTCCCACCAGGAACCGATGCGGCCACGGCCGCACGGCTGATGACGGCGGCGGCCGACCCCGGGCTCCACCGCACCGCGAGCGGGCTCCTGGAGGACGAGGACACGAACCCCTCGGCAGCAGACACTTGATCTTCCGGATTCCGGTTTCACGAGTCGAGTACCAGCTGCCCGACAAGGCCGAATCGGCGGGCAGAGCACGCGCGAACCCAGCTGTCGACCGCGTGCTGTGCTCCACCCTCCACGAGCATCGTTTCCGCAGGGCAACGGAGATCCCGCCGAGGAGCCCCAGGTCAGCACCCCACCACTTCCAATCGCCGCACGAGTGGCAGGACTTCAGCCGCGGGACTTTCCGGGTCCCGCCCTTGTCACATGTCCGGTCGGGCTCAGGAAGGCCATGCGCCGAGGAGGTCCGCCGGGCCGTACTCGACATCCAGGCCCGTGCAGTCGGTGCCACTGCGTGAGACCGCGACCAACGGGACGGGGTCGGGCGTGAGTGCGACACGGTGCCCGACGAGCGCCGAAAGGTCGTGGCGGTCGAAGGGGGCGTTCTCCAGCCACTTCACCGAGCCGACGAACAGCAATTCCTTGGCGATGGGCGCGCGGTCGGCTCCCACGATGTCGATCTCCACGTCGTTGGTGCGGGTCCAGTAGGCGCCGATGGCCGGGGCAGCGGGGAGCTGCTCGTCAGGCAGGAGGCGGGCCAGTGCCTCGCGGACAAGGGGCTCGACGGCCCTGCCGCGCCAGCTGGTCCAGTTCTCGCGGATGCGGTGCAGTGTCAGGTCACCCCGGCCTCGTTCGATCTCCTCCATCGCCGGGCCGAGGAACCTGAGCCAGAAGCGGAGGTAGGGGTCCGCGACGCGGTAGCGGCGGTCCTTGGAAGGGCGCGTGGAGACGGGAAGTTCGGCCGCGACCACTCTCTTGCCCACCAGGGTTCCCAGCGAGCGCTGGAGCGGGGTCGCCCCGATTCCGCCGGCGGCGCGGGCGATGTTGGTGAAGGTCCGCTCTCCGCTGCCGATCGCCGACAGCACGGTACGCGCCTGCACCTGCTGCGGGAACTCGGCGGCGAGCGAGCGTTCCGCCGAGACCAGCAGGGCCGACACCGGATCGGCCAGCGCCGAGGACAGGAAGTCCCACACCCCGGCGCCGTGCGGCCATTCCGCGCAGATCAGGGGCAGCCCGCCGGTGATCAGCGCCGCGTCGAACGCCTCGGCCGCGTCGAGGCCCAGCATTCCGCCGACCTCGGCCGGGTTGAGAGGGCCGAGGACCATCTCGCGTCCGCGCTGATGGAAGGGGCGGCCGTAGCTGTTCAGCGCCTCCATCATCGACAGATCGGAGCCGATGAGGATCAGCAGGACCGGCTTGGTTTCCAGCACTCGGTCCCAGGCTCGCTGCAGCGTGCCCTCGAAGGCGCCGTCCGCGTCCATCAGGTACGGCACCTCGTCCATGACCACCACGCTCGCCCGGTCGTGGGGAAGGGCTGCCGCCAGCACGTCGAAGGCGGCGTCCCAGCTCGCGGGACGGGCCGAGGCCAGCAGGGCGGCCGATGAAAGGTTCGACACCTGCGCGTCCTGAGCGAGTCGTTCGAGATCGGCCTGGGGGGAGGATCCCGTAGCGGCGTAGAAGAGGAAGGGTGCGCCGGACCGCTCGGCGAACCGCTCGACCAGGCGCGACTTCCCCACTCGCCTGCGCCCTCGCAACATCACGCATCGCCCGGGCCGCTCCCCGCCGACACCCGCCGTCACCTTCCCCAGCTCGCGGCTCAACGTCTCGAGCTCTCGCGTCCTGCCTACGAAGTCACCCACGCCATTGCCCTTCCGTTCCCTGGCAAGAGACTAACTACATCGTTACAAACATCAATGTTAGTAACTTCGATATCACTCAAGCGGAGGAGCGCGCCGTCCGGGCGGCCGTGACGGCTGCTGCCCGGGCACGGCGGGCGCCAAGGGCGAGGTCGGCGGTCGGCCGGTCCCGGAACAGCGCCTGGGGGCCGGTGTCGGCGCGGCCGTAGCGGGTGTCGTGGCGGGTCTCGTCGTGGTTGGACAGCACCCGGGTGGAGGACTAGCGAGTCCCCGGCCCCGTCGCCAGCAGCCCGTTGACCACCAGCGCCGCCAGCGTCTCCGCCGTCGCCGTCAGCTGCTGCGGTGAGGCGGGCTCGGGCCTGCCCAGGCGTCGTGCCAGGGGGACGTCCAGCATTCCGGAGACGGGCGGGATGACCGCGAAGAACAGCACGTGGGCCGGGACGGGTGCCATGCGGCCGGCCGCCACGAGGCGCTCGATGCCGAGCAGCATGGTCTGCAGGATCGGCGCGATGTAGCGCTCGTACAGGTAGTCCAACCGCTCCGTGTCCCGGTTGAGTTCGTCGACGAAGAGGCGCCCGATGAGGGGCGCGTCCGCCGCGGTTCGGTAGAACCCCGTGATGATCTGCCGCAGCCGCTCGGCATCGTCCTCGATCGAGGGGTCCACCTCCGGGATGCGCGCCAGCTGTTCCCCCAGGGCGGAGTCCACCACCGCGCGCCAGAACGCCGCCTTGGACCCGTAGCGGTCGTTGATGAAGTTGTGGCTGACGCCCAGGCGGCGGGCCAGTTCGCGCGCGGAAGCGTGGTCGTACCCCAGCTCGGCGAAGGCTTCGAGCCCGCGCCGCAGGATGCTCTCCTCCGCGGGCACCGCCGGAGTGTCCGCACCGGGGCGCCCCGGTCGTCGAGCGGACTCGGTCCTTGCTCCCACTCCTGCCTCCCTCGCCGCTTGCCCCGGGCCTCCCGGGGACTCGCCGACAGTTTACTTGACAGCTGTCAGATCGAAGCTAATCTGACAGACGTCAGGAAGAATCTGACACGCGTCAGAGTGGCCGCGTACTCCTGTCACCCCGTACTTCAACCGGAGTTCCGTCATGCCCAAAACCTCCGCCGAGACGCCGGCCGGGGCGGCCACCGTCTCCGCCCTCCCGTCCGCCGAAGCACCGCCCCGCCACCGCTGGTGGATCCTCGCCGTCATCGGCGTGGCCCAGTTGATGGTGGTCCTGGACGCGACGATCGTGAACATCGCCCTGCCCTCCGCCCAGAAGGACCTGGGGTTCTCCGACGGGGACCGACAGTGGGTCGTCACCGCGTACGCGCTCGCCTTCGGCAGTCTGCTGCTGCTCGGCGGGCGGATAGCCGACCTGTTCGGCCGCAAGATGACCTTCCTGGTCGGCCTGGTCGGCTTCGCCGGGGCGTCCGCCCTGGGAGGCGCGGCCGGCAGCTTCGAAGTGCTGATCGTCGCGCGCGCCGCGCAGGGTCTGTTCGGCGCCCTGCTCGCACCCGCCGCGCTGTCCCTGCTGACGACGACGTTCACCGACGCCAAGGAACGCGCCAGGGCTTTCGGCGTGTACGGCGCCATCGCGGGGGCCGGCGGTGCCATCGGCCTGCTGCTCGGCGGTGTGCTGACCGAGTACCTCGACTGGCGCTGGACCCTGTACGTCAACCTCGCCTTCGCCGCGGTCGCCTTCGTCGGTGGCGCCCTCCTGCTCAAGCGCGCCACCCGCGACACGAGCGCCACCATCGACATCCCCGGCGCCGTCCTCGTCAGCGGCGGTCTGTTCTGCCTGGTCTACGGCTTCTCCAACGCCGAGAGCCACGACTGGAGCTCGGTCGCCACCTGGGGCTTCCTGGTCGCCGGAGCCGTACTGCTCGCCGTGTTCACCGGGTGGCAGACCCGCGCAGCCCACCCCCTGCTGCCCCTGCGCGTCCTGCTCGACCGCAACCGCGGCGCCTCCTTCGTCTCCGTGCTGATCCTGGGCGCCGGCATGTTCGGTGTCTTCCTCTTCCTCACCTACTACCTGCAGCAGAGTCTGGGTTACACCCCGGTCGAGACGGGTCTGGCCTTCCTGCCCATGATCGCCGCCCTCATGGTCGCCTCCACCCTCGCCACCACCGTGCTCATCCCCCGCATCGGCCCCAAGCCGATCGTCCCGCTCGGCATGGGCGCGGCGGCCGCCGGCATGGTCTGGCTGACCGGCCTCGGCCTGACCAGCAGCTACACCACCGACATCCTCCCGCCGCTGATCGTGGCCGGCCTCGGCCTGGGCCTGCTCATGGCCCCCGCCATGAGCCTCGCCACCGCCGGCGTCGCCGCCGAGGACGCCGGCGTCGCCTCGGCGGCCGTCAACACGATGCAGCAGATCGGCGGGTCTCTCGGCACCGCCCTGCTCAACACCCTCTCCACCAGCGCTGCCACCGACTACCTGGTCGGCAAGAACCCCAAGGACCCCGCCGTCCTCGCCCAGGCCGGCCTGGAGGCGTACTCCACCGCCTACTGGTGGTCCGCCGCCTTCTTCGCCGCCGGCGTGATCATCAGCGTGCTCCTCTACCGGCGTGGCGTACCGGCCACCGACCCGGACACGGCACCCGTGGTGCACATGTGAGATCCCGGTCGGGCCGGCACGACCAGGGGCGGGGTCCTCGGACCCCGCCCCTTCGCCTGTGCGCCGGCTCTACGACCGGGTGATGGTGTCGTGTGCCTGGTTGCGGCCCGTGCGCTCGCGGACGAGTGCCACGGCCACCACGCCCGCGGCCACCAGGGTGGACAGGATCACCTGGTCGCGGCCGCCGCCGTCGGCGGTGTCGGTCAGCATGTAGCCGAGCACGAACGTGATCAGGGCGATGGTGGCCCAGGTCAGGTAGGGGTACAGCCACATCCTGACGACCAGTTTCTCCGGCGACTCCCGCTGGATGATCTTTCGCATCCGCAGCTGGGAGAAGCAGATCACCAGCCAGACGAACAGGGCGATGGCGCCGGAGGAGTTGAGCAGGAACTGGAAGACCGTCTCCGGCCACAGGTAGTTGAAGGCGACCGCGACGAAGCCGAAGACGACCGAGGCCAGGATCGCCGCCCGCGGCACACCGCGGCCTGTGGTCTGCCCGAAGGCGGCCGGGGCGTCATTGCGCCCGCCGAGGGAGAACGCCATCCGGGAGGCGGTGTACAGGCCGGAGTTGAGGCAGGACAGCACCGAGGTGAGCACGATGGCGTTCATGATCTGGCCGGCGTGCGGGATGCCGATGGAGCTCAGCGCGGCGACGTAGGAGCCGTCCTTGAGGATGGCCGGGTCGTCCCAGCGCAGCAGGGACACCACGATCAGGATCGAGCCCAGGTAGAACACCGCGATCCGCCAGATCACGCTGTTGGTGGCCTTGGTGACCGCTGCTTGCGGGTCGGCGGTCTCGCCGGCGGCCAGTGTGACGATCTCGCTGCCCATGAAGGAGAAGACCACCATCAGCACGCCGGTGAGGATGGCGCCGGGTCCGTTGGGCAGGAATCCGCCGTGCGCGGTGAGGTTGGAGAAGCCGGAGGCGGGGTGGTCGGAGCCGGGCAGCAGGCCGAAGACGGCGAGGGCGCCGATGACGATGAACGCGGCGATGGCGACGACCTTGATGCCGGCGAACCAGAACTCGAACTCGCCGTAGGAGCTGACCGAGGCCAGGTTGGTGGCGGTGAGGACGACCATGACGATCAGGGCCCAGCCCCACTGCGGGACCGCGGGGATCCAGCCGGCCAGGATCTTGGCGCCGGCGGTCGCCTCGACGGCGAGTACCACGACCCAGAAGAACCAGTACAGCCAGCCGATGGTGAATCCGGCCCAGCGGCCCAGCGCGCGGTCGGCGTAGGCGGAGAACGAGCCGGAGGTCGGGTTGGCCGCGGCCATCTCCCCCAGCATGCGCATCACGAGGACGACGAGGACCCCGACCAGGGCGTAGGAGATGAGAATGCCGGGGCCCGCGGCGGCGATGCCGGAGCCGGAGCCGACGAACAGGCCGGCGCCGATGACACCGCCGATGGCGATCATCGACAGATGGCGGTTCTTCAGGCCGGCCTGCAGGCCGGAACCCGCCGAGGGGGTCCCGGTGGTGGCCACCGGGTCCGGAGCGGAGACAGGGGGACGTGTGGTCATCTCGACATCCAGGGAGGGAGAGCGGACGAGGGGTGCAGGTGCCGAGACCGGAAATTAGTTCACTGCGATCTAAAAAAACAAGGCATGGTCGCCTTGTTTAAGTGTTCAGCATGCTCTATTTTTTGCGCATCGCGGAACCGCCCCCTGGGAGCCTCTATGCGCAACACGGTGACCCCGCTCAGCAGGCCGTTAAGGTGGCGCCGTGGTGAATGCAGCGGGCAAGTTCGGACCCTACGGCGGCGGGGACACCCGTCTCCTGCCCGGCAGGGGTCCGACGGGCTCGGAACTCGTCCGATCGCGGATCGCACTGCGGGTGCGTCTGCGGTCCGTGTCACCCGGGGACCGGCTGCCGGACGCCGGCGTCCTCGCCGAGGAGCTGGGGATCAGTGAGATCACCGTGCGCCGCGCCCTGGAGGGCATGTGCCAGGACGGTCTGCTCGACCGCCGGCGGGGCCGGGCGGGCGGGACCTTCGTGGCGGAGGGCTGGGACACGGTCGTAGCCCTGATGCACGACGCCGACGAGGCGGCTTCGCTGGACGCCTTCCACCTGCTGCTCGAGTGCGGTCTCGTGGCGCACAGCGCCGGCGAGGTCGAGCCCGGTCCGCTCCAGGCGCTTCAGACGCTGGTCGGCGAGATGGACGTGTCCGACGACCCGGCACGACTGGTCGAACTGGAGACGCGCTTCCATCTCGACCTGGCGGAGGCGCTCGGTGGCGCCGGGGTCCGCGAGTTCGCCTCGGACCTGCTCGGCCGGCTCAGCCTGCTGCTGCCCGCACCGGCACCCGAGGTGATACGGGCGCGGAACCGCTGCCACGCCGAACTGCTGGCCGAACTCGGACGCGGCGCGATGGATCCCGCCGTGCGGGCGGTGAAGGCACACCAACAGGCGCACGAGGAGGCCCACCCCAGCTGACGTCCCGATAGGCCGACAGACCACAGACACCCGCGCCCCCACTGCGCACCGCCACACCGCACAAGGAGACGCTGCCATGCCCGAGCCCGGAGCCGTCGGCCCGCCGCCGACATCGGGACCCGTCACCGGCGCGCCCCAGCGCCTGCGCGGCGGAGTTCTCGGCATGGCGGACATCGCCGCCGCCACAATGGCCAACGTCGGCCCGGCCATGAGCTTCTTCTTCGGCTTCGCGTTCCTGGCCACCACCGCGGGCGTCGCCTCCCCGCTGACCATCGTCGCCGCGGGCATCGCGGTCGCGCTGCTCGGCAACACGCTCGCCGAGTTCTCCCGGGCGCACCCCTCGGCGGGCAGCTTCATCACCTTCGTGGGCAAAACGTTCGGGCCGGTCAGCGCGGTGACCACGGCCCTGCTGGCCGGCCTCGGCTACATCATCGCGATGGGCTCCGTCATCGCGATCTCCGGCGGGTTCGTGCAGATCACGCTGCACCACTACACCGGCGTCGATCTGCCGTGGATCATCTGGACGCTGCTGCTGACCGGACTGTCGGTCGTGCTGATGCTGCGCGGGATCGTGGTCTCCACCAAGTGGGCCGGCTATTTCTTCGGCGTGGAGATGCTGGTGCTGGTCGTGGTCTCCGTCGCGGCGATCGTCGAACACCGCGGCGACCTCTCGGCCGCCCCCTTCCTGCCGAGCCACATCAGCCACGGCCTCAACGGCCTGGCGGCCGGATTCCCGCTGGCGGTCTACCTGTTCATCGGCTGGGAGAACTCGGCGGCGCTGGCGGAGGAGACGGAGAACCCGCGGCGCAACGTCGGCCGCGCCGTGTTCTCCTCCGTCGCGATCATGACCGTGAGCTACATCCTCTTCTCCTACGCCACGGTGACCGGCTTCGGCTACGACGTGACCCGGCTGGGCGACTCCCGCATCCCCTTCATCGACGTCGCCCACCACACACTCGGAGCGCTGGCGTTCGTCGCCTACCTCGGGGGCCTGACCTCCACCCTCGGTGTACTGATCGCCGGCATCAACTCCCAGGCCCGCCTGGTGTTCAACGCCGGACGCGAGGGACTGCTCCCGTCCTTCTTCGGCTACGTCCACCCCACGCGCCGTACGCCGACCAACGCGATCGTCGCGTTCACCGCCACCTCGCTGCTGATCATCGGCGGCTGGGGGCTGGGCCACCTGCTCGGGCCCGACGGCGGCTCGATGAACCCGGTGGTCTTCTTCGCCGAGTCCTCGACGCTGGGCGCCATCCTGATCCTGCTGGTCTACCTCGCGTCCAACATCGCCCTGCCGCTGTACTACCGCAGATACCGGCCACAGGAGTTCCGGACGGTCCGGCACCTGGTGCTGCCCGCGCTCGGCGCCCTGGCGATCCTGGTCCCGCTCTACTACCTCGCCAAGCCGGGCCAGCCCGCGCCCTACAACTGGTTCCCCTACGCGGCCCTGGCCGCCCTGCTCGCCTCCGTCGGCTACGCGACCCTCCTGGTCCGCCGCGACCCGAGCCTGGCGGAACGCGTCGGGTCCATCGTCGCGGACGTGGAATGACCAGGGGTGAACGGGTGCCGGGCGGGCCATGCCAGGATGATGTTCTGACAGTCACTCACCACGGTTCAGCTGATGGCGGGATACCAGTCCAGGACGGAGCCAGGGATCATGACCTCCCCCAGTGGCGGCAACGGCGCCCAGTCATTCGAGATC
Source organism: Streptomyces sp. HUAS ZL42 (assembly GCF_040782645.1). Taxonomy (GTDB): domain Bacteria; phylum Actinomycetota; class Actinomycetes; order Streptomycetales; family Streptomycetaceae; genus Streptomyces. The sequence continues at coordinate 4,323,126 of NZ_CP160403.1, forward strand.
GACACGAGCAAGCCCCACCCGGCCCGGATGTACGACTACTTCCTGGGCGGTAAGGACAACTACGAGGTCGACCAGGTGGCTGCCGAGAAGTTCATCGAGGCGGCCCCGGAAGTGCGGTTGGCCGTCCGCGCCAACCGCAACTTCCTGCACCGCGCCGTCCGGCACGTCGTCGCCGAGGGCGGCATCCGGCAGATCCTCGACATCGGCACGGGCCTGCCCACCGAGCCCAACGTCCACCAGATCGCGCGCGCCATCGCCCCCGAGACCCGGATCGCCTACGTCGACAACGACCCGATCGTGAGCGTCCACTCCATGGCCCTCATGAGCGACGAGGCAGAGACCTCTGTCGTCCTGGCCGACCTGCGCGACCCCCGGGCCGTCCTCGACCACCCCGACGTACGCAAGGCCATCGACTTCGACCAGCCGCTGGCCCTGCTGCTGGTGGCCGTCCTGCACTTCATCACCGACGCGGAGGACCCGGACGGCATCCTCGCCACCCTCCGCGACGCGCTGCCCACCGGTTCCTACCTCGTCCTGTCGCACGCCACGGTCGACATCCACGACAACGACCGCGAGGACGCGGTGAAGGTCTACAACAGCGCCACCGCCACCCTGAACCCCCGCCCCCGCGGCCGGGTCCTGGACTTCTTCGGCGATTTCACCCTGGTCGACCCGGGTCTGGTTCTGGTCCCGGACTGGCGCCCCGAAGAGGCACCCGAGCCCGGCACCCCGCCGATCGGCATCTACGGCGGAGTGGCCCGCAAGAACGGCTGAGGACCGAGGGCCCGGCTCGACGTTCCGGGCCTGCCCGAGGGCAAACGGCCCCGGATCAGCACCTGCTTTCTCATCGACGACTACTTCAGCCGCCTCGCCGGACCCGCCGAACTGATACCGCCCCTGCCGGAGGAGGCCGAGGTGCCCGCGCGCCCCGGTCTCGCTGGGGCTGCCAGGTTCCCCTGGAGTTCAGTGCCGCCGAGTTGCGCCGGGCCGGTGCGCGGCGGCCGTTGGTGAGCCAGCCGGTGCGGCTGACGGGCGGACGGAAGCCGGTGCTGCCGGGCGGCGGGGACTCGACCAGACGGCCGAACACGGACTCGGCGAGCCCCCGGTCCGGCCTGCCGGGATCGGTGGCGGCGCAGCCGGCCTCCCGGGATCGGTGGCGGCGCAGCCGGACTCCCGGGCCAGGTAGGCGATCGTCAGCCCGGCCGCGACGGTGACATGAGCGCCCCGGGGAGACGACACGTCCGGTCCTGGCCTGCGGCGAGGTGCTTACCTGCCTGCTGCCCACCCGGCGGCCATCCCGCCGGGCCACCGCCCGGATACCGGCCGCGATGGCACGCCGCGACCCGGGCAGCATGGAACTGCTGCTCGATGCGGGCTGCGGACTCCGTCGGCAACAGCGCGTCCGTCGCCCAGCTGCCCGCCGCCTGACAGCACACCGCCGGGGTCCACTCCGACCCCGGACTGCCGGCCGCGCTGACCACCGACCGCGATGCGGACCACGGTCCCGCACCGGATCCCCGGAGCGTCGCATGAGCGCGGGTCGCGGTGACCGGCGCCGAACGGCCACCGGGAAGTCCGCTTCGCGGACGCGCCTCGGCCAAGAGCTAGGAGCTTGGCCCGACAGGCGCGCGAGAACACCTGCCGCACAGGGTCACGATGCGCACGGAACCCGGGCCGACCACCGAAACACCCCGGTACCACCGGCTCTGGGGGAAGCCCGGCACACGGCGCCCCGGACACCACCCGCGGCACCCGCTGGATCACCTTCGCAGGGGCAGCATCCTCGCGCCACGAACCGCGACTGAGCCCGCCCCCGGATTGCCACCACTGCCGCTCAAACATGGAATCTCGGTCAACTCACCCGCACGGCAAGGGCTTTCGAGGCATATTTGCCATGATCCGCCTCGCCCGACCGGGCGGGGACACCACGGGGAACCCATCCAGGAGTCTGCGGTGACCAAGACAGGACCTCAGCGATACCCGGGCGCGAGCCGGGCGAACTGGTACCAGGACGACTTCGGCGGTGACGCGATGGAAGTCAACGTCGTCGTGCTCCACACCACCGAGGGGCGCACGCTGCCGGGGTACGGCGGGGGGTCTTCCGCACCGAACCTGACGGCCGTGCCCGACCTCTCGGCGAAGAAGCTGAAGTGGTACCAGCACTTCGACATCGAGTCCTCGTCGAGAGCTCTGGTCAATCTGCGGGGCGGCGTCGAGACCAACACGGCGAACGTGTGCCAGGTCGAGCTGGTCGGCACCTGCGATCCGAAGACCCACGCCAAGTGGACGGCCGCCGGGCATGCCCACGTGTACTGGCCGGACGCCCCGGACTGGGCGCTGCAGGGCGTCGCACGGTTCCTGGCCTGGATGCACGAGGAGCACGGCGTACCGCTGTCGGGGCCGAAGGAGTGGCCCGCGTACCCCAGCTCCTACGGCAAGGGCAGCGGGGCCCGGATGACCGGCGCCGAGTGGAACAAGTTCAAGGGGGTCTGCGGGCACCTGCACGTACCCGAGAACGACCATGGCGACCCGGGTGCGATCGACTTCGCCCGGCTCATCAAGGAGGCCAAGGCCGACCTGGACCTGGGCGACGGCAACCCCGGGGGCTCCGCCCCCTCCAAGCCGACGAAGCCCACCACACCGAAGATCCCCACCTACCCCGGCCGCAAGTACTTCCGCGACGGCGCCACCAACGCCCACGTCCTGCAGCTCGGCAAGCAGCTGGTGAAGCGCGGGTTCGGCGATCACTACCGGGTCGGGCCCAGCAAGACCTGGGGTGAGGCGGACCGGCTCAACGTGCGCGACTTCCAGAAGTCGAAGAGGGAGCTGAGGGGTGACGCCGACGGCTACCCCGGTCCGCTGACCTGGCGTCTGCTGTTCGCCTGAGGGTTCGCCCTCAGGCGGGTCCGGGCCGCCCACCGTATCCGCGTGGGCGGCCCGGATCACGTCCGGCAGCGGGTGCCCCTCCGGCAGGACGCCACTGGCGAACCGGCCGCCGGGCCAGGTCAAGGACGCCGGCTGCGCGCACAGCCACGGGTCGGCGGCGCAGGCCGGGGCCACGCACCGCTCCGACTGGGGCCGAGGCCGGCCTCGAGACCCAGGCGCTCCAGGCGCCCGCGAGGTGTGCCGGATCCCCGACTCGGCCGCGCTGCCGGTCGCGCTCGGGATCGCGATCAGCGCCGGCAGCGTCCGGGCGGCGGCTCCGCGTCCCCCGTCTCAGGCACCCCCGCCCACCGTGAACCCGATCACCGACCCGCCCCCGTCCCTCCGGAACGCGAACGGCGCTCCCCCATGCGCCAGGGCCACCTCCCGCACGATGGACAGGCCGAGACCGGAGCCGGGCAGGGAGCGGGCGTCGGCGGCGCGGTAGAAGCGGTCGAAGATGCGGACCAAGTCGCAGTCGGCGACTCCGGGGCCGCGATCGAGGACCTCGACGCGGACCGTGCCGGGCCGGGCGGGCCCGGCGACGGTGATCTCGATGGGTGAGGTGCCGTCGCGGTCGAACTTCGCCGCGTTCTCGACCAGGTTCGAGACCGCGCGCGTCAGCATCCCGGGCCGCCCGTCGGTCGTCGTGTCTCCGCTCGAGCGGACCGTGATCCGCCGTCCGCTGCGGCGGCGGGTCAGGCCCGCCACCTCCTCGGCGATGTCGGCGAGGTCGACCCGCTGCGGCGGCTCGGTGTCGGACTGGCCGGCCGCCAGGTCGACCAACTCGTTGACCAGGTCGGTGAGTTCGCGGGCCTCCTGGGTCAGGTCCGCCACCAGTTCGTCGCGGGTGGCGGGCGGGAGTTCGTCGATCCTGCGCAGCAGCGAGATGTTCGTACGCAACGACGTCAGCGGCGTACGCAGTTCGTGTCCCGCGTCCTGGACCAGACGGCGCTGGTCCTCCTCGGACTGGGCGAGGCGGCCCAGCATGCGGTCGAAGGCACGGCCGAGGCGGCCCACCTCGTCGTAGCCGGTGACGGGCACCTGGATGCCGAGGCGGCGGGTGCGCGCGACGTCCTCGGCGGCCGAGGTGAGGACGACCAGGCGGCGGGTGATGCGCCGCGCCAGCCACCAGCCGAACAGTCCTGCGAGCGTCACGACGGCCGCCATCAGCAGGAACGTCCGCTGCTGCAACGCCCGCAGCAGGTCCTCGGTGTCGCTGAACTCCTGCGCGACCTGCACCGCGCCCCGGCCGCCGCCGAGGGAGACCGTCGCGATGCGGTAGATGTCGCTGCCCACCTCGACGTCCTTGTGCTCGGTCAGCCCGCCGGCGGCGGCGCCGGCCGCGACCCTCCGGTCGGCGGCCGTGACCGGCAGCCCCGGGCTGCCCGGGTCGACGACGCCGCCGTCCGGACCGAGCACCTGCACGTCCGTGCGGGCGGGCCGCACCAGGTCATGACCGGGGGCCGACGAGGAGAAGTCCTCGGGCGTCATCCGGCGCTGGCGCACCTCGTCCCGCAGGTCCTGCACGACCTCGTCGAACACCGACTGCTGGTCCACGCGCACCAGCCGGGCGGCGGCGTTGTACGACAGGATGCCCACGAGGACGGTGACGGCCGCGGTCACCGCCGCGAAGGACACCGCGAACGTGGTGCCGAGCGAGACCAGCTTCGGCCGCCGTCCGGTCAGCAGCCGGCGGAGACGGCCCACTCAGTCCTCCCGCAGCACGTAACCCACCCCGCGGACCGTGTGGATCAGCTGCGGCGCGCCCGGCTCGTCGAGCTTGCGGCGCAGGTAGCCGACGTACACGGCGAGGTTCTTGGAGCCGGGCCCGAAGTCGTAGCCCCAGATGCGGTCGTAGATCGTGGAGTGGTCGAGGACGATGCCGGCGTTGCGCACGAGCAGTTCGAGCAGCTCGAACTCGGTGCGGGTCAGCTCCAGCTCACGGCCGCCGCGCCAGGCCCGGCGGGCCTGCGGGTCCATGCGCAGGCCCGCCGCCTCCAGATACCGCTCGGGGGTCTGCGAGGCCTGCTTCGGAATGTCGACGCGGACCTCGCTGACCGGGGTCTCGGGGGCCGGGCTGGTGCGGCGCAGCAGGGCGCGCAGCCTGGCGAAGACCTCCTCGACGTCGAACGGCTTGAGGACGTAGTCGTCCGCGCCCGCGTCCAGGCCCGCGATCCGGTCCGCGGTCTCGACGAGCGCGGTGAGCATGAGGATGGGGGTGCGGTCGCCCTCGGCGCGCAGCACCCGGCAGACCTGCAGCCCGTCGATGCCGGGCATCATCACGTCCAGGACGAGCACGTCCGGCGGCGTCCTGTGGGCATGCGCCAGCGCCTCCACCCCGTCGGCGACCGCGGTGACCCGGTAGCCCTCCAGGGTCAGGGCGCGTTCCAGGGCGTGGCGGATGGCGCGGTCGTCTTCGGCGAGGAGCACAGTCTGGGGCACGGATCCAGTCTGCCAAGGCCTCCGGCGGTACGGCCGGGGTGAGCAGGCGGACGATCACCCTTTTTACCTGGCTCTCACCGTCACACAGCCGCCCCTGGCCGACGGCCTGCTGTCCTCTCACCAAGACTGTCAGTGCCCCGCCCTACGATCCCCACATGGCCGCCCCACGCCGCGACACCCGAGGCATCGTCGACGCCGCGGAGTTCCTCGCGCACGTGCGCTTCCGCCGCCGCGAGCCGGCGGAGCCGCTGCGCCCCTACCTGGAGCACTACTGGCTGATCGACTGGGACCTGACCCAGCCGTACGCGTCCCACGTGGTCCCGCACCCCTCCGTGAACATCGTCTTCCAGCAGTTCGCCGGGCAGGAGCCGTTCGTGGAGGTCGCCGGTATCGGGCTCGGCCTCTTCACCCAGAAGCTGGAGGGGAAGGGCCGGGTGTGCGGAATCCAGTTCCGGCCCGGCGGCTTCCGCCCCTTCGCGCCGGAGCACCCGGCGACGGAGTGGACGGGCCGACGGATCCGGCTCCCGGACGCGTCACCCGAGACCGTCCTGACCCCCGACGACGAGGACGCCCGCGTCGCCGCACTCGACGCCTTCCTCCTCGCCCTCGGCCCCCACCCCGACCCCCAGGCCGACCTGGCGATGACCCTCGTCGACCGCATCCGCACCGACCGCACGATCCGCCGCGTCGGCGACTTCGCCCGAGCCGAGGGTCTGTCCGTACGGCTGCTGCAGCGCCTGTTCGCCGCGTACGTCGGCGTCGGCCCGAAGTGGGTCCTCCTGCGCTACCGCATCCACGAGGCCCTGGAACGCGCGGAGACGGAACAGCCGGTGGACTGGGCGGCACTGGCCGCCGACCTGGGCTACGCCGACCAGGCCCACCTGGTACGCGACTTCACGGCGACGGTGGGGGTGCCTCCGGCGGCGTATGCGCAGGCCGTGCACTGAGCCCAGCTCCCAACGCAGGCGAGCCGGAAATCAAGGCACCAGCACCAGCCGCCCCCGCACCCCACCCTCCGCAAGCCGCGCGTGTGCCTTCGCGGCCTCGTCCAGCGCATACGTCTCGGCCACCCGCAGCGTCAGCACCCCCTCGTCGACCAGCCCGACCAGCTCGGCCAGCCGCGCCCCGTCCGCGGTCACCGAGACCGCGTCGGTCCGCACACCCCTGGCGGACGCCGGGTGGGCCCCCGGGATGACACCGACGAACGCACCCCCGTCCCGCACCCACGCAAGCGCCTCCTCACCGAGGATCGCCGCGTCCAGCACGGCGTCGACGCCACCCGGCTCGACGGCACCGCTCACGAAACGCGCCGCCCCCAGCGAACGTACGAGCTCCTCGTCCTCCGCGCGGGCCAGCGCGGTCACCGACACCCCGCGGTGGGCGGCGAGCTGGACGGCGTACCCGCCGACCGCGCCCGCCGCCCCGGTCACCAGCAGCGACTGACCCGGTGTCAGCTCCAGCAGGTCCAGGGCCTGTACGGCGGTCAGCGCGTTCAGCGGCAACGTGGCAGCGTGCGCCGCGTCCACCGTCGCCGGCGCCTTGGCCACGGCGTCCGTGTCCACGACGACGTACTCGGCGTGCGTGCCCAGCGGCTTCACCATGCCGTGGTCGAGCGCCACGACCTCGTCGCCCACGTTCCACGCGGTGGCCACGCCGACCGCGTCCACGGTCCCGGCGACATCCCAGCCGAGCCCGATCTGCTTGCCCGCACCGCCGAAGCCGCCGGCCCGCACGCCCGCGTCCACCGGGTTCAGCGCGGCCGCGGCGACCTTGATCCGCACCTGCCGTGCGGCCGGCTCGGGCACCTCGGTCTCCACGACCCGCACGGCCTCGGGTCCGCCGAACTCCGTCACTACTGCAGCACGCATGTCAACTCTCCCTGAAATAAACGGCTTTGCGAGGAATCCGATGATTTCCCCTCAGCTGTCGACAACCCTAGGAAGAGCTGCTATCCATTAGGAAGTAGTTACCTGAAAGTGCCTACCTCACCGGGAGGAGAGCCATGGCGACCACGACGGCGGCCCAGCGGCGCGAACAGGCACGCGCGGAGTACGACGCGTTCCTCAAGAACTGCCCCACCAACCAGCTCCTCGGCCGTCTCAGCGACAAGTGGGTCAGCCTCGTCGTCGCCGCCCTCAGCCACGGGCCGATGCGCTACAGCGACCTCGGCCGCAAGATCGCCGGCGTCAGCCCCAAGATGCTCACTCAGTCCCTGCGCACACTCGAACGCGACGGCATCCTCGCCCGCACGGTCACCCCGTCCGTCCCGGTCCGCGTGGACTACGAACTCACCCCGCTCGGCCGGAGCCTCGCCATGCTCCTGATCGCGGTGAAGGACTGGGCGGAGACCCACATCGAGGAGGTCCACGCGGCCCGCGAACGGTATGACACCGAGAATGAGGCCGCCTAGACCTCGCCCGCCCGCAGCCGCACCACCTGAGCCGCGCTGAACTCCGTCGTACGCCTCATGTGCTCGATGATCAGGGCGAGTTGGGAATCGTCCAGGTCGTCGAAGAGCGACACCCAGCCGCCGCCCAGCCGGTCCCACATCCGCCCGAACTCGGCGATCTTCTCCGGCACCGTCGCCACCAGCACCCGCCGCCGGTCGCCCGCGTCCCGCTCCCGGACCACGTACCCGGCCTTCTCCAGCCGGTCCACGAGCCGCGTCGCCGACCCGGTCGTCAGCCCCGTCAGCTCCGCGATCCGGCCCGTCGTCACGGGCCCGCGCTCCAGCGTGAGCAGGTTCAGGCACTGGAAATCGGTGGGATGCAGGCCCAGACGGTCGGCGACGGCCTGGTTGAAGAGGGCGTACGACGCCACATACCGGCGGGAGACGACGGACAGGTCGTCCAGCAACCGCGACCGAGTGTTCGTGTGCCCGGACATCCCTGCTCCCTTCCCCTGCGCGGTGCAGAGATCGTACGACGCAGAAGACTCGCTGGAAGTGACGACGCCATGGACCCGCTAGAAGTGGTACGAGTCCCCGGTTTCCAGGACCAGTACCCGTTGCCGGTCGTTCGCCCGGTTGCGGTCCACCGTGCCGCCGTTCCACACCGTGTCGATCTCCAGCATCACCTCGGACGGCGTGCCCCGCAGCCGCACCCGCACATGGATCGGCTCCCCCAGCTCATCGGGACCGAGCGCCCCGACCCGGCACACCACCTCCCGCGCGCCCGAGCGCGCGCACCCGTCCGGCAGCACCTGCCGGTCCGCCGGAGGCTCCGACCAGCGCAGCCGCACCGTCACGTCCGAAACGGCGGACGGCCCGTGATTGCGCGGAGTGAACCGCACGTCCACCCGGCCGGAGGCCAGGGACGCGGCCCCGTGAAAGGCCAGATCGGCCTCGGGGCCCTCGGCGGCCCCGGCGGCAGGAGCCCCCGCCACCCCACCGACCGCCACCATGGCCGCTGCCCACACCGCGAGAACCCGCATACCGCCCACTCCTCACTCCACCGTGGTCGTACGGATGTATCCCACGCGGAGCGAACGGCAGGCGCCCTCCAACAGGTGACACCGCACCCCGTGCCAGGCCGGCCCCATGTCCGTCCTGCGTTCCGCCGCCCTCTTCGTCGTCGCCGCGCTTGTGGGGATCGGCGGCGCCCGGCTGGTCCGGCAGGGCGTGCGCGAGCACCGCGGCCGATTGTGGGCGTCCGGCGGCGTCCTCGCCCTCGGCGCGTACGGATTCGTCGCCACCTTCCAGCCCCGCGCACTTCGGCCGCGTCCTGGCCGCGTACGGCGGGATCTTCATCGCCGGCTCGATCCTCTGGGGCGTGGTCGCGGACGGCTACCGCCCGGACCGCTGGAACATCACCGGCGCGCTGATCTGCCTCGCGGGCCTGGCGGTGATCATGCGGGCCCCGCGAGGCGGCTGAAGAGCTCTCAGGACGGCTCTTCGGGCAGCAGCCCCAGCTGACCCATGAACTCCATCTCGTCGAAGTAGAGGCGGTAGTCGACGATCCGTCCGGTGTCGTCGACCGTGGCGAAGTCCACGCCGCGGATCCTGATCTCCTTCTGCGTCGCGGGCAGCGACTCCCCGGAAGGCAGCTGGATCGGCCCCGTGTTCCGGCCGGTGAAGAACCCCTCGTCGATGGCCGTGTTGCCGATCTCGTACGAGTGCACCGGCTCGTACCTGGCATCGGTGATCGCGTCCGTCATCTGACGCCAGTACTCGACGATGTCGGCGCGCCCGTGCATCTCCCCTCCGTCGGGAGTGATGGCGACCGCGTCCTCCGCGAACAGCTCGCCGACGCGCCGGGAGCCCGCCTCCGTGGTGAGAGCCTCGGTCAGCCGGTCCATGACCTCACGTGCCTGTCCCATGCTCCACCTCCTGCGCCAGAGGATCACCCATCTCATTCTCCCACCGGGACCCACCGGACGCTGGCCGGAGAGCGAGACCGCGGACCGCCCGCACACCCCGCCCGCCTATCCTGGCCGGACAAGGTTTCGACCACTTTTTCCGCCACGTCCGAGGAGCAGCCCATGGCCACCGCCGCACCGCCCGCCGCCTCCCGCATCGCCGTCGTCACGGGTGCGAGCAGCGGAATCGGCGCAGCCACGGCACGGCGACTCGCCGCGGCCGGCTACCGGGTCGTACTGACCGCCCGTCGAAAGGACCGCATCGAGGCGCTGGCGGAGGAGATCAACGCGGCGGGCCACCAGGCAACGGCGTACGCCCTGGACGTCACCGACCGCGCCGCGGTCGACGAGTTCGCGACGGCCTTCAGGACGGTCGGCGTGCTCGTGAACAACGCCGGCGGAGCGCTGGGCGCCGACCCGGTCGCCACCGGCGACCCCGCCGACTGGCGCACGATGTACGAGACGAACGTCATCGGCACGCTCAACCTCACCCAGGCCCTGCTCCCCAAGCTGGTCGCGAGCGGCGACGGCACGGTCGTGGTGGTGTCCTCCACCGCGGGCCACGGCACGTACGAGGGCGGCGGGGGCTATGTCGCCGCCAAGCACGGCGCCCATGTGATTGCCGAGACCCTGCGCCTGGAGATCGTCGGGCAGCCGGTCCGGGTCATCGAGATCGCGCCCGGCATGGTCAGGACCGACGAGTTCGCCCTGACCCGCTTCGGCGGCGACAAGGAGAAGGCGGAACGGGTCTATGCGGGCGTCGCGGAGCCGCTGACGGCGGACGACGTGGCGGACACCATCGCCTGGACGGTGACCCGCCCCAGCCACGTCAACGTGGACCTCCTCGTCCTCCGCCCGCGCGCGCAGGCCTCCAACACGAAGGTCCACCGGGAGCTGTGATGGAAGAGAAGGAGCAGCAGGGCACGGCGGACGCCACGGAGGTCTCGTTCGAGAAGCGCCGCCTGGCCCAGGAGACCAAGAACGAACGCCAGGTCTGGTACTTCCTGGCGTACTTCCTCTTCGGCCTCCACATCATCGCGTTCGTGATGATCTACGCGGTGCGGCACGGACACTGAGTCCGTGGACAGACACATACCCTTCGAGCGCCTGCACAACTTCCGTGACCTGGGCGGCTATCCGACCCCGGACTGGGACCCCCGTACGCGGTGACGTTGCTGGAGAAGAGGCTCATATGACGTGAGAGGGGCCGGGCCGACATGGCCCGGGCCCCTCGTACGGGTCGTACGGGTGTCTCAACCCTTCACGCAGACGACCTGCTTGAGCTTCGCCACGACCTCCACGAGGTCCCGCTGCTGGTCGATGACCTGCTCGATCGGCTTGTAAGCACCCGGGATCTCGTCCACGACGCCGGAGTCCTTGCGGCACTCCACGCCCCGCGTCTGCTCCTCCAGGTCCTTCGTCGAGAAGCGGCGCTTCGCCGCGTTGCGGCTCATGCGCCTGCCCGCGCCGTGCGACGCCGAGTTGAAGGCCTTCTCGTTGCCGAGTCCCTTCACGATGTACGAACCCGTGCCCATGGAGCCCGGGATGATCCCGTAGTCACCGGATCCTGCGCGGATGGCGCCCTTGCGGGTCACCAGCAGGTCCATCCCGTCGTACCGCTCCTCGGCCACGTAGTTGTGGTGCGCGCTGATCTCCGGCTCGAACGTCGGCCTGGCCTTCCTGAACTCCTTGCGGATCACGTCCTTCAGGAGCGCCATCATGATCGTGCGGTTGTACTTCGCGTACTCCTGCGCCCAGAACAGGTCGTTGCGGTATGCCGCCATCTGCGGGGTGTCCGCGATGAACACGGCGAGATCGCGGTCGACCAGGCCCTGGTTGTGGGGCAGCATCCGGGCGACTCCGATGTGGAACTCGGCCAGCTCCTTGCCGATGTTCCGGGAACCGGAGTGCAGCATCAGCCAGACAGAACCAGTCGTATCCGTGCACACTTCGACGAAGTGATTGCCAGAGCCGAGCGTTCCCATCTGCTTCGTGGCGCGCTCCTGACGGAACTTGACCGCTTCGGCGACCCCGCCGAACCGCCCCCAGAAGTCCTCCCACCCTCCGGCCGCGAACCCGTGCAGTCGCCCCGGATCGACGGGCTCGTCATGCATCCCCCGCCCCACCGGAATGGCCTGCTCGATCTTCGACCGCAGCCGCGAGAGATCACCGGGCAGGTCGTTCGCCGTCAGCGACGTCTTCACCGCCGACATCCCGCACCCGATGTCCACGCCCACCGCCGCGGGACACACGGCCCCCCGCATGGCGATGACGGACCCGACCGTCGCACCCTTTCCGTAGTGCACGTCCGGCATGACCGCGAGCCCCTTGATCCACGGCAGGGTCGCGACGTTGCGCAGCTGCTGCAGGGCCACGTCCTCGACCGTCGCGGGGTCGGTCCACATACGGATGGGAACCTTCGCGCCCGGCATTTCCACGTACGGCATATCGTCCTCAATCCCCCGGATACAAATCAAAGCCTGAAAGCGCAAAACCGGCGCCAAGGTCAACGAAAGGGACAACGGACCGGCGTCCACGGCTCTGCGTGCGATACACATTGTCTCCAGGGGTCGCCCTCGCTCGGCAAGCGAATAACCAGCGCGGACACCGGGGCATCCGGCACCGAGACCCCATGGACGCACCGTCGAGAGGAGCCTGACCGTGCAGCGGAAGGCGTACGTATCCGGCGTCGCCGCACTCCTCGCGGCGCTGCTGGCCGGCTGCACCGGCGGCTCGAGCGACGGCGGCGCGACGGACAACTCCAACCCCGGCACCGCCGACACCGCATCGGCGGCGGCCGAACCGGGCAAGTACGCCTCGCTCCCGGAACCGTGCGGCGCCGTCGGTGAGCGCACCCTCGACTCGCTCCTGCCCGGCATCAAGGAACTCGCGCACGAGGAGCAGCAGGAGAAGGCGTACGCGGGCGAGGCGACGCCGACGTTCGACACGGACCGCAAGGTCGGCTGCCGCTGGAAGGTGGAGTCGGCGGACGCGACGAATCATCTGCTCGTCGACTTCGAGCGGGTGGTGTCGTACGACAACGCGGTGAGCGACGACGCCGAGGCCGAGGTGCTGTTCGCGAAGAAGGAGACGGCGGCCGACCTTCCGGAGCCGATCCCCTCGGGTTCCGCCGGCAGCGGGACGGCGACTCCGTCCGCCACCGCCACCGGTACGTCTTCCCCTTCCTCCTCCGCCTCCTCCGGTGCCACACCCACCGAGCTGCAGCCCCGCACGCTCGACGATCTCGGCGACGAGGCATACCTCGACGACGAGCTGAGCAGCTCTGGTTCGACGGCGAAGCAGCGCACGGTGACTGTGGCGTTCCGCACGTCGAACGTGATCGTGACGATCCGGTACGAGGAGCAGCCGGCAACGGTCGGCGGCGTCCCGGACACCAAGGAAATGCAGGACAGGGCGCGGAAACTGGCGTCCCAGCTGGCCGACACGCTCGCCGGCTAGGGGCCGTTGACCGGCCGTCCGTGCGTGTGCGCAGAGCACGCGAAGCAGGACCGCACGGCTCTCTCACCGCGTACCGTGGCCCCTCGGACCCGATCCGACCCGCAGGAACCACGAGCGTCATGAGTGAAGGAACCATGCAGCGACGAGCCCAGGAAGACCAGCGTGACCAGCGAGCGAAGCGAGCCAAGCGTCTGAACCGCGCCCTTGTCTGCGCGGCGGCCGTCCCCACGATGCTGGTCGCCGCGGGCTGCTCCTCGGATTCCGGCTCGGACTCCACAACGAAGACGGACGGCGGTGCGAACGCCGCCGCGTCCGTGAGTGCTTCGCCGACCGTGCAGGCGGCGGTGTACCAGCAGTTGCCCGAGCCCTGTGCGGTGCTGTCGTCGAAGACGCTGGTCGAACTGGTGCCGAAGGGGACCAAGTCGGGCAAGGAAGGCAAGTCGAACGACACGGAGACGCGTGCCAGCTGCTCCTGGAGCAGCCTCGCCAACAACGGTGTGAAGGGTTCCCAGTTCCGCTGGCTGAACGTCTCGCTCCTGCGTTTCGACTCGGACGCGACGAACGGCGAGGGCGAGAAGCTGGCGCAGGAGTACTTCGACAAACAGGTCCAGGACGCCCAGTCGGTGTCCGGCGCGAAGAACACCAAGTCCCAGCCGGTCGCCGGGACGGGCGACGAGGCGACGGCGGTGCGTTACGACCTGAAGAAGAAGGAAGGCGGCTTCAAGCAGCAGACGATCGTGGCGCGCGTCGAGAACGTCGTCGTGACCCTGGACTACAACGGGGCGGGTCTGGCCGGTGAGAAGACCCCGGACGCCGACGCCTTGACGAAGCTCGCGGAGAAGGCCGCCAAGGAGGCGGTGGCCGCGGTGACGGCGGCGAACGGCAAGGGCGGCGGCACGGGTGCGGGCACGACAAGCCCGACCCCGTCGAAGTCGGCGTCGAAGTCGGTCTCGGCATCCCCGTCGAAGTCCGCGAGTGCCTCCCCGTCCAAGTCAGCGGCGAAGAAGAGCTGACTGTCACATCCGGACGCCAACGCGCAGCTCAGGCCAGTTCTTTGCGGGAGCCCGGCCCACCCCGGGGATCGGGCTCCTGACGTACCGGCAACACGTCCGCCGCACACATGTGCCACCCTGTTGCGCGCAACAACACGCAAGGGGAGGGGAGTACGGGTGGCCGCGCCACTGCAGCTGACTCGGATGCACCGCGTTCTCATAGGCGTGGTCGTGACCGGCGCCGTGATCATCGCCGGCATCGGCTTCGCCGGGTCGTACGCGGCCGTCCGCGAGCTGGCCGTCAAGAAGGGCTTCGGGAACTTCTCCTACGTCTTCCCGATCGGCATCGACGCGGGCATCTGCGTCCTGCTGGCCCTGGACCTGCTCCTGACCTGGATCCGCATCCCCTTCCCGCTCCTGCGCCAGACGGCGTGGCTGCTGACGGCCGCGACGATCGCGTTCAACGGCGCTGCGGCCTGGCCGGACCCGCTGGGCGTCGGCATGCACGCGGTGATCCCGATCCTGTTCGTGGTCTCCGTCGAGGCGGCCCGCCACGCGATCGGCCGTATCGCCGACATCACGGCCGACAAGCACATGGAGGGCGTCCGCCTCACCCGCTGGCTGCTCTCCCCCGTCCCGACCTTCCTCCTGTGGCGCCGCATGAAGCTGTGGGAGCTGCGCTCCTACGAGCAGGTCATCAAGCTGGAGCAGGAGCGCCTGGTGTACCAGGCACGTCTGCGTTCCCGCTTCGGCCGGGCATGGCGCAGGAAGGCACCCGTGGAGTCCCTGATGCCGCTGAGGCTGGCAAGGTACGGGGTTCCGCTGGCGGAGACGGCTCCGGCAGGGTTGGCGGCGGCCGGGATAGAGCCGGCTCTGCTGCCACCGGCACCCGAGGTGGAGGCGGCTGCGGGCAGTCGTGCCCCCGCGGCACAGGTGGGCGCGGCTCCCCCCGGCGGGCAGCGCCCCGCGCTGTTCGGCAACCCCGGTTCGGGGCAGGCCGACCACACACCCGACGATGAGCAGAGCCCGTGGTTCAACGCCCCCCAGCAGATCGACTACCACGGCGGCTACGACCCCACGTACGTCCCGCAGGAGCAGTACGAGCAGTGGTACCAGGAGCAACTCCAGGCTGATCAGTACCAGGAGCAATACCAGGACCAGCTCCAGGAGCAGTACCAGGAGCAGTACCAGGACCAGTACCAGGAGCCGTACCGGGAAGAACCCCCCGCGCAGGAACCCTCCCCGGAGGACACGGGCAGCTTCCCCATCCCGGTGAGCCCGGGCCGCACCCGCGAGCTCGGCGAGGGCGGCGGCACCCCTGCCGCCGAGCCGGACGAGGAGTCGTACTACCAGGTCTTCAAGCAGTCGATAAGCGGCAGCGGCTACCCGACCGCGCGCGAGTACATCGGCAACGTCGAAGCCGAGTTCCGCAAGGTTCTCCCTGCGGAAGAGGCCAAGCGCATGGTCAACCGCTTCACCAACCGCCACACCGCGGAACTCGAAGAGGACCACATCGCCTGAGACACGAGGAAGGGGGCCCTCCGGTGCGGAGGGCCCCCTTTCCGTGCCGCTTACTCGCCGAGCAGGCGCCGTACCCGCTCCTGCCCCACCGCCAGCAGCAGCGTGGGCAGACGCGGCCCGGTGTCCCGCCCCACCAGCAGGTGGTACAGCTGCGCGAAGAACGAGCGCTGGGCGGTCTTGATCTCCGCCGGCAGTTCCTTGGGCGTCGCGTCCGCGGAGAACCCGGCCTGGACCTTGGGGACGCCGTAGACGAGGTGGGTGAGCCCGTCCAGGGACCAGTTGTCCTCCAGGCCGTCGAGCAGGAGCCGCAGCGACTGCTGGGTTGCCTCGTCGAGGGACTTCAGCAGTTCGGCGTCCGGCTCGTCCCGCACGATGGTGCGCTGGTCGGCGGGGACGTGCGTGTTGATCCACGCCTCGGCCTTGTCGTACCGCGGCCGGGCCTCGTCGAGCGACCCGAGTGGGTTGTCCGGGTCGAGGTCGGAGAGGATCCGCAGCGCCTGGTCCTGGTGGCCGGCGGTGATGTCCGCGACGGACGCGAGCGTCCGGTACGGCAGCGTCCGCGCCGTCTTCGGCAGCTCACCGCCCGCGGTCCGCACCGCACGGGAATGCGCGGCCACGTCGGCGGGGAGGGCGGATCCGTCGGCGACCTTGGCGTCGAGCTTGTCCCACTCGTCGTAGAGGCGCTGGATCTCCTGGTCGAAGGCGATCTTGAAGGACTGGTTGGGCCGCCGCCTGGCGTAGAGCCACCGCAGGATCTGCGGCTCCATGATCTTCAGCGCGTCGGCGGGAGTGGGGACGCCACCGCGGGACGACGACATCTTCGCCATGCCGCTGATGCCCACGAACGCGTACATGGGCCCGATGGGCTGCTTGCCGCCGAAGATCCCGACGATCTGCCCGCCGACCTGGAAGGAGGAGCCGGGAGAGGAGTGGTCGACCCCGCTCGGCTCGAAGACGACGCCCTCGTAGGCCCACCGCATCGGCCAGTCGACCTTCCAGACCAGCTTGCCGCGGTTGAACTCGTTGAGGCGGACGGTCTCGGAGAAGCCGCAGACGGTGCAGGAGTACGTCAGCTCGGTGCTGTCGTCGTCGTAGGCGGTGACGGTGGTGAGGTCCTTCTCGCAGTTGCCGCAGAAGGGCTTGTACGGGAAGTACCCGGCGGAGCCGGAGGAGCCGTCGTCCTCGGCGGCCGCACCCGACCCCTCGGCGGCCTCGAGCTCGGCCTCGTCGACGGGCTTCTGCGACTGCTTCGCGGGCGCCTTGGGCTTGGTCCGGTACTGGGCGAGGATCGCGTCGATCTCGGCCCGGTGCTTCATGGCGTGCAGGATCTGCTCGCGGTACACCCCGGAGGTGTACTGCTCGGTCTGGCTGATCCCGTCGAACTCCACGCCGAGCTCGGCGAGCGACTCGATCATGGCGGCCTTGAAGTGCTCGGCCCAGTTGGGGTGGGCGGAGCCCCTGGGCGCCGGGACGGAGGTCAGCGGCTTGCCGATGTGCTCGGCCCAGGAGTCGTCGACGCCGGCGACACCGGCGGGCACCTTGCGGTACCGGTCGTAGTCGTCCCAGGAGATCAGGTGCCGGACCTGGTACCCGCGCCGCCGGATCTCGTCGGCGACGAGGTGGGGCGTCATGACCTCACGGAGGTTGCCCAGGTGGATGGGCCCGGACGGGGAGAGCCCGGACGCGACGACAACGGGTTTGCCCGGGGCCCGGCGCTCCGACTCTTCGATGACCTCATCCGCGAAACGGGAGACCCAGTCGGTGGTCTCGGTGCTCTGAGCCACGATCGGCACGTCCTCTTTTTCTGAAAGTTCTCCACGAGCAGCCGGTACGGTCGCACGGCTGGCCGTTCCATTGTCCCAGGCGGGCCCACAACCACGAAAACGCCTTTCCACTGCCACGAAGGCCCGCACCCATGAGGATGCGGACGACCACGCCGGGGTTGCATCCACACCAACCGTCCAACCACCCCAGCCACGCCGTCAGTCCGCCGTCAGTCGTGCCGCCCAGAGCGTGGACGCGGGCGCCACCCCGCAAGCACCGGGCCGCGCGACCCCACCCCGCGCCGGCGGCCGTCAGTCCGCGGGCAGTCGTGCCGGTGGGGCGATGGGGTCCCCCCGCTCGAGCGATGCCGAAAGTGGGGGAGGTTGGACGCGGGCGCCACCCCGCAAGCACCGGGCCGCGCGACCCCACCCCGCGCCGGCGGCCGTCAGTCCGCGGGCATGCGTGCCGCCCGGGGCGGCACGGGTGGGCGCGGGCGGCACCCCGCGAGCGCCAGGCCGCGCGACCTCCCCGCGCCGACCGCAGCACCGGGCACCTGGTCATCGGCCCTCGCATGCCGCAGGCACTCGCACCCCGCAAGCACCGGGCCGCGCGACCCACCCCCGGGTCGGCGCCAACGCCCTGCACACCAAGACCGACCGGAAAATTCGCTTTAACCCCCATGGGATACTGACCGTGTCTATCCATCCCCACGAGGAGAACGGCACCCACTCCTATGGCCTCGGTCACCTCCCTCAGCGCCACCGTCCAGCAGCACCTCGCGTCCGCCCTCTCGGCCACCCTGCCGGAGGCGACCGGCGCGGACCCGCTGCTGCGACGCAGCGACAGGGCGGACTACCAGGCCAACGGCATCCTCGCCCTCGCGAAGAAGGCGAAGGCGAACCCGCGGGAGCTGGCGACGCAGGTCGTCGACAAGGTCGTCACCGGTGACGTGATCAAGGACATCGAGGTCTCCGGCCCCGGCTTCCTGAACATCACGATCACCGACAAGGCGATCACCGAGAACCTCGCCGCGCGGTACGCGGACACGGACCGCCTGGGCGTGCCGTACACCGAGAACCCGGGCACGACGGTCATCGACTACGCCCAGCCGAACGTGGCCAAGGAGATGCACGTCGGCCACCTGCGCTCCGCGGTGATCGGCGACTCCCTGGTCCAGCTCCTGGAGTTCACCGGCGAGACCGTCGTCCGCAGGCATCACATCGGCGACTGGGGCACCCAGTTCGGCATGCTCATCCAGTACCTGGACGAGCACCCGCACGAGCTGGACCACAAGGCCGCCGAGGTGACCGGCGAGGAGGCGATGTCGAACCTCGACCGCCTCTACAAGGCGGCGCGCAGGCTCTTCGACTCCGACGAGGAGTTCAAGACGAGGGCCCGCCGCAGGGTGGTCGACCTGCAGGCCGGCGACCCGCGCACGCTCGCCATGTGGCAGAAGTTCGTGGACGAGTCGAAGATCTACTTCTTCTCCGTCTTCGAGAAGCTGGACATGGAGGTCCGGGACCCGGACATCGTCGGCGAGTCCGGTTACAACGACATGCTCGAGGAGACGTGCCGCCTCCTGGAGGAGTCAGGGGTCGCGGTCCGCTCGGAGGGCGCCCTGTGCGTCTTCTTCGACGACGTCAAGGGCCCGGACGGCAACCCGGTCCCGCTGATCGTCCAGAAGTCGGACGGCGGCTACGGCTACGCGGCGACGGACCTGTCCGCGATCAGGGACCGCGTCGTCAACCTGAAGGCGAGCAGCCTGATCTACGTCGTGGACGCCCGCCAGTCGCTGCACTTCAAGATGGTCTTCGAGACGGCCCGCAGGGCGGGCTGGCTGGGCGGCGACGTGAAGGCGTACCAGCTGGCCTTCGGCACGGTCCTCGGCAAGGACGGCAAGCCGTTCAAGACGCGTGAGGGCGAGACGGTCAAGCTGGAGGACCTCCTCGACGAGGCCGTCGAGCGCGCCACGGCCGTCGTACGGGAGAAGGCCGAGAAGGTGGGCCTGACCGAGCAGGAGATCGAGGAGAACGGCCGGTACGTCGGCATCGGCGCGGTGAAGTACGCCGACCTGTCGACCTCCGCCGTACGGGACTACAAGTTCGACCTGGACCAGATGGTGTCGCTGAACGGCGACACGTCCGTCTACCTCCAGTACGCGTACGCGCGTATCAAGTCGATCCTGCGCAAGGCGGGCGACGCCCGACCGGTCGCGCACCCCGAGCTGGAACTGGCCCCGGCGGAGCGGGCGCTGGGCCTGCACCTGGACCAGTTCGGCGAGACGCTGCTGGACGTGGCGGCGACGTACGAGCCGCACAAGCTGGCCGCGTACCTGTACCAGCTGGCGACGCACCTGACGACCTTCTACGACCAGTGCCATGTCCTGTCCGCCGACAACTCGCAGGAGGTCGTGGAGAACCGCCTGTTCCTGGTGGACCTCACGGCCCGCACCCTGCACCAGGGCATGGCCCTGCTCGGCATCAGGACCCCCGAGCGCCTCTGACCGGAACCGGCCGGGGTGTTCGGGACGTCTGCACGGGCGACCGGCAACCACGGAGGCAGGGAGCGGACGTTGGGCGAGGATCCGTCGATCGGCACGGTTCTGTTCGGCTTCCTGCTGGCCGGCGGCACGGCCACGGTCATGGCGGCAGCCGTCGTCCTCCCAGCCGTCGGACTCGGCATCTGGCTGAAGTTCCGCTGGCAGCGGGGGCGTTCGGCGCCTCCGGAGTCCTGAACCCCGATTGTCAGTGCCTGCCCCTACAGTCACGGGCATGGCGACTCTTCCCAACCCGCTGCCCAAGCTGGCGGCCGATCCGAGCGGCCGGTCGCTCGGACTTCGACTCCCCCTCGGGAGACTGATCGACGAGACTGACGAGGGTCCGTGGCACGAGCCGTTGCTGTGGTACGCGGAGCAGTCCGCGTCGGCGGGCAACTGGGCGGCGCTGGGTGTGCCCGCGGCCCGTGCGGGGCTGCTGCCGGTCCTCGTCGACGTGGGCGGCAGCCAGGGCGGCCCCGAGGACTGGGAGTTGCTGCCCGACGAGGTGTCGTATCCCGGGGACCACGACGCAGAGGAGGTGCTCGCCGAGCTCTGGGAGGAGTACGCGGCGGAAGGCGAGGAGTGGCCGGGCCCCGCCGGTGAACCGGCGCGCACCGCCGATCCGGACGCGTGTGCCACCGAGGTCGCCGATCTGCTGGCGGAGGGCGGTTCCGGGTTCAAGGAACCGCACCTGGCGCTGGTACCGGCGCGCCGCAGCGCCGACATACCGGCGGCCATCGGCTGGACCGGCCCCCTGAACTACGAGAACGACGTGGCGCGCCTGTGTGCGGTCCTCCGCTCCTGGGAGGACCGCTTCGGCATACGGGTGGTCGGGCTCGGCTTCGACGTCCTGGCCGTCTCGGTGGCGGCCCCGCCCACCACCCTGGCGGACGCCGAGGCGGTGGCGGCGGAGCACTTCGCCTTCTGCCCGGACAACGTGCTGCAGCAGGGGCCGGGCACCCTGGAGGCGTACGCGGGCCGGCTGGTCGGCGAGCGGACGTGGACGTTCTGGTGGGACTGATCCCTCCGCCCTTGGACTCTCAGTCCCGGACGCCGAGCCCCCTGGCCAGCCTCCGCAGCCCCTCCGCGATCTCCTGCGGTGTCTGCGTCACGAAGCACAGCCGCAGCGTGGAGCGGTCGGGCGCACCGGCGTAGAAGGGTGCACCGGGGACGTATGCCACGTCCTGCTCCACCACCTTCGGGAGCAGGGCCGTGGTGTCGTACGACTCCGGGAGCCGGGTCCAGAGGAACATGCCGCCCTCGGGGCGGCTCCAGGACGACCCCTCGGGGAGCGCCCGGGCCAGCCCGGCGAGCATCGCGTCCCGTCGCTCGCGGTACACGGCCGCGACGCGCCGGACGTGGGCGTCCAGGTCCCGGTCCGCCAGGTACCGTGCCGCGGCGAGCTGGTTGACGGTCGGGGTGTGCAGGTCGGCGGCCTGCTTGGCGACCGCGCAGGCCCGCCGCAGCTCGGACGGTGCGCGCAGCCAGCCGAGCCGCAGGCCCGGTGCCATGACCTTGGAGAAGCTGCCGAGCAACACCGTGCGGTCCTCCGCACCCGCGTGGGAGGCGATCCACGGCACCCGCTCGCCCTCGAAGCGGAGTTCGCCGTACGGGTCGTCCTCGACGACCCACAGGCCGTGCCGGGCGGCCACGGAGGCGACGGCGGCCCGGCGTTCGGCCGGCAGGGTACGGCCGGTCGGGTTCTGGAAGGTGGGCACGGTGTACAGCAGCTTCGGACGCTCCCGCACCACCAGGTCCGCGAGTGCCCCGGGGTCCACGCCGTCCTCGTCCCCCGGCACGGGCAGCACGCGTGCCCCCGCGAAGCCGAAGGCCTGAAGTGCGGCCAGGTAGCAGGGGTTTTCGACCAGGACCGTGTCACCGGGTTCGAGGAGTGCGGTGGCCAGCAGGGACAGTGCCTGCTGCGAGCCGGTGGTGACGAGGACGTCGTCGGCGTCCGTGGGCAGGCCACGTGCCGTGGTGCGGGCGGCGAGCGCGGCCCGCAGGACCGGCTCGCCCTCCGTAGTGGAGTACTGCAGGGCCCGCTCGGGTGCCTCGGCGAGCACCGCCCGGTACGCCGCCGCGATCCCTTCCGCGTCGAACAACTCGGGTGCCGGCAGCCCGCCCGCGAAGTTGACGACCTCGGGGCGGGCGGTGACGGCGAGGATGTCCCGCACGGGCGAGCCGCCGATCGCCCGTGCCCGCGCGGCGAGCGGCGGCACGGGGGCGTGGGCGATCGCGGACGGGGGTGCGGGCTCGGTGACGGTCATGGGCACGGCTCCTTCGGCTGCGGTCACGTCGCGTGCCCGCAGCCTAGGGAAATGGATGCCGCCTACAAGCAGGTTTCCGGGATACGGACGGCGGCGCGGACCTCCGGGTGTCACCGTCCCGTCCCGCGTCCCAGCGGAACGGCGTTTTCGCAGGTCGCAGGGGTGATCCGGGAACCGGCGTCCCGAATACGACGCCCTTGGTGGCGCTCGGCCGCCCTTACCGACCAGGCTGTGGACATCCCACCCCCACCTCGCCGGGAAGGCCCCCATGTCCGTACGCCCCACCCGTCTCCGTCTGCTCGCCGCCGTCCTGATCGCCCTGGCCGCGCTCGGCCTCACGGGCTGCCGCAGCGGCGAGGGCCTGCGCGACGAGGGTCCGTCGGACGCGGGACTGTCCCTGCCGAGCGCGTCCGCACCGGGCCCCACGGCGTCGTACACGGACCGCTGAGGAAAGCCCGGAGGCCGCCCGGACGACGGTCCGGGCGGCCTCGTGGCGGAGCAGCGGCGGAAAGCCGCGACGGCGTCAGGCGAACGCCGGCGCCTCCTTGGGGTTCGGGCCGTACTTGTTCGGGCCCGCCTCACCCTCGCTGGCCATGAAGACCAGCAGGATGATGCCGCCGACGAGGGGGATCAGGCCGAAGAGGATCGCCCAGCCGGAGCGGCCGGTGTCGTGCAGCCGACGGATGCTGACGCCCAGGCTGGGCAGCAGGATCGCGGCCCAGAAGATGAGCGGGATCCACACGGCCTTGAGCGCGGCGCCGACAATCGCCAGCGCGATGTAGATGATCACCACGAACAGGGTGTACATCCAGTACTCCTTGCGGCGCGCGCGTCCGCTGAAGACCGCGTACTTCTTGAGCACCTCGATGAACCAGCTCATTGCATCCCCCCGAGGGATCGATGTTTCAGACCCTCCGGAACGGATCAGGCCAGGCGCAGAAGGTAGGGATCAGAGCGAGCACGCGTCAATCCCCTTTGCGGACACGGCTCCTGGGCCCGGATCGGACGCATGAGCGGAAACCGCCCCACCCTCGGACCGCCGATTTCCGGACAGACCCACAGAAGATCACCGGTGGATCCCGGGTGGTATCCGTGTGTTCGCCGGAACGATTCCCGGCCGTTGCCCAACCGAAGGCGTACCGAGGTCAGTTCGCCGCCGGATCGAGACCGGAACGATCTCGAACCGTTTCCCGGCCGCCCCGTCCCGCCCGCGCCCTCAGAGGATCCGCTGCGCCGCCTCGGTCGCCCAGTACGTCAGGATGTTCTGCGCTCCGGCCCGTTTGATGCCGGTCAGGGCCTCCAGGATCGCCCGGTCCCGGTCGATCCAGCCCTTCTCGGCTGCGGCCTCGATCATCGAGTACTCGCCGGAGATCTGGTAGGCGGCGACCGGCACGTCCACCGTGTCGGCGACACGGGCGAGGATGTCCAGGTAGGGGCCGGCAGGCTTGACCATCACCATGTCGGCGCCCTCCTCCAGGTCCAGCGCCAGCTCCCGCAGGGACTCCCGGACGTTCGCCGGGTCCTGCTGGTACGTCTTGCGGTCCCCGGTGAGGGAGGAGGCGACGGCCTCGCGGAAGGGCCCGTAGAACGCGGACGCGTACTTGGCGGTGTAGGCGAGGATCGCGACGTCCTCGCGGCCGATCTGGTCGAGGGCGTCCCGGACGACCCCGATCTGGCCGTCCATCATCCCGCTGGGGCCCACCACATGGGCGCCGGCATCGGCCTGCACCTGCGCCATCTCGGCGTACCGCTCGAGGGTCGCGTCGTTGTCGACGCGCCCGTGCTCGTCGAGCACCCCGCAGTGCCCGTGGTCCGTCGTCTCGTCGAGGCAGAGGTCGGACATGACGAGCAGGTCGTCCCCCACCTCGGCCCGCACGTCACGGATCGCGACCTGCAGAATCCCGTCCGGATCGGTGCCGGGCGTCCCGAGGGCGTCCTTCTTCGACTCCTCGGGCACCCCGAAGAGCATGATCCCGGAGATCCCGGCCGCGACCGCGTCCGCGGCGGCCTTCTTCAGGCTGTCCCGCGTGTGCTGCACGACACCCGGCATCGCCGCGATCGGCACCGGCTCGCTCACGCCCTCCCGCACGAACGCGGGCAGGATGAAATCGGCAGGGTGCAGCCGGGTCTCGGCGACCATGCGCCGCATGGCGGGGGTGGTGCGCAGCCGCCGGGGACGCGTACCGGGAAAGGATCCGTACTTCGTCATGCACCTACGCTACGCCCGCCCCGGGAGCACCTTTGCCGACGGCTTGTCGACCGGTTCACGGCGTGAGGTAGGTGTGGAAGACGTTCTCGGGGTCGTAGGCGGCCTTCAGCGCCCGCAGCCGCTCCCAGTCGTCCGGGGTGTACGACCGCCTGGCCCGGGACGGGTCGGCGGTCAGGTCGGCCTCGGCGATGTAGTGGCCGGTTCCGTAGGGCTCGACGGCCCCCATGGTGTCCCGGAGCCAGCGCGTGTTGGCGGCGTCCTCGGCCGGGTCGTCCCAGATCGCGAACGGGGCGAGATAGGTCTCGCCCAGGACCGAGAACGCCATGCCCTCGGAGAGGGTGCGGTCCCGCGAGGCCGGCCACAGGGGCGCGAGGACGAGCGACTGCTCGGAGGGGGCCTGGGCGATCGAGGCGGCGAGCGCGGGCAGCAGGATCTCGTACGGGGTGTCCGACCACAGGGTGTCCACCACGTTGCGGTGGCCTCTCGGCCAGAACTCGGACGACGTGCCGTACAGGTCCTCGAAGGTCTTCGGCTCGTCCGTCTTCTGGAACAGGGCGCGTTCGGCGATCGGGCAGATCCGCAGCGGTTCCAGGCAGTGGACGGCCTCCTCGCTGGTGCGGGCGAAGGCGGTGCCGGTGAAGCTGATCACCTTGGGCCTCGGCGTCGCCGCCGTGATCTCGGGGGAGGCGGTGGCGAGCATGAAGGACGCCTCGACGTTCGCCGGAAGCCGCCGGGCCGCCGCGGTGGCCCAGCGGATCACCGGTTCGACGTCTTCCAGGGGGAAGGCGTACGTGGTCTCGGCGACGGCCGTCGGGAGGTCGTGCAGGGTCACGTGGAAGCGGGTGGCGACGGCGAAGAAGCCGGGTCCCGCGCCGCGCGCGGCCCAGAAGAGGTCGGGGTGCTCGTCCTGGCTGCAGGTGAGGGACGTGCCGTCCGCGGTGACCACCTCGACCGCCCGCACGCTCGCGGCGGCCGGTCCGAGGGCGCCGGAGTTCCAGCCGAGTCCGCCGCTGAGGAGGAAGCCGCTCAGGGCGACGGGTCCGCAGTGTCCGGCCGGGAAGGCGAGGCCGTACGGGGCGAGCGCGGCGACGAACTCGCGCCCGGTGAGGGCGGGTTGC
Source organism: Streptomyces sp. HUAS ZL42 (assembly GCF_040782645.1). GTDB lineage: Bacteria > Actinomycetota > Actinomycetes > Streptomycetales > Streptomycetaceae > Streptomyces. The sequence continues at coordinate 4,348,715 of NZ_CP160403.1, forward strand.
ACGCTCGCGGTGCGCGAACCGGGGTCGATCTCGCAGGCGCCCAGCGCGGAGAGGTCGATGAGCATGCCGCCGTCGCGCAGCGGTGAGCCGCACCAGCTGTGGCCGTGGGAGCGCAGCGCGATCCGGTGCCCTTCGGAGCGGGCCAGGCGGATGGCGGCCGGGATGTCGCGGTCCGAGGCGACCCGGACGATCAGCTCGGGGAAGCGCCGCGGCTTGAGGTCGTTCCACAGCATGGCCGACCAGGTGCCGTCGTAGGCGGCGTCGCCCCGCCGTACGATCTCCCCTTCGATTTCACCGCTCATGATGGCTCCTCAGCCGGTCGTGAGCCCGAACACCAGGATGCACAGCGCCCAGCACAGCACCACGAGAGCGGCCCCCGTCGCATGGACGCGCACGGAACGTGCCCGCGGCGGCACCAGCCAGAAGGCGAGAGCACGGTTCACCAAGGGCATCAGGAACCAGGTCAGGATGGAGACGCTCAGCACGTTGCCGATGAACAGGCCCAGGTAGCCGGGCAGTCCGATGTCGTTCAGCTCGTAACCGACCGTCAGATTCAGGACCATCACGGTGGGATAGAGCGCCAGGACCACGGACATGGCCTGCTTCCAGTTGGGCGGGACCGAGTCCCCGGCGCCGCCCCCGAAGCGGAACCAGCCGCTGAACGCCGACCCCACCTTGTGCACGTCGTAGGCGGAGAAGTAGTTCTCTCCCTCCGCGAGGAGCTTGGCGCGGACGCCGGAGGCGAGCCATTCGTCGAGGTGTTCACGGGTGTCGAAGCGGAAGACGACGACCCAGTTGTCCTGGATCCCCTCGACCGGCTTGAACGACTCGGTTCCCATGAACCCCGGAAACCTGCCCTGCGCCTTGAGGACCTTGTCCTGCCACCGGGCGAAGTCCCCCTCGCGTCCGGGCCGCACATGATGGGAGACGACCGCGGTGACGGCCTCCTCCCTGGCGGGCGGGGGCGCTGCACCGGCGAGGACTTCCTGCGTCGGCGTCCCGTCGAACAGCGGGCGGCCCTCGGTCAGCAGCTCCCGGCGCTCGCCGGAGTCCAGCCAGGCGGACAGCTGGTCGATACGGGAAAAACGGAACACCACCACCCAGGCGCGCTCGTCACCGACGCCCGGGGGATACATCTCCGTCCCCTCGAATCCGTCGAATGCGCGCACCGCCCGATTGGTCCGCTCCTGCCAGCGCTGATAGTCGTCCTCGCGGCCTTCCCGCACCTTCTGGGAGGTCACGACGGTCGCTCCGTCACCGGCCGGGGCACGGATTGCACGGACACCCATGCGGAGTAGTCTAGTTCAAAGGGGAGTTATCGGACAAACACGGCAATGACGGGTGGAGGTCCGGCATGGGTCACAAGCAGTTCCTGGCCGAAGCGGTACGGCTGGCCACTGAATCCGTCGAAGAAGGCTGGGGTGGCCCGTTCGGTGCCGTCATCACCCGGGACGGCGAAATCGTGGCCCGGGGACAGAACCGTGTGCTGCTCACCGGCGATCCCACGGCGCACGCCGAAGTGGAGACCATACGCAAGGCCGTGCAGCGCCTGAACCCCGAGGCCCCCTCGATATCGCAGGAACACCAGAACGAGAGCACGCTCGAATACATTCAGCGCCCCGAAGGCTCCCCCGACCCGGTGCCGGAGCGAGCCAGGATGCTCAAGGGCTGCTCGATCTACATCAGCGGCGCACCCTGCCCGATGTGCATGAGCGCCATCTATTGGTCGCGGATCGACAACGTCTACTACAGCTGCGATCTCCACGCCACACGCGAGATCGGCTTCGACGACGCCTTCCAGTACGAGGACTTCCAGAAGCCCCTCGACCAGCGCCGGATCCACGTCGAGCAGATCCACCCCGAACTCGGCGCCCAGGCCTACGAAGCCTGGGCGTTCAAGCCCGATCGTCACCCCTACTGACGTACCCGAGACGGGGGTTGCGGCGAGGAGTGCCGTCGGGGCGACCTCCTCGCCGCTCCGTCAGGTCGTCGTACGACGCCGGCGCGCCCCGGGCCGACGCTCGCTCGGCCGCGTGACCGGGTCGCCCGCCTCGAGCGCCGCGGTCCTGCGCCGCAGCCCGAAGTCGGCCAGCGCCTCCGCCAGTTTGTGCACGGACGGCTCGGGCGCCATCACGTCGACCCGGAGCCCGTGCTCCTCCGCGGTCTTCGCGGTGGCGGGTCCGATGCACGCGATGACGGTCACGTTGTGCGGCTTCCCGGCGATTCCCACCAGGTTGCGCACCGTGGAGGACGAGGTGAAGAGCACGGCGTCGAAGCCGCCGCCCTTGATCGCCTCCCGCGTCTCCGCCGGCGGCGGCGAGGCGCGCACGGTCCGGTAGGCGGTGACGTCGTCGACCTCCCAGCCCAGCTCGATCAGCCCGGCGACGAGCGTCTCCGTGGCGATGTCCGCGCGTGGCAGGAAGACCCGGTCGATCGGGTCGAAGACCGGGTCGTACGGCGGCCAGTCCTCCAGCAGACCGGCGGCCGACTGCTCCCCGCTCGGCACCAGGTCCGGCTTCACACCGAAGGCGATGAGCGCCTTCGCGGTCTGCTCGCCGACCGCGGCGACCTTGATGCCGGCGAAGGCACGGGCATCGAGCCCGTACTCCTCGAACTTCTCCCGCACGGCCTTGACGGCGTTGACGGACGTGAAGGCGATCCACTCGTAGCGGCCCGTCACCAGGCCCTTCACCGCCCGCTCCATCTGCTGCGGCGTACGCGGCGGTTCCACGGCGATCGTCGGCACCTCGTGCGGTACGGCGCCGTAGGACTGCAGCTGGTCGGAGAGCGACGCCGCCTGCTCCTTCGTCCGCGGCACGAGCACCCTCCAGCCGAACAGCGGCTTGGACTCGAACCACGCCAACTGGTCGCGCTGGGCCGGGGCGGAACGCTCACCGACCACGGCTATCACAGACCGGCCGCCCTCCGGCGAGGGCAGAACCTTCGCCTGCTTCAGCGTCTGCGCGATCGTGCCCAGCGTCGCCGTCCACGTCCGCTGCCGCGTCGTCGTACCGGCCACCGTCACGGTCATGGGTGTGTCCGGCTTGCGGCCCGCGGCCACCAGCTCACCGGCCGCCGCCGCGACGGAGTCGAGCGTCGTCGACACGACCACGGTCCCGTCCGACGCCCCCACCTCCGTCCAGCACCGGTCCGAGGCCGTCCGCGCGTCCACGAACCGTACGTCCGCGCCCTGCGCGTCGCGCAGCGGCACACCCGCGTACGCGGGCACGCCGACGGCCGCGGCGACACCCGGCACGACCTCGAAGGGCACACCCGCCGCGGCGCACGCGAGCATTTCCTCGGCGGCGTACGTATCTAGTCCCGGGTCCCCGGACACCGCACGGACGACCCGCCTGCCGCCCCGCGCGGCCTCCATGACAAGATGTGCGGCATCCCGCACCGCGGGGCCACCAGCGGTTGTTGACGTGCCGTCAACAACCGCAAGCTGAGGCGTGCCCGTGCCCGGAACAGGGTCCGACGAAGGATCCGTCTCCGTGTTCACGACGGCGACGCCCGGCCTGGCGTGGGCGCGCACGACGTCGAGCACCTCGTGCTCGGCGACGAGAACGTCCGCGTTCGCCAGCGCCTCGACGGCGCGCAGAGTCAGCAGTCCCGGATCCCCGGGTCCGGCACCGAGGAAGGTGACGTGCCCGTGTTCCGGACCGGCGGGAAGGGTGGTGGGGCTCAATGTGCTCGCTCCCCCATCAGACCGGCCGCGCCCTGCGCAAACATCTCGGCAGCGAGTTCGCGACCGAGCGCAAGCGCCTGGTCGTGCGTCTCGGGCACGGGACCGGTGGTGGACAGCTGCACCGTGCTGGTGCCGTCGGTCGTGCCGACGACTCCCCGCAGGCGCATTTCCTTGACAATCTGCCCGTCGAGCAGGTCGGCCAGCGCCCCCACAGGGGCGCTGCAACCGGCCTCCAGGGCGGCGAGCAGTGACCGCTCGGCGGTCACGGCGGCCCGCGTGAGCGGGTCGTCGAGCTCGCCGAGCGCGGCGATCAGGTCCGCGTTGTCCGCGGCACACTCGATCGCCAGGGCCCCCTGGCCGGGGGCGGGCAGAACCGTGTCGACCGACAGGAAGTCGGTCACCTCGTCGCCACGACCGATCCGGTTCAGGCCGGCCGCGGCGAGCACGACCGCGTCGAGCTCTCCGTCCCGGACGAAACCGATCCGCGTGTCGACGTTCCCGCGTATCGGGACCGTCTCTATGTCCAGCCCGTGGCCGCGTGCGTACGCGTTCAGCTGGGCCATGCGGCGCGGCGAGCCGGTGCCGATCCGCGCCCCACGGGGCAGGTCGGTGAACTTCAGCGCGTCCCGGGCGACGATCACGTCCCGCGGGTCCTCACGCTCGGGAATCGCGACCAGCACCAGTTCCCCGGGCTGTGTCGTCGGCAGGTCCTTCAGCGAGTGCACCGCGAAGTCGACCTCGCCCCTGAGCAGCGCGTCCCGCAGCGCGGTCACGAAGACGCCCGTGCCGCCGATCTGCGCGAGGTGCTCGCGCGAGACATCGCCGTACGTGGCGATCTCGACCAGCTCGACGGGCCGTCCGGTCACCGCGCTCACGGCGTCCGCCACCTGCCCGGACTGGGCCATGGCGAGTTTGCTGCGCCTGGTCCCGAGCCTCAGCGCGCCCTTCTCACGTGGGTCACTCATGCCGGCCCTCGGTTCTTCTCGGTGCTGTCCTCGGCGCGGGAGACGGATGCCACCGTCTCCTGGTCGAGGTCGAACAGGGTCCGCAGCGCGTCCGCGTACCCGGCGCCGCCGGGCTCGGCCGCGAGCTGCTTCACCCGTACGGTCGGCGCGTGCAGCAGCTTGTCCACGACGCGCCGCACGGTCTGGGTGATCTCCGCGCGGTGCTTGTCGTCGAGGCCGGGCAGCCTGCCCTCGAGGCGGGCCATCTCGCCGGCCACCACATCGGCGGCCATGGTGCGCAGCGCGACCACGGTGGGCGTGATGTGCGCGGCCCGCTGGGCCGCCCCGAAGGCCGCGACCTCGTCGGAGACGATACGCCGGACCTGGTCGACGTCGGCCGTCATCGGAGCGTCCGCGGAGGCCTCGGCGAGCGACTCGATGTCCACCAGGCGCACCCCGGCCAGCCGGTGCGCGGCCGCGTCGATGTCGCGGGGCATGGCCAGGTCGAGAAGGAAGAGGACCGGCTCGGGACGGACGGGCCCGGCGACCGGCTCGGGCCTGCGGCGCTCCGGGATACGGCCGACGGTGGCCACGGTCGCGGCGAGCGCGGTGATCAGCTCGGCGTCGGCCTCGGGGCCGCGGCGGGCGGCCTCCCGGCGGTCCACCGTGCCGTTGTCGACCCAGGTGGCGTGCTGCTCCAGCGTGGCCGCGTCCATGCCGGCCACGGCCGCCTCCCCCATCACGGAGAAACCGGACTGCGCGGCGGACAGATCGAGCGGGCAGCCCTCGTCGGTGCCGACGCTGGTGGGCGGGAGCGGGGTCTCTCGTACGTCCGTCCTGTGCGCGGTGGTACGGCGGTTGTCGTCGATCTCGGCGACGGGCTCGCCGGTGCGGCCCTCGACCGCCGTCGCGACCGCCTCCGCCGTCAGGACCAGGCCTGTCGCCCCGGTACAGGAGACGACGACATCGGCACGTGTCAGCTCGAGCGGCACCGACTCCATCGGTACGGCGCGGGCGGACACGGTCGCCGTGTCGCCCTCGGAGAGACGTTGTCCGTACTGCTCTTCGAGCAGGTGAGCCAGGCGCTCGGCACGGTCCTGGGTGCGGTTGGCGATCACGATCTCGCCGACGCCCGCCCGCGCGAGCGTGGCGGCGGCCAGGGAGGACATCGAACCGGCGCCGATGACCAGCGCCTTCTTGCCGCGGGCCCATGTCTCGACGTCCGCGCCCGCGGCGAGCTGCTCCAGGCCGAACGTGACGAGGGACTGGCCCGCGCGGTCTATGCCCGTCTCGGAGTGGGCGCGCTTGCCGACCCGCAGGGACTGCTGGAACAGGTCGTTCGTGAGGCGGCCCGCGGTGTGCAGCTCTTGGGCCCTGGCCAGGGAGTCCTTGATCTGGCCGAGGATCTGCCCCTCGCCGACGACCATGGAGTCGAGACCGCAGGCGACCGAGAACAGATGGTGGACGGCCCGGTCCTCGTAGTGGACGTACAGGTAGGGCGTGAGCTCGTCGAGGCCGACACCGCTGTGCTGGGCGAGCAGCGTGGACAGCTCGGCGACACCGGCGTGGAACTTGTCCACGTCGGCGTAGAGCTCGACGCGGTTGCAGGTGGCCAGGACGGCGGCCTCGGTGGCCGGTTCGGCGGCGACCGTGTCCTGCAGCAGCTTGAACTGGGCGTCCGTGCTCAGCGACACCCGTTCCAGCACGCTGACGGGGGCGCTGCGGTGGCTCAGTCCGACGACCAGGAGACTCATGCCGGCATCACGGCGGGTACGTCCCCGTCGGGCCCCTGGTCGGTGGACTCCTCGCGGGCGGCGACGGCAGGACCCGAACCGTCGGGCAGAGCCTCCTCGCCGGCCTTGCGCTGCTCGTGGAAGGCGAGGATCTGCAGCTCGATGGAGAGGTCGACCTTGCGCACGTCGACGCCGTCCGGGACGTTCAGCACGGTCGGCGCGAAGTTCAGGATAGAGGTGACACCGGCGGCCACGAGCCGGTCGCAGACCTGCTGGGCGGCGCCGGCGGGGGTCGCGATGACACCGATGGACACGCCGTTGTCCTGGATGATCTTCTCCAGGTCGTCCGTGTGCTGGACGGGGATGCCCGCGACGGGCTTCCCGGCCATCGCCGGGTCGGCGTCGATCAGGGCGGCCACCCGGAAACCGCGGGAGGCGAAACCGCCGTAGTTGGCGAGCGCGGCGCCGAGGTTACCGATACCGACGATCACGACCGGCCAGTCCTGGGTCAGGCCGAGTTCGCGGGAGATCTGGTAGACGAGATACTCGACGTCGTAGCCGACGCCCCGGGTCCCGTAGGAGCCGAGGTACGAGAAGTCCTTGCGCAGCTTCGCGGAGTTGACCCCCGCCGCGGCGGCCAGCTCCTCGGAGGAGACCGTGGGTACCGAGCGCTCCGACAGCGCGGTCAGGGCTCGGAGGTACAGCGGAAGCCTGGCGACCGTGGCCTCGGGAATCCCTCGGCTACGGGTCGCCGGTCGGTGAGTTCGGCCAGTTGCCACGGTGCTCCTGCGGGTAGAGCGGGGCTGCGGGCGGTCATACGTCCCGAGACCGCCCCGTCGACAGCAGGCTATGTCTTTGTGAACGCGTGCACAAAGATGGTGTCCGATTTGCCCGCCCAACGTGACCGGGCTCACGCACCCCCGGCTCACGCGTATGGAACCGGCGCACACGCACCATCGTTCCTCTTCTCCTGGGGGCAAAGCCGCACACGCTCCTCAAACGAATCCCGCCCCCGAGACCTGGTCGCCGTCGATCCTAAGCGACTTTCCGGCCCCTTTGGACTGTTCGGTCAGTGCTCGTTCACTAGTCGGTCAGCGCCTTGCGGAGACGATCCTCGTCGACACGCCAGAAGGTGTGCTGCCGCCCGTCGACGAGGACGACGGGGATCTGCTCCCAGTACTGGTCATGGAGTTGCCGGTCCTGAGTGATGTCCTTCCGCTCCCAGGGGACCCCGAGGTCGGCGCACACCTTCTCCACCACGAGCTGAGCGTCGGCGCACAGGTGACAGTCGGGCTTGCCGATGAGCGTGACGAGCCGGTCCTGAGGGGCCCTGGGGGTGTTGCGGCGAAAGAGGGGACTCATGTCGGCCATTCTCGCGCGCCGGACGAGCGGAGGGCGAGCTTGCGGACGAGCCGTGGAACCCCGGGACATCCGTCGGAGAGCGCTGTCGTCCGATCAGTTCTTTAACGACACGGTCGCGGAGAGTTCACAGGCATCAAACCTCCGGACTCCGGAACCAACGTCCGGACTGGCTATGCTCACGCCATGGCCGCTCTCGGATGGCTCACTCCCCGTAGGCGCTCCGCCACGGCGCGGAGCGTGTTGGCAGGCGAGGCCTCGGCGGAGGCTGCCCGCAAGTCGTCGCAGGAGACAGAAGTCTCCGACGCAATCGACAGCTCGGACACCGAACCGGAGTTCCCGGTGCTCGGTGACGACAAGGCCGCCGCCTTCTTCGACCTCGACAACACCGTCATGCAGGGCGCCGCGCTGTTCCACTTCGGGCGGGGCCTGTACAAACGGAAGTTCTTCGAGACGCGCGACCTCGCGAGGTTCGCCTGGCAGCAGGCGTGGTTCCGGCTCGCCGGCGTCGAGGACCCGGAACACATGCAGGACGCGCGGGACTCGGCGCTGTCGATCGTCAAGGGCCACCGTGTCTCCGAGCTGATGTCGATCGGCGAGGAGATCTACGACGAGTACATGGCCGAGCGCATCTGGCCGGGCACGCGGGCGCTGGCCCAGGCACACTTGGACGCGGGCCAGAAGGTATGGCTGGTCACGGCGGCGCCGGTGGAGATCGCCCAGGTGATCGCACGTCGGCTGGGCCTGACGGGCGCGCTGGGTACGGTGGCGGAGTCGGTGGAGGGCGTCTACACGGGCAAGCTGGTCGGCGAGCCGCTGCACGGCCCGGCGAAGGCGGAGGCGGTCCGTGCGCTGGCGGCGGCGGAGGGCCTGGACCTGAGCCGCTGCGCGGCGTACAGCGACAGCCACAACGACATCCCGATGCTCTCCCTGGTCGGCCACCCCTACGCCATCAACCCGGACACCAAGCTCCGCAAACACGCCCGCCAACTGGACTGGCGCCTACGCGACTACCGCACGGGCCGAAAGGCAGCGAAGGTCGGCATCCCGGCGGCGGGGGTGGGCGCGGTGGCAGGCGGCACGGCAGCAGCGATCGCACTGCACCGGCGACGCCGGTAGCCTCCGGCGGGTGCGGGTGCGGGTGCTGCGGGTGTGGGTGCGGGTGGCTGGTGGCGCCTGCTGCCGGTGGGCGGGTCGGGGGCGTGGTGGTACGGCGAGTCCGTCGCGGGTTGCGCCCCTCTGCCCGCTGCCACTGTGAACGGCGTGGGGACCAGCTAAGCGACGGCCTGCGCCGCACCACCACACCCCACTCCGGCGCGTGGGCGACTGCCGGTACGTGGTCGCACGGAACTACGCGACGCTGAGCCACCCCGCCGGCCCCCGAGACCACCACCCCCCACTCCGCTGCGTGGGCGACTGCCGGTATGCAGTCGCACGGAACTACGCGACGCTGAGCCGCCGCACCGGCCCCCGAGACCACCACCCCCCACTCCGCTGCGTGGGCGACTGCCGGTACGTGGTCGCACGGAACTACGCGACGCTGAACCACCCCGCCGGCCCCCGAGACCACCACCACCCCCCACTCCGCTGCGTGGGCGACTGCCGGTACGTAGTCGCACGGAACTACGCGACGCTGAGCCACCCCGCCGGCCCGCGAGAACACGCGGCACTCCACCACCCCGCCCGCCCGCGGCGGCGCCCAGCCGCCCCGCCCATTTCCGGACACGCGACGCCCCGTCACCCCGCCCGTCCGCGAGAACACGCGGCACTCCACCACTCCGGCGGCCCGCGCGCTGCGCCCAGCCGCCCCGCCCATCCGTGGGCACGCGCGACGCCCCGTCACTCCGTCAGTCCGCGGGCATGCGTGCCGCCTGGGGCGGCACGGGTGGGCGCGGGCGGCACCCCGTCAGCGCCGGGCTGCGCGACCCACCCCGCGCCGGCCACGACGCCGCCTCGCCTGTCACCCGGCTGACCAACCCAGACAGAAACGCCGCCCACACAGCGAACCCGGCCAATCCAGACCTCATACCCCCCGCGCCCCTTCCCCAGCCCCCTTGTCCGCACACCGCCACAACACGCCCCACACCCATCCGAAAACCGAACCCAACCGATCAACAACCTGTCACTCTCCGGCACTTGAGCGACCGTCAATCGGTTACAGAAGCGACGTAATCGATGATTTGAGCAACTGGGTGTAGCAGCGCCTATACGAAGCGTTATTCTCCTCAGACGCAAACCGGTACCCCTCCGTCGCCACGACGGGTGAACGGTCCCGCACTGCACGTGATGGAAGCTCTGCCTCTGGGAGTCCCGTGTACCCACACGTCGGGGTTGACGCCTCGGGCCTGGCTACGCTGCGCGCAACGGTCGCGACGGTCCAAGACCTGTTGCGCGGCTGCGTCCCCACCGCGCACGCCGTCCCGGCCTTCGCCACCGCCGCCCCCGTAGGCCCGTGCTACGCACTGACCGAGGGCAGCGCCACCGTCGGCAGACGAGGCCGAGGCGCCGGTGCGGCCACCGCACGCCGCCCGGCCGCCGACAGCGACAGCGCCCGGATGATGGACCTCGTGGAGCGCGCCCAAGCCGGCGAGGCCGACGCCTTCGGCCGCCTCTACGACCAGTACAGCGACACGGTCTACCGCTACATCTACTACCGCGTGGGCGGCAAGGCGACCGCCGAGGACCTCACCAGCGAGACGTTCCTGCGCGCCCTGCGCCGCATCGGCACCTTCACCTGGCAGGGCCGCGACTTCGGCGCCTGGCTCGTCACCATCGCCCGCAACCTCGTCGCCGACCACTTCAAGTCCAGCCGCTTCCGGCTGGAGGTGACGACCGGCGAGATGCTCGACGCCAACGAGGTCGAGCGTTCACCCGAGGACTCCGTCCTCGAGTCGCTCTCCAACGCCGCCCTCCTCGACGCCGTACGACGGCTCAACCCGCAGCAGCAGGAGTGCGTGACCCTCCGCTTCCTCCAGGGCCTCTCCGTCGCCGAGACCGCGCGCGTGATGGGCAAGAACGAGGGCGCCATCAAGACCCTCCAGTACCGCGCGGTGCGCACCCTCGCCCGGCTCCTGCCGGACGACGCCCGGTGAGCCGACGGCTACTCTCAGCGACACCCAACTCACGGTCCGTGAAAGCCTGTTGACTTCCCGATCCGATCATCCGCCGTCCGTAACCCAAGTGCCACGCCGCTCGTTGTGCGGGATGCAGGCTCCCTGTGGTCACTCCCTGGCCGACTCCGATCACTCGATCGTGTGGATGTGGTCAGGGCGTGCAACCCTCAGGACCCCCTGGGGAGTCGACCGTCATGACGAGAGGAGGTGCCGCCAGTGATCGCGAACGTATCGGCGCACCGGCGGGCGAACGCCTTCGCCCAGGCCCTGGAGGACCAGTCCGACCAGGGCACGGCGGCCGAGCAGTCCGAAGGATCGGCACCGTCCCCGGCTGCTGCGGAGAAGACCGAGCAGGGCCACCTGTTGGCCCTCGCGACGAGTCTCGGCGAGCTGCCCAAACCGGAGCTGGACCCCGAGGTCAAGGTCGTCCAGCGGGCCCAATTGGTGGCCGCGTTCGAGGCCATGCTGCGGGAGGGCGCGGGAGGCGAGGCGGACCCTTCGGTGCCCGAGCAGCGTTCCCATCGGGCCCGCGGTGCTCACCGGGCGACCCCACTGGGCAAGCTCCGCCCGCGTTCCCGGCTCGCCAAGGGCCTCACCGCGGGCGGACTGAGCGTCGGTGTGGCCGCGGGAGCCTTCGGCGGAGTCGCCGCCGCGAGTTCGGACGCCCTGCCCGGTGACTCGCTGTACGGCCTCAAGCGAGGCATCGAGGACTTCAAGCTCAACTACCTGTCCGACGGGGAGGACGAGCGCGGTCAGGCCTATCTGGACCAGGCCTCGACCCGGCTCAGCGAGGCCCGGCGGCTGATGGACCGCGGCCGCGCCGGCCACCTCGACCACGAGTCCGTCGGCGAGATCCGCCGCGCCCTGTCCGGCGTGCAGCACGACGCGTCGGAAGGCCACCGGCTGCTGCACGAGGCCTATGAGCGCGACCCCGAGTCCCTGGGTCCCATCCAGGCCCTCTCCACGTTCTCCCACTCGCACCGCCAGGCCTGGGGCGCACTCCGCGACAAGCTGCCCGTCCAGCTCGGGGACGTCAGCGAGCAGGTGTCGTCGGTGTTCGACGCCATAGACCAAGAGGTCGCCCCGCTGCAGTCCCTGCTGCCGCAGAACCCCGCCCAGGGCGGCGACGGCCGACAGGGCTCGGGATCCGCGTCCACCGGCCCGTCCGGCTCCGGCCAGTCGTCCGCGCCCAGCACCGGCCACGGCTCCTCCGACGGGAGCACGTCCAGCAGCCCCAGCAACCCGGTCGGCACAGGCAACAGCGACGGCCTCCTCGGCGGCACCACCGGCGGCCTGCTCGACCCGCCCCAGAGCACCGGCAGCGCCTCCCCGACCACCAGCTCGCCCACCACCGAGCCGGACGTCACCCTTCCCCCACTCCTCCCGGGCCTCCTGCCCGGCCTGGGCATCAACGACGCGGACACCGACTAGACAGCCGTACGACGACGGGGGCGCCCCTCCTCAGGAGGGGCGCCCCCGTCGTCGTACAAAGGCGGACGTCAGACTTCAGAAGAACACCGACCGCCGCTGCACCAACAACTTGTACAACGTGTGCTGAATCTGCTCCCTCACCTGATCCGTCAGGTTGAACATCAGCATCGGATCCTCAGCCGCCTCCGGCGGATAGCCATCCGTCGGAATCGGCTCACCGAACTGGATCGTCCACTTGGTCGGCAGCGGAATCGCCCCCAGCGGGCCGAGCCACGGGAACGTCGGCGTCAGCGGGAAGTACGGAAAGCCCAGCAACCTGGCCAGCGTTTTCGCGTTGCCGATCATCGGGAAGATCTCCTCCGCCCCGACGATCGAGCACGGAATGATCGGCGCGCCCTTGCGCAGGGCCGTGGAGACGAAGCCGCCCCGGCCGAAGCGCTGCAGCTTGTAGCGCTCGCCGAAGGGCTTGCCGATGCCCTTGAAGCCCTCCGGCATCACCCCGACCAGTTCGCCCTGCCCGAGCAGCCGTTCCGCGTCCTCGGCGCAGGCGAGGGTGTGGCCGAGCTTGCGGGCCAGCTCGTTGACCACCGGCAGTACGAAGACGAGATCGGCGGCCAGCAGCCGGAGGTGACGATTCGCCGGGTGATGGTCGTGGACGGCGACCTGCATCATCAGGCCGTCGAGCGGCAGCGTCCCGGAGTGGTTGGCGACGATCAGCGCCCCGCCCTCCGCCGGGATGTTCTCGACACCCTTCACCTCGACCCGGAAGTACTTCTCGTACACCGGGCGCAGCAGGGACATCAGGACCTGGTCGGTCAACTCCTCGTCGTACCCGAAGTCGTCGACCTCGTAGTCCCCGGTGAGCCGGCGGCGCAGGAAGGCCAGCCCGCTCGCCACCCGGCGCTCCAGGCCACCGCCGTCCTCCTGCGGCCGCTGCGGCGGCTCTTCCTCACGCGTCACGGGAACATCATCCTGCGCGGCAGCCCTGCTGGGCAGGGGCTGGACCTCCCGGACCAGTGCGGGTTCGGCGTTCTTGAGCCGGCTCCCCGCGCCCCGGCGCCGCAGCGGCCGCTGTACGGCGCTCCCGCGGGACCGGTCGTCGTCGAACGGAATGACCTTGGCGTCCGCCATCGTTGATGCGCTCCTCAGTTGGCGCTCTGCGTCGGGTGGCCGCTGCCCGGCAAGGACAGCGCGGCGATCCGGTCGACGGCCCCCGCAAGGGCCTCCGGCGGCAGCAGCCCGGGTCCATGGCTGCGCGCGAAGTCCGCGAACGTCCCCGCGGTCGTGTACTTCGGCTGGAATCCCAGCGTCTCGCGCATCTGGTCCGTCGCCACGACCCGGCCGTGCGTGAGCAGCCGGATCTGCTCGGGCGAGAAGTCCGTCATACCCAGCGTACGCACCAGTGAGCCCGCCCACGTGACCGCCGGAAGCAGCAGCGGCACCGTGGGGCGGCCGAGCCTCCTGGAGCACTGGGAGAGCAGCAGAACGCCGTCGCCGGCGATGTTGAAGGTGCCGCTGTTGAGCGTGCCTCGCTCCGGTTCGTGCGAGGCGATCCGCAGCACCTCGATCACGTCGTCCTCGTGCACGAACTGCAGCCGCGGGTCGTAGCCCAGCACGGTCGGCAGGATCGGCAGCGAGAAGTACGAGGCGAGGGGCGTGTCCGCGGTCGGGCCCAGGATGTTGGCGAACCGCAGCACGCACACGGCGACATCCGGCCGCCGCCGCGCGAAGCCCCGCACATACCCCTCGACCTCGACCGTGTCCTTCGCGAACCCGCCGCTGGGCAGCGACTTGGGCGGGGTCGTCTCGGTGAACACGGCCGGATCCCTGGGCGCGGACCCGTACACGTTCGTACTGGACTTGACGACCAGCCGCTTCACGTTCGGGGACTTCTGGCAGGCGCCGAGCAGCTGCATGGTGCCGATGACGTTGGTCTCCTTGACCGTGGCCCGGCTCCCGCTGCCCAGCGCGGTGGCCGTCACATCCATGTGGACGACCGTGTCGGCACCCGACTCGGCGAGCACGCGCGCAATGGTGGGCTGCCGGATGTCGGCCTGGATGAAGTCGGCGCCGCCCAGATGGTGCTCGGGCGGAACCGCGTCCACGGCCACGACCCGGTCCACCTGAGGGTCACGCTGGATCCGTCGTACGAACCGGCCCCCCAGCTGACGGGCCACTCCGGTCACGAGCACGACCTTGCCCAAGATCAGTGCCTTCCTTCCGCCCTCGTCCAGCCTTCGTCGTTCCGCTGCTCGTACCCTGCCGCGTTCCCCGTCTGACGGCCAACTTAGCGGGTCGATGTTGCGCTGTGATGACCACCCGATGCACGAAGTGACGAGAAGTCGCGGTCATACGACCAGATCGGCCGGGGTGCAGGTCCGGCGTACGCACAGCATTCGGCCCACCGCACGATCCGAGCAATATGAGTGTGGCCCCCCACCATCCGGTGGGGGGCCACAACACGCTCTCGCGGCTCGCGTCGCGAACTTACTTCTTGTTACGACGCTGAACGCGCGTGCGCTTGAGCAGCTTGCGGTGCTTCTTCTTGGCCATCCGCTTGCGCCGCTTCTTGATAACAGAGCCCACGACTACCCTCGCTCACTTCTCATCACTCGGTGTTTGGGCGCCATGGGCCCACACGACCTACGAGGGGCTAGCCTACCCGCCCGAGCGCTGAGGTCGTAATCGAGGGTGCGGGGAGACCCGGGAAGTGCCCTGTACTGCCTTTACCGCAATGTACTTCCCTGGTGCGGATCTCCCCACGACGCCTTCAGGCGGTTTCCACCCCCACATAGCTCTCGCGGAGGTACTCGTGTACCGCTTGCTCCGGGACGCGGAAGGACCGCCCCACCCGGATCGCGGGCAGATGACCGCTGTGCACCAACCGGTACACGGTCATCTTCGACACTCGCATCACCGAGGCGACTTCCGCCACGGTAAGGAACTGAACCTCGTTCAGAGGCCTCTCGCCAGCTGCAGCCATGACACACCTGAACCTTCCGCACTCGACGGCCACCGGCTTCCCCTTCCGGTGACTCTTCGTCGTTGCGTGCTCACTCCCCAATGTAGGGGCGGGTGATGCGAGTGGGGAAGAGGTGCACCCATCGGCGGCCTACTGTGACAGACACGCTCGATTGAGTACGTAGCGGGTAAGCGGCCGGTAGTAATCAGACCGCACAGCGTCATCAAGTGGAACGACGACGGACACGGACCCCTCGACCTCGCCCACGAAGAGCGCGGGGTCATCGGTATCCGCGAGACCAATGGCCTCAAACCCCAGCTGACCTGCTCCGCAGACCCACCCGTGATCCCCGATGACAAGCTCGGGCAACGGCCCGCCCTGCTCGGCCGCGGCGGCCAGGGCCGTCCGAACCGGGAGGGGCGAGTGACTGTGTGCGCCGGGCTCACTACCGGGGCGTGCGACGCCGGGTTCCCGGACGAGCGCGACTCCTCGTACGTAGTCAAGGTTGTACGTGCGTAGACCGAACCGGGTCGTTATGTCGACACAGCGACCCTGCGCCGGGGTGAGGACGGTACATCCAGCCGCCGACAGCGCGTCTGCCAGAGCGGCGTAGAACCCGAGCAGCCGCTGCGGGTGCCCGGTGCCGAGAAGCACGGGCGCGCGGCCCTGCGCGGCGGCCGCGAGCCGTTCCGCAAAGGCGTTGAGGGCAGCCAGCGTGCGCTCCGGATCGATCACGTCGTGGCCGGCCGTGTGCTGCGGATCGGCCGAAACCCCACACTTGTCAGCCATCAACTCGATCAATTCCAATGACCCCCACGACCGTTCAGGATCGATCCCGATCAGTACCCGGGGGTCACGAGCCGCGAACAGCCGATAGCTGCGCAGACTCTCCTCCCGCAAGGTCGCCACAGGCCCAGCAAGCCGAGCAGCAAGCAGATGAGCGCGCAGCGCGCCGGTGCTCAACACGTCAGCGATGGTGACGGACGGGCGAAGGGGCAGGCACGGGAACCGGGAAACACCGCACAGTTGGCGTAACGCACGGCATGCGCAGCCACGCCGTCAGACTGCGGGCATGAGTGCCGCCTGGGGCGATGGGGGTCCCCCCACTCGAGCGAAGTCGAGAGTGGGGGAGGGTGGGCGCAGGCGGCACCCGTCAGCGCCGGGCTGCGCGACCCACCGGCGGCCCGCACCAATCCCCGCGCACTTGTTCAACCGCTCACGCCAACAACCCCCGCAACGGAAACACCGCCCGCCGAGTGGCCAACACAGCCTGATCCAACCGATCCGCGGGGTCGTACCCG
This sequence comes from Streptomyces sp. HUAS ZL42, assembly GCF_040782645.1. Lineage (GTDB taxonomy): Bacteria > Actinomycetota > Actinomycetes > Streptomycetales > Streptomycetaceae > Streptomyces. The sequence continues at coordinate 4,365,246 of NZ_CP160403.1, forward strand.
TCCTCCCAGTCCGCCCAGGACACAGGCCACCGCCCATCAGTCATCCGCACCGGCCCCAACTGACGGGTCCGAGCAAAGACCTCCTGCCGCCACCCCTCAGGAATCACCGCCTCCGGCTCCACAGGCCGCCCCGCCGCAATCCCCACGAGATGGGTCCAGGACCGCGGCACAACCTCCACCACCGCGTATCCACCCCCGCCGAGCGCCACCCACCGCCCGTCGGCGTACGAATGCGCCAGCTCATGACAGGCGACCTGCACAGCCCGCTGCGCATCCAGCGAAACAGCCAGATGCGCCAACGGATCCTCGAAGTGCGTATCGGCCCCGTGCTGGGTCACCAGCACCTGCGGCCGGAAATCAGCGATCAGCTCCGGCACCACCGCGTGAAACGCCCGCAACCACCCCGCGTCCCCGGTCCCCGCCGGCAACGCGACATTCACGGCCGAGCCCTCCGCGCGCTCCGCCCCCGTCTCCTCCGGCCACCCCGTCTGCGGAAACAAGGTCCGAGGATGCTCGTGCAGGGAGATCGTCAGCACTCGCGGATCGTCCCAGAACGCCGCCTGCACCCCGTCCCCGTGATGCACGTCGACATCCACATAGGCGACCCGCTCGGCCCCGAGCTCCAGCAACCGGGCGATCGCCAGCGAGGCGTCGTTGTAGACGCAGAACCCCGACGCACCCCCCGGCATCGCATGGTGCAGCCCGCCCGCGAAGTTCACCGCGTGCAGCGCCTCGCCACGCCACACGGCCTCCGCGGCCCCCACGGACTGACCGGCGATCAACGACGACACCTGGTGCATACCGGCGAAGGCGGGATCGTCCATGGTCCCCAGCCCGTACGACATGTCCGCCGCGCCGGGATCCGCCGAAGCCGCCTTCACGGCCTCGATGTAGTCCTCCCGGTGGACGAGCCGCAACGTGGAGTCCCCCGCCGGCTTCGCCGCGACGACGTCCACCTCACGATCAAGCCCGAAGGCATCGACGAGCCTCCAGGTCAGGGCAAGCCGGACCGGGTCCATCGGATGCTCCGGTCCGAAGTCATAGCCCGTTACTGCCTCGTCCCACATCAGCTGTGCGCGGCCGCTCATGCCCGCCACCGTATCGGTCCGGTTGAGCGGCGAACGAACGGGCGTACACAAGTGTCACCAGCACCAACACCATCGGCACCAGCATGGCCCCGCGGTAGCTCCACGCGTCCCCCAGCGCCCCCACCAACGGCGAACCGATCAAAAAGCCCACATAGTTGAAGACATTGAGTCGCGCGATGGCGGTATCGGACGCCCCGGGAAACAGACGTCCAGCCGCGGCGAAGGTCTGCGGCACCAGCACGCACAGCCCAAGCCCCAGCAGCGTGAACCCGAGCATCCCGACCCACGCCCCGGGCGCCGCCGCCACCACCGCGAACCCGAGCGCCGCCAGCAGTGCCCCGCCCCGCACCACCGCCGCGGCCCCGAACCGCCGCACCCCGAAGTCCCCGATACCCCGCCCGATCAGCGTGGTCACCATGTACACGTTGTACGGCACGGTCGCCAACTGCTCGGAACTCCCCAGCACGTCCTGCAGGTACTTCGCACTCCAGTTGGAGACGGTCGAGTCCCCGATGTACGCGAAGGTCATCACAAGACAGAGCGGGAGCAGCAGCTTGAAGACGAACGGCCCGGCCTCGCCGCCCTCCTTCTCCGCAGGCGCGGGATCCCCGTCGACGTACCACCGGCTCCCGACCAGAACGGCCGGCAGCAGCAGGACCACGACCGGCAGGTACGACAGGAACAACGCCACATGCCAGTGCGCGCCCACCCAGGCCAGCGAGGCCCCCAGGATCCCACCCAGGCTGTACGCGGCATGGAAGCTCAGCATGATGCTGCGCCCGTACGTCCGCTGCAGGCTCACCCCGAGCATGTTCATCGAGGCGTCGAGCGCACCCACGGCGAGCCCGAAGGCGGCGAGCGCGACCCCCAACTCCACCATGCGGTCCCCTGCCCCGACCCCGAGCAGCGCCAGGAGCACGACAGGCTGGGACCAGCGCAGCACCAGACTGGGCCGTATTCGCTTGACCAGATACTCGGTCGTCACGCTCCCGGCCCCGGCGAGGATCGGCACGGCGGCGAGGAAGGCGGGCAGCAGCGCATCGGAGACCCCATACCGGTCCTGGATGGCCGGGATGCGCGTCACGAGCAGCGCGAAGGCGACCCCCTGCGCAAAGAAACCGAACGCCAACGAGGCCCTACCGCGCCGCAGCACTTCTGTCATGGCGGCGAGCGTAGGGCCCCGGCGTACTCGTGGGTAGATCAAGCCAAAGATGAATTCCCCTCAGCTTTGATTTGCCGCGCCGTCAGGCGGCGACGGCGGCCGCGGGCTTCACGGTGGAGACGGCCGCCGCCTCCACCTGCGCGGCGATCAGCCGCTGCATGGGCTCGGCGGCGAGTCCGCCGCTCACCACGAAGGCGATCACCATCGCAACGATCATGACGACCGATCCGAGCCACACCATGGTGTCCACCGGCACGGTGTACGCACCCACGATCCGCACGACGCACTCCGGGAGCAGCACCACTCCCCAGACGACGGAGAAGGCCCGCTCCGACCGCCGGAGGGCCGCCGCCCCTGCCCCAAAGCCACCCGCGAGCCGCTCCCAGGCGGCCTCCTTGGCCGCATCCCCCTTCACCAGGAACGGCTTGAGCCCGACGGTCATCATCGGCCTGGAAACGAACGTCCGGAGCCCCGCATGACATTTGTCAGTGCCCCAGGGATGGCCGAGGTCATACGAGCAGGCCGGCCAACTCCCCCATGTCGGAAAAGAGTTGAGTGGCCCCTGCGAGCCGCTCGGCGGGCGTCATGGCCGTGAACCCGTAGACGTCCATCCCGGCCGAGACGGCCGCCCGCACCCCGAGCGGACTGTCCTCGACGACGACACACTTCTCCGCAGCCACACCCATCCGCTCGGCCGCGTACAGGAACAGATCCGGCGCCGGCTTCCCCCGACCCACGTCCTCCGAACTGAAGATCCGCGAATCGTCGAACCATCGGTCCAGCCCGGTCGTCCGATGCCCCACCCGAATCCGCTCATGACTACCGGAGGACGCCACGCAGTACGGCACCCCGTCCGCGACAAGCTTCTCGAGCACCCCGACGGCCCCGGCCACCGGCACCAACTCCCGCTCGAAAGCCGCGAACACGCGCCCGTGAAAGACGTCGTCGAAGTCCACCGGCAACCGCTGCCCGGTCCGCTCCTCCACCAGGTCGTGTACGCGGTGCATGGCGGCGCCCATGTAGTCGCGCAGGGAGTCCTCGTAGGAGGTCGGGTGCCCGAGCTCGGTGAGGTAGGCCGCCAGGAGCCGGTTGGAGATGGGCTCGCTGTCGACGAGCACGCCGTCGTTGTCGAAGATGACAAGGTCATAACGCATGACTAGACCCTAAACGCAGAAAACCCCCGTACCAATTTCTGGTACGGGGGTTTTCCCAAGAATTGTTCGGCGGTGTCCTACTCTCCCACAGGGTCCCCCCTGCAGTACCATCGGCGCTGTAAGGCTTAGCTTCCGGGTTCGGAATGTAACCGGGCGTTTCCCTCACGCTATGACCACCGAAACACTATGAAGTCCGACCGGACCGTACACACACATACGGGGTCGTTGCCTCAGAACTAACACAGTGGACGCGAGCAACTGAGGACAAGCCCTCGGCCTATTAGTACCGGTCAACTCCACACGTTACCGTGCTTCCATATCCGGCCTATCAACCCAGTCGTCTACTGGGAGCCTTACCCCATCAAGTGGGTGGGAGTCCTCATCTCGAAGCAGGCTTCCCGCTTAGATGCTTTCAGCGGTTATCCCTCCCGAACGTAGCCAACCAGCCATGCCCTTGGCAGAACAACTGGCACACCAGAGGTTCGTCCGTCCCGGTCCTCTCGTACTAGGGACAGCCCTTCTCAAGACTCCTACGCGCACAGCGGATAGGGACCGAACTGTCTCACGACGTTCTAAACCCAGCTCGCGTACCGCTTTAATGGGCGAACAGCCCAACCCTTGGGACCGACTCCAGCCCCAGGATGCGACGAGCCGACATCGAGGTGCCAAACCATCCCGTCGATATGGACTCTTGGGGAAGATCAGCCTGTTATCCCCGGGGTACCTTTTATCCGTTGAGCGACGGCGCTTCCACAAGCCACCGCCGGATCACTAGTCCCGACTTTCGTCCCTGCTCGACCCGTCGGTCTCACAGTCAAGCTCCCTTGTGCACTTACACTCAACACCTGATTGCCAACCAGGCTGAGGGAACCTTTGGGCGCCTCCGTTACCCTTTAGGAGGCAACCGCCCCAGTTAAACTACCCATCAGACACTGTCCCTGATCCGGATCACGGACCCAGGTTAGACATCCAGCACGACCAGACTGGTATTTCAACGACGACTCCCACCATACTGGCGTATGGCTTTCACAGTCTCCCAGCTATCCTACACAAGCCGAACCGAACACCAATATCAAACTGTAGTAAAGGTCCCGGGGTCTTTCCGTCCTGCTGCGCGAAACGAGCATCTTTACTCGTAGTGCAATTTCACCGGGCCTATGGTTGAGACAGTCGAGAAGTCGTTACGCCATTCGTGCAGGTCGGAACTTACCCGACAAGGAATTTCGCTACCTTAGGATGGTTATAGTTACCACCGCCGTTTACTGGCGCTTAAGTTCTCAGCTTCGCCCACCCGAAAGTGAGCTAACCGGTCCCCTTAACGTTCCAGCACCGGGCAGGCGTCAGTCCGTAT